>DUSS01000046.1 GCA_012842495.1 Candidatus Fermentithermobacillaceae bacterium
AACCGGGTTGGACTTCAACAGCCGCCTTAATTTAGCCGTTCGACCGTCGCAAGCATGCCTTCGTCTCTTTCGTGTAGATCGCCGTGGTTTCAAGCTTTTCGTGTCCCAGGAGTCCCTTGGACAGTTACTAGCTGGGCGCCAGCGCGGCACCAGGCCCTCAGCTTGTCCTTTGGTTTCCACACCGCTCAGGTCTACCGGCAGCCACTTAGTTGAGCCCGATTCCTCTTCCGTCCTGAAACGCCGCAGCCAGTACCACAGCCGGTGAGGATTTACCCCGTGGGACGCGCACCACTCCCTGGCGCTAAGACCGCTGGCTCTGTACCCCGCTATCCACTGCTGCCACTGCTGGCGCCGTTGCTGCTGAGTCTTGGTCATCGCAGTGAGCCTCCCCGATTTACGTAGGTTCGCGGAGATTATCTTTCACTCAGCAGCGCAAGGCCAGGTGGGGATAGTTTGACGCTCACCGTTAGAGTGGCCAGGAATGCGTTTGAGTTCTACAATGTGCTGTCTCCCCACTGCACCAGGATAGTGCTGGCGAACCCATCAGCGCTGAAGCGACTCGACTCAAGGCGGCATACTGACAAGGTCGATGCTGCCCGCCTGGCCCAGGATGATGGCGACGAACGCGGTTCCTGCTGTGGAATGAACCCGGCTTGCTTAGTACGAAATCTTTGAAAGCAACGCAGTAGGGGAGTGCTTCATCAGGCCTCTTAAAGAGCAGGTCATCTGGGCCAATAGATTCAAAACATGGCTGAGCGCGCCAGCCATCGACAGGTTCGTTGAGGAATTCAAGAAGTGGTGGCTCGTTGCGCGTTTGGGTTACAGAACACCACTAGAGGTGTTGCGAAAACCCTCATGCCAACGGCAGGTAGCAGACTGGCCCAGAGCGAATGTATAGTCAGAGCCTTGTCCAAAAAACCGCGCGCAATGCATGTGCACTCGTGTAACCTGATTGAAACGTAACCCGTTTAGCCAGTTCACAAGACAAATTGCAAGACCCATGAATGCGAGGGAGATGAAGTATGGAGATGGAAGATAGCGTTAGCGAATACTTGCAAATGATCCAACTCGTTATCCAGAGAATGGCCAACAACTCGTTTTTAGCAAAAGGTTGGTCGGTATCACTAGTAGCGTTTCTTACAGCTTTGCGTGGACACGGCTTAGGAGGAGTGGTCGTCTCCTTCCTGCCCGCGCTGGCCTTTTGGGGACTTGACGCTTACTACTTGAGACAGGAACGGCTATTCCGGGCGCTATACAACGATGTCGTAAGAAAAATGGCTGCGAAGCAACCGTTTACATGTTTTAACATGGACACGAGCCCGTATCACCGAGAGGTGGGTTCGTTGTTTCAAACGCTGTTTTGTCCGTCAGTGGTTGCAGTTCACGGATGCGTACTCAGTGCGGTTATTTTCAGTTGCTTTATGTAAGC
Source organism: Candidatus Fermentithermobacillaceae bacterium (assembly GCA_012842495.1). Taxonomy (GTDB): domain Bacteria; phylum Bacillota; class Sulfobacillia; order Fermentithermobacillales; family DUSS01; genus DUSS01. Next base: position 1,430 of record DUSS01000046.1, read on the forward strand.
GGATGTGGGACCGGAGGCATCTCCCGCCTGTGAGCTTGTCGGAACGTAAGCAGGACAATAGGATGCCCGGAGATTCGAATATCAACGAGGAGGGAACTTTAGCGTGGCCAGGAGGGTATACTTTGCATTTCATTACCGGGATGTTGCCGGTTTTCGGGCTAACGTGGTCAGAAACAGTTGGGCTACTCAGAAGGACCGAGAGGAAGCTGGGTTCTTTGATGCATCCTTATGGGAAAGGACAAAAAGAGAAGGAGACTTGACCATAAAGCGGTTGATAAATGCCGGACTTGAGTACACCTCGGTTACTGCCGTGCTGATAGGCAGGGAGACTTTTTCACGACGCTGGGTACGGTATGAAATCGCAAAGAGCTTTGAGAGAGGAAACGGCCTTCTTGGTATCTATATTCACAACATACCTGACAAATATGGAGATCTTGATTCGGCGGGACCTAATCCTTTTGATTACCTGTATTTTGATATTGATTGGCGCCAAGGAGGCATCTGGCTCCTCGAGTGTACAACGAATGGGTGGCGCCAATACGAGGATGTTCCTTCGGTTTCAATTAGCTCTATTAGGTACGACTTTTTGAAAGCCACGCAGTTCGGACAATTCTCAGAGGTTTTTAAGGTTTATGACTGGGTACTCGATGATGGTTATAACAATCTGGGCACTTGGGTTGAAATGGCTGCTCAGCAAGCGGGGAGATGAAGCACTGCTCCCTCTACGGTCACGGAATCTTACATATTGGCTGCTTCGACTTCCAGCCTTCCATCCCGGTGGCAACAATCAAGGAGTTGGCCGAACTGGGGTTCCTGGACAGGGCAGAGAACATAGTCCTGGTTGGACCGAGCGGTACGGGGAAAACGCACCTTGCCATCGCCCTCGGCCTGAAAGCCTGCATGGCAAGGAAAAGGGTTCTGTTCACCACCGTACATGCGTTGCGGTCAAGTCCGAAATTCGGTGTGAAAACCGCCTCTGGTAGATACTCATAGGTCTTACACCGCCTCCAACTGGAGGTTGAGACTCTTGGTATCGTCTCTTTCCGTACTTGCCTTCCACCTCCAATACTCCGACATGTCGAAATACCAGTGCCCGGTACTCCAGTTCTCGTCTATCTCCATGAGCACCGCACCGAGCAACCGTAACGCGGAGTCTTCGTTGGGGAAGATGCGAATGACTCGCTCCCGCCGGCGGATCTCCTGGTTCAGCCGTTCGACTCCATTGGTCGTCCGGAGACGCTTCTGGTAGCGCTCGGGAAGAGCCATCACAGCCATGAGTCCTCAAAACCCGCTTCCAGACGTTCTACTGCCTTCGGAGCGCTCTCGGCATAAGTCTGAAGAAGGTCATCCTTCAGCCGGCGTGCCGTCTCCAAATCAGGAAATCAGGAGCATCAAATACCAGTCGCAGATGCTGGTAAAACTCCCTCTCCAGAGACTTGGGGCACGCATCGAGAATGTTGCGGACGAAGTGTATTTGGCACCGCTGCCAGGTTGCTCCCTGGAAGCAGGTCTCGATCGCCTCCACAAGACCTTTGTGGTCATCGGAGACCACCAGGTCAACCCATCTCAGCCCGCTACCCTTCAACCAGTCAAAAAACTCGTACCAACTCTCTCGAGACTCGCTGTCCCCGATCATTAAACCAAGAACCTCACGATAACCGTCCTGGTTTATCCCGGTCGCCACCAGTACGCTGCAAAGGCGAACTCTGCCGCACTTTCGCACCCGGATAACCATGGCATCCACCAGCAGAAAGGGATACAGCCTCTCACCCAGGTCGCGCTCATTCCACTCCCGGACTATCTCATCTAGCCTCTTACACAGCTCCGACACGGTCGACCGCGAAAACTCCGTACCGCACAACTCCTCTACCACCGCCCGCACCTTCCGGGTGGACACGCCGTTTACCACCATTTCCACCATGGCAAGAAGCAGAGCTTGCTCGCTCCGCTGGTAGCGTTCGAAAAGGTCAGTCGAGAAACTGCCCTTCCGTACCCGGGGGACTTGCAGGTTCAGCTCGCCGACCCGACTTTTGAACAGTCTCGGTCGGTGCCCGTTGCGGTACCCCTGCCGTTCCTCAGTACGCTCATACGGCGCAGCCTTCAGCTGCTCCGTAACCTGAGCCTCCAGTATCTGGTTGATCACCTGCTCAACCAGGCGAGCAAGGCCGTCATCCCTAACAAATAACTGCTGCAGGATCTCGCCATCTATGGTAACTTGGTACTGGGCCATCCCTATCCCTCCTGGTAATGTTTGATTCCACATCTACTCATCTACCAGAGGCAGGATGGCCTCTCCTGCTTCTAAGGGCCATGCTCTCTGGATTTTACACCAGCATACCGGACGCTACTCGGGTCGCTGGGGCGGGTGAATTAGCTGGCCCAGCCCGGATGAATTGACTGACGCTTGACAGGACGGCCAAAACTCAGAAACAGGGAGGATCCGATATCTGGGGCGCCTTTCTTGAGGGTGCCATGCCGAAATAGGCAGAATCCGCTCCACTTAAGCACCTAGATGTAGAATTTGAATTTATGGCTTCGCTTGTTTACTGCCGGATTTCCTACAAGGACATCTCCAACAGCGTCGGAGAAACGTATTGTTACAGGCTGGGCGTCACCCAGAATGCAAGAATTGTAGTTGAGTTTGGTGAGCCCCAGAATGTCGGATGCGACTTGGATCGGGTCTGCATCCCCATGTTGAATTGTGATTCTCAGAGGAACTGGTACTTCCAACCCATCGTACGTCTGGAGACACGGTTTATAGCCATGTGTCCAAAGATAAGCTTCTCGAGCACTGCTTAGCCACAGCGTACCACGGAGAACAGGCCAGCAACCTTCCCGGTAAAGCCGGATTTCAGGTTCCTGCTTAACGCGGATCCCTACAAGCTTTACTCTCTCAGGACACGCCTTCCTGAACCCTTGAAACTCTTCTTCGCTGATCGACGAGCGACAATGCAGGAAGACTTCGGTCAAAGGCTGACCTTCCATTTCGGAGTAAGTTTCAAGAACACCCGACATAAGGTCGTAAGCTGCATCGGCACTAAGGTGACACTCCTTGTTTCTCGGGGAATACCACGGGCCAACTTGTCCCATAAAGACGATTCCATCACCCGAATCTAGAAAGACCTGCGCGGCGCAGCACGCAGTATTGGAACAGACATCGATGGTAGTCCTCTTGTAAGCCAGTCCGATGTAGCATACCCCGGGGCGTGCGCTAGCTAGCCGCCAGGGTTTCCCCCCTGCTTTGTAATACAAAGCAACACCAAGTTTCCAGGCTCGGTCTGAAAGGGGTGTCAGCCTGCGTGCGCTAGGTGGTCCGATGTTTGGTAGACAGAGAGTTGACTCGCGGATTATCTGAATTGGGATGCCAAACTTCATGGCTCGTGCCTTTAATTGCCTGCGAAAATCAGGAGACAGGCCGTACTCGTCAGTTTCGATACTCTGAAAGAGCTGCAGCTGACCCGTCGGTGTGGTCGGTGTCCTTCTCCTACTGACTCGTCCATGCCCAGCCCTGGGAGTTCCAGACAGAGATCGACAACTCGTGTATACTTCGTCAGGCACAAGACATATTATGACATGAATTTGCTCGTCCCGTTTTGCCATCACCTCGATAGCCTGGAGGTATCGTTCCACGACCGCTGCCACCCGGGCAAGCGGGTCCGCGTACTTGCATTCTGCCGTCAGCATTTCGGCATCAAGTATACAGCGAGCAGTAGGTTGAGGCGGGAGCAAGGATTGGAACGCTACATCAAAGCCGGGAAATGGCGGCCAGAGGACTTGATTTTCCTGGTCTACTATCGGGCAACGAATTCGAGCCGAGAAAGACTCAAACGCCTTCAATGATTGAGGAGTACCAATGACCCCATACGAGATGATAGCCGGATGTGACGGGAGGTCGGAATCATACGGTCCGAACATCGCGAGGCCGTCGTGCGGTCTCGGTACCTTCTGGCCATGTGCAAATTCCAGAAGAGGTTCATCGAGTACAAGGAGTTGTTCCAATGCTTTCTACACTCCCAATGTCATCGGGCAACGCTTCATTTTCGTACACGCCTGAAGGGTATCTAAACGTCAATGGAACTGTGGAGATCAGTATGTCGTACCGGTTATCAGTCGAGACATTGATAACTTCGCTACCGCTCGACATCCAATAAGTAATAGCAAGAAGCCTGTCAAGCCATTCTTCGTTATACATTCTGGACCTTAGGTATCTCTCCAGACGAAAAGCTCTCCTACGAGGTAAGAGTTGGTTTCGTCTATCGGTTACCACCAGACTTGGCGTTACAGCCAATAGTGGCTGCGGAAACTCCAGAAGGAAGAGACGAAATCCAAAGCCAACATGACATTTAATGGTCGAGCGGAAACGCTCTCCAACGACTTTCAGGCGCCTCTTTTTCTTGTTGCGCGGATCGACGTAGCACAGCTCGTCTTTCTCTAGCTGGCCGGTCTTAAAGTACAGTATTTGGTCTTGCCTTTTGACATATCCCATCCCTTTAGCCTTGAAATAGGACACAAGGTGTGCGGAGACTAAAAAAGTTACGATGTTCCGAAGAGCCGTCGTCTCGCGCGTAAGGGAACCGTTCCAATCTATTTCCCTGTAGTCTACCGGGTCCAACTTGAGTTGCTCAGGAGGTGGAGCGAATGACCAGATAGATTCTCCTTGCCTGCAGTGAATCCAGTCGCTTTGAGGCACATGACTGGTTTTTGTTGCATCGAAACTAACTCGAATGAGCTTTTCGGGCAAACGAATGACCGGAAGAAGGTTCGACCAGAGTCTCTCGTTCGCAGGTTCCGGTTTGGACAAGGCAGTAAACCAGTTGCATAGTGACCCCTTGTTGACTGTCCTAGGGATACCAAGTGATTCGAGCTTCTTAAGTAGTCTTTGGAAACCTACAGCCCAGCTCTCGTAAAATGGGATAAACGTAATATCCGAAATCATCCAGTCCAATTCCGTTGATGATAATCCGTCCACGTTTAACGGAATCAGAAAATCGCAGCCCCTCTCCTTAGCTATGTTTAATGCCAAAGTGCGTTCCTTTAGTGGGTTAGGTTTCTTAATCGAGTGCCTCGACACAAGTGCCAGCACGTATGCGGTTTCGTTCTTGAGAGCATCGTCGATATCGACTGGGTAAGACTCCCCGCCCAAAAGCTTAAGACCGTCCATCCACACCATGTACCCCTCTGAAATCAGGCGCATGGCGAGCCAAGCCGCAAGGGGTTTGTCCTCGGACGCGTAACTTATGAACACGTGATCTCCAGGCACATGCGGTACACCTTTTCACCTATTCCTCTGGCTGGTGATGATTCCCTTCTTTACTGTACCATGAATCCGGAGAGGAGTCCAAGGGCTGTGGACAGGTTTCCCTTCTTCTGAAAGAAGGTTGCCTTTGCCGAGTTTCGGTTATGGTCGAAATGGGACCAGGGAGACCCGTTGGGCCTAGATTCGAATGCAGCCGGGACGTGGTTACGTTTCAGCTTCGGTGCGCTTACTGGTGTCTTTTGTGGCGTCCTCCATGGACAAATTAGCGTCCAAACCCGAGCCGGATCCGGCCCTTGAATTGCTACGCCGTTCCACCAACCGAGTTCGATGAATTTGTCCGGCGTTCACCTCCGTTACCCGCTGCAGTCTCAATGGAGGTCTTCCTAAGACTTGCAAGAGACTCCTCAAACTGACAGACGCAATATCGTCGGACTGAAGTTTCGGTTCTCTGCCGAGTGCAGCGAAAAAGGCTGGCGCTCCGATATGTAAGCAATAATGGTTGCAGACACCTTAGCGAAAAGGGGGAAACAAGGTGACCGTGGTACGTCAGAGCCTACTGAGCAAACGAGGGATAGTCGCGACCCACTTGGCAAAGGAGCTTCTCAAATCTCGAGTGGGCGATAGGATCCCCCGGATCGCCGACTATGCCATCCAGTTCCACGTGGGCCACGGTACGGTACAAGCAGCACTGAAGACCCTTGAGGAGATAGGGGCAGTACGACTCGAACCCAGGGGACAGAAGGGAACCCACATCGAAGCGATCGAATGCCCACGGTTGTGGCAGGTCGCGGGACGGGAAGTAGTCTTCGGGGCCAAGGCGCTGCCATATACTAGGCGATGCGAAGGTTTTGCAACAGCTCTGAAATACTCATTCGCACGCTGCAACGTCCCTTTTGCCCTTACATTCATGCGGGGGGTGCTCTCACGCGCGAATGGCCTCAAAGCCGGACGTTACGATTTCATCGTCTGTTCACGACTCTCCGGCGAGGTGCTTTGCGACCGTGATCCGGACTTACAAATATGGTGTCAACGCCGACGCGATTTTGACCCCTTGGGGGTGCGGACATTTTCTTGGACTTTATCAAGCATAGCCTAAGCTCTGCCTGTATTCCATTGGGCTCCTTCCGCCCAGCGATATCTTGATGCGCTTCTCATTGTACCAGTGCACATATCTATCGAGTCCGCCGATGAATTCCTCGACACTGACTCCGGCCCACGATCTCCCGTAGAACAATTCATTCTTTAGTCGTCCGAAGAAGCCTTCGCACGCGGCGTTATCGGGGGAACAACCTTTCTTGGACATCGAGCGGGTGAGACCAGCGGCTTCCATCCTGTCAATCCAGCCTGGCCAGCGATAGTGGCTGCCACGATCGCTGTGGACCACAGGACGGTCATTCTCAGCCAGCGTCGATATCGCGTTATCCAGCATGGAGTTCACCATCCCTGCGTCAGGGCTGGTTCCGATACTCCAACTGACCACCATGCCGTCAAAACAGTCAATCATCGGTGATAGGTAGACCTTGCCGGCAGGGAGCGGAAACTCCGTAAGGTCGGTGAGCCACTTCGCATTGGAGGCGTCAGCGTGAAAGTCGCGCTCAATGAGATTGGGCACTGGGGGACTGATCTCCCCTTTGTAGGAGTTGTATTTGCGCTTCTTGCAGCCAACCACGACGAGGTTTTCCTCACGCATGAGCCTGCGCACTACCTTTTCGGACACGGTCTTATTGTCTCTGGTGAGAACGGCGTGAATCCGCCGGTAACCATATCGCCCACCGGCAAGCGCGAAGGCAGCGCGCACGCGCTCGCGGAGCTCGGAATACTTGTCCGGCATGGATGGGGCAGCGCAATGATAGAAGTAGCTGCTCTTGGGCATGGCAAGACACTCCAACAGCTCATTCAGGGGATACCTCTCCCTCAGGGCGCCGATCGGTGTTGCCTTCTCCTGGTTGGTCAGCTTCTCCGGATCGGCGCCCGGGTCTTTTCTTAGGATTTCCGCCGTCACTTCCAAGACATCCCGTTCAAGTTGAAGCCGGTGGACCTGTTTCTCCAACTTCTCTACCTGCTCCTTGAGCGACTCCACCTTGACCATCAACGCGTCTTTGTCATCGCTGAGTTTGGATTCCTTGCGTTTGCTTCTCTTCAACGGCGACTCCTTCCCGAGCAGAGCGTTCTTCCACTTGTACAAGGCAGCGCGGCTGACGCCGTATTTCGCCGCTACCTCCTTGGCCGGGCCGTCCCGGAAACAAAAGTCAAGGACGGCCTCCTCTTTCTGCTCAGAGGTGAGTTCTACCTTCGGCTGAAGTGACCTTCTTCCGCGCAGCCCCCGCCTGTCCGGTATCGCCTCCTCGAGCCACTGCCTGAGCGTTTCCCGGTTCGGGTAACCCAGAGCCTGGATGCTCCGGCGCAGGCTCCGGCCATGTTCCAAGTAGTAGTCCACCGCAGCCTGTTTCTGCTCTTTCGAGTACTTAGGTGTGCGAGTGCGATATCCATCGTGAAGCACGCCTGTGGTCTCGTACTCCTTGACCCACTGTTTCAGTGCGTTCTTCGTCGGATAGCCTAATTCCCGTCGAACAGCGGACGAGTTGCCGCCATACTTAAGGTAGAGATTAACCGCCCTCATCCGGTCTTCCAGTGTGTACACGGGCATCCTCCTGTCTCATTTCGAGTCCAGGTTTTTGTCCGCACCTCCACGGGGTCAACTTACCACCGGCGATGACAATGGTGTGGGTTTGGCCTCGGAAGCCACGTTTCAACCCACGTCATTTTGATGCCCGAGGGCACCAAGGAAGAGTTTTTCCCAGGATGAAGGTTTGTGTAGACTGGGACTCAATAGACCAGTATACGCTGACCAAAGCGGAGTTTGCCGACCTCCCGGTGGAACCCGTAGACGTAGGCTACATGCAAATACCCCTCGCTCTCCTTCAGGCACGGGCAGACGCCGCCGTGTGGAACGCAGATGACTTGTTCAGGTGCAGGTGGGTCATTCGCGAAGTGCGGTAACCCTGGACACGTATTCGCACGTTGTGCCGAACATGTTGGAGCACGTTGCAGTGGCGATGGATGAGATGTTCTGCGCCCGCGGAAGCGGTCTGGAATCTGATAGCTGTCAGGTAGCTGTCAGTAAAGATGGAGAGCGGCACTGATTTCTCGGTTACGCTGGTGGGCAGCAGAGGATTTGAACCTCTGACCTTGTGAATGTGAGTTTCGGGGCACGTGTGCCATGTCCCCCTATGACGTGTCAATATGTGCTCTACGCTGGCACGCCGCTCAGGCCGGTCTAGTATTACACATCATTTTGTGCTCGCTGATGCTGTTCCGGTTGCACCAGGACTGCACCAACGCTGCTAACGACCTCTTTCTGCACGGCAGGGCTCTGAGGTGCCTCGAGCACCGTAAACGGCACCCCCGGGCCATTCGGGTGAGCGAGAACGTACGCGCGTTCACGAGCCGCCAAGGCTTTCCGCTCCTCGAGGGGCGCGAGAGTGTTGGTGTAGATGAAGACCCTGTCACGCGAGCGGAGCACAACGGCATCGACCCATTTCGGCAGCACCATGCCGGCGTGCACGGTGCGGAGCCGGAACGGATGTTCGCTACTATTGGTGCGACGTTCTCTTGCCATGCTAATCGTCTCCTTTCGGCGAAGATGAGCATTCAGGATTGGGATTGCTCTTCAGAGGTCCGTTGGTCGGTTGCGGTTTTTCTACCAAAGTTGCCTCGGCGCTACTGTGCCCGCCACCGCTTGCGCACCGCCTGGAGAGCCTCAATGACGGCCTGAACGTCCAGCGGATCGATGTCCTTCTCCCGAATGTCTCTTGCGAGTCGCAAGTAAACGTAACCTTCCTGGGTCTCCTTACGGATGAACTCCTGGAGGTCGGGGGGAAACCTGTAGGTCCAGTCTACTGCAGGCGACTTTTCGGACGGTTCCAGGTAGCCGGCCTTCCTCATGATCTCTTCTTCGGTGACGCCAAGGGGACCGGCGAGTTTTTTCAAAATCCTTGCCGACGGGACGCCTCGCTGCCCGGTCTCGATCTGGGAAAGATAAGCCTCGCCTATGCCTGCGGCCATAGCTAGCTTGCGCACCGAAAAACCGCGCTTTATTCTTGTTTCTCTTAGCCACTTTCCGAATGTAGACACTGCAGTGTCTCCTGTTCGCAGATTCGTCCAGGGCCATCATATCCGTTTTACGACCGGGAAGCAAGGCCGTGTACTAGTTCGCGACATGTGAGACACCAACCAAGTAGCCGAGAGACTCAAGGTATTGAACGGGGCTGACATATCCCAGGGCTTGGTGTGGCCTAATGCGATTATACACCCGATGGGTCCACTGCTTGAGCGCTGGCCTGAGCTCTTCAAGCACCAGGCTTCCGTCATAGCAGTTCCAGAATTCCTCTTCGCACGTCCGGTGCAGTCTCTCTACCGCCCCATTCAACTTGGGAGATCTGGGAGGCAAGCAGAAAAGCAGGATGCCCATTTCTTTGCGTGCTTGCTCAAACTCTGCGCAAAATTCGCTGCCTCCATCCACTTGAATGGCCCGTATCTTGAACGGGGCTATACTCACCAGCTCCCTCAGGAATTCTCTCGCAAGAGAAGCCGTGGCTGCGGTCCTTA
>DUSS01000047.1 GCA_012842495.1 Candidatus Fermentithermobacillaceae bacterium
AAAAGCTTCACCCTGCGGTGGAAGGAGTAGCTCCCGAAACGGCGGTACGGGGTGTCACGGGCGGGGTCACCGTTCTGGATGTGTTGGAAGCTCTCGACAGGATCACCGGCGGGCGCGTGATAAAAGGGACCGGTTACGTCAACCGTTGCCACTCGCCTTTCGTGGTCACGAAATCATCCAACATCCCGGGGAAAGCTATAACCGAAACCCCAGGACTTGTATTCGGCAACCCTGACGGCCTAGTCAGGAGAATGGGTGTTTCAATGACGTTGACCGAATCGCAGCTGGAGCTTTGCTGCGGCGTGGGAATCGACGCGGTGGTCTGTCATCATCCCATCGCGGATGCGGCCAACTCGGGCGGCGTGCCCCTCAAGAACTACCTGTCCCTGTACGGGATATCGGTGTTCGAACTCCACGAAGCTTTTCACGGGTTGCACCCGGGCCTAGCGTTCATCCATGGCCATCAATCTTTTCGCGTGGATATAGCTTACGGTGGAGTGCCGGGCAACATCATGAACGTGGGACGCGCCCTGCCCGAAGTGAAGACGGCGGGGGACATCATAAGGCGGCTGGATGAGTTCTCCGGCATAGCGGAAGAATCCGAAATCCTGGACGCGGAAAAGAGGGTGAGGGGGGTCCCCGACATACGGGAGACCAACGTATGTACCCGCCCCCACATTTTGAACGGAAGCGAATCTTCCCCGGTCAAGGTAATCCTCCACATCTACCCGCACACCGGATTCACAGTAGCCCACCTCGAACAGGCGCTCAGGGAACACCCCGACATCGACACGGTGATAGCATCCATCAGCAGGGTAAAAGCTGACCATCCACTGGTTGAAGCGGCGAGGGAAAAGGGCCTCACGTTCATCTGCGGGAACACCCACGCCATGGAGATATTCGAAAACGGTCTGCCCCTGGCGTTCGCCCTGAGCCGGCTGCTTCCGGATGTCGAGGTGTTTCTCCTTCGCGAGCGCGTCACCGCTACACCGCTGGCCAATGCCGGGAACCGCAGGATAAGAGAGTACGCAGCTGAGATGGCAGAGAGGTTTTTACTGCCGGAGAGAAGGCGATGAGGCAGGCGTCCGGTTGGAAATGGGCCGGTTACCGTAGATACGGAAAGCATTCAGGAAAAGCCGCCAACGGTTTAATGCATCAAAACCAACCGAAAAGGAGGTACCGGAGTGAGCACGCAGGTTACGACCACCGAAAAGACCCGGAAGAAGCTTTCGCGGGTAGAGGTAGTAGGTCTTGTGGTACTGGTACTTTCCCTCGTGGGACTCTTCGTCAACCCCGGATTTATCGGTGGGGTCTTCGACGCCATGGTCAAGAGAGCTAAAGGCATCGTGTCCGACGTGTACCTGGTCGGAACTTTGGGCACGGCCATTATCTGTTCCGTCATGACCGGGCGCATTCTCGAGAGATTGGGTCTCACCGATGCCCTTCTTCGAGTTTTCATGCCTCTGGCAAAGCTTATCGGTGTAAACCCGGCAGTCGTGGTCCCCGGCGTTTACAACATCCTCGGTGACATCAACGCAGCAGGTCGCATTAGCGGACCCGTATTAAAGAAAGCCAAGGCTACGAAGGACGAGCAGAAAATTGCCATTTGTACGATGGTCCAGTCCCAGCAGTCGTTCTCCACGTTCATGCTTGGGCTGATTGCTCTGAGCGCGGCTAAGGTATGGGCTTTTCCCGTCATCATCATCGGGTTGTTCGTGCCCCTCATCCTCGTCCCGCTGGTTCCGTCCAAGACCATCTGGAGGAACACCAAAGCCGTCGAGTTCGCGGACATCCCCCGGATGACCCCGACCACGAAGATAATGGACACGATCTTCGGGGGCGCCAGAGAGGGCGCGGAGCTGATGTTCCTTCTACTCATCCCGTCTGCCGCAGTCGTGTTTGCTTTCATCGGCGCTCTGGATTATATCGGAGTGTGGAAGGCAATCGAGTCGGGTATGAGCTCTTTCCTCCAGGCAGTCAGCATAGAGCCCCAGACAGGCGTGCTTTCAATCCTGGCTTCACCGACCCTCGCCATGTCCAAGCTCAAGGACATTGCCGCGACGGTCGATCCCAAATTGGTCGTGGGGTCGTTCATCCTCGCTGCGTCGGGACTCCCGCTCCAGGTGATCTTCGGGCAGATCCCGGCCGTGTGGAGTCAAGCTTCGGACCTGAGCGG
>DUSS01000048.1 GCA_012842495.1 Candidatus Fermentithermobacillaceae bacterium
CCTGTACGTCGCTACCGTCAACCGCTGCAAGCCCCTCCTCCAGATGTCGGGTGTCGCGTAGCAGGTCCCCCACCTCCCTCTTCAGGTGATACCGGTCCACCTGGTAGATGGCGTTCGGGAAGTACTCGACACCCTTGCGGATCCATTTCGCCCGGTTCCCGTTGATTATCACCAGAGTCTTCTCGTCTATGTCGTACACGCTGCAAAGATGGCGGCTGGCATTATCCCAGAAGTCCTCGCCTTGCATGTCTGTCTCCAGGTAGTGTGACTTGTTGACCAGTTCGTACTCATCGCTCCCGGGCGTCCTGGGTTGCCACCCTTCGTGGGACACCATCATACGAACCTTCCGGTCCTTCTCCCTCTGCATGGACACCCAGTATCCGTCCGCCTCCACAAAAAGTACCGGAACTCGCCTCTTACCCTGAGGTTCTTCCCGTTTGCCCGCTTCTTCTTTCTCCAGAAACTCTCCCAGCCGCAATATCAACTGCCGAATGGTCTCGTGACTGACCACCTGATGCCCGTAAAGCTGTTTCAAACCGTCTCTTGCGGCCCGGTAGGAAGGCCCGATCACCGCCTGAATCGCCGCCACTACGGCCAAACCGGGGCTAATCCTTCCCCTGCCCATACCCAATGCTTCGTCCAACAGATACACGTATCCAGCCGTCTTTCTATCGAAGTAATACCTCCGGCAATACTCGACATCCCCGAGCAGCGTGGCAATGGTACCCTTCCGGATGTCTTTCACCACGTAACGGCTCTGGTCACGTAGCTCGTAAGCGATCTCGTCGAGAACCTTCAGGATCTCTTACATAACCTCTATGAAAGCTGCTCGAACGTTCCAAAATACCCCTAACTCCAGGTCCTCGAAGGAAATCCCGATTGTCTGGCGACCACCTATCACTGCGAGAAGCCCTTTTGTGTTTGCGTACAACCTTAACACTTTCGGGGTTCACGGCTTGTCGCCCTTTTTGCCTTCTATCGACCCACAGAGATTTTACTCATACTGGTACGGGAGTTTCCATGAACACCGGTACGGCCCTCCCGTACCGGGTAAAAGAACTGGCAAGAATAAAGGACATCTCCAGAGAAGCTAAGGTGCGTCTGGATTTTCTCGAGTTTGCAAAGAAGCACCCCGTAACCGTGTCCTGCAGGCGGTTTGGAATATCCCGGTCCACGTACTACAGGTGGAAGAAGAGATTCGACCCGCGGAACCTGAAAAGCCTGGAGAACAGGAGCAGAAGGCCGAAGAACGTCCGCAAGCCCAAATGGTCGGTGGAACTCATCGAGGCGGTGAGGAAGTTAAGGGGGGAGTTTCCGGCCTGGGGCAAGGCGAAACTGGTGGTGCTTGTAAGGGAGCGAGGCTTTGAGGTTTCCGAGTCCACGGTGGGGCGAATCCTTGCATATCTCAAGCGACGGGGAGTGCTGAAGGAACCGGTGAAGAAGGTCAAGGTCAGGAGGACTCCAAGGAAGCGGGATTACGCCGTACGCAAGCCTCCGGACTATGAGGTGAAAGAACCGGGGGACCTGGTGCAGATCGATACGATGGACGTGCGTCCGGAACCGGGCTGTGTCTTCAAGCAGTTCACTGCAGCAGACGTGGTATCGAAATGGGGCTTCGCGGACGTGAGGAGGGCGGCGACGTCATCTCTGGCCAGGGAGTTTCTGGAGGAACTCATCAGAGCGAGCCCGTTTGAGATTCGTGGTGTGCAGGTCGATGGAGGGAGCGAGTTTTACGGAGACTTCGAGCGAGCGTGCAAGGAGTTGGGAATCAAGCTTTTCACGTTGCCGCCGCGATCCCCGAAACTGAACGGCGCCGTGGAGAGACTGAACCGGACCTTTCAGGAGGAGTTCTGGGCCTGCTACGATGGAGACCTTACGCTGCAGGAAATGAGGCCGTCGCTCGAGGAGTGGACGATGGAGGTGTTGGTATGATTGACGCCAAGTCAGCGCCTGCCGACCAGCAGTCGAGGGTTCGTGTGAAGGAGGATCGAATCTTTGATGGTCGGTGTGGGCGCAGGCACCAGTGCAGGGCGGAGGGTGCGCCGCGATTTTACATGGGCGGCGAAGCTCGTTCTGGTGTTTGGTGGGCCCCCTCCTGCCCAAAGCCCACATGGGTGCGGATGATGAATCCGCGGAGCCCGGACAAGTGTATGCAACCTGATGGTGCCAGACGAAATCACAGGCGGTGGCGTTGATGAGGAGATACATAGGGCTTGACCTACGCAAGTACTATATCCACGGCTGTGAGTGGGTTCCGCACGAAGGGAAAGAGAAGCATTTTCGGCTCAAGAACAACCGGGATGCCTGGACTAATCTTGCGAAAATGCTCGGGCCCGACTGTAAGGTTGCCGTTGAAGTGACGGGGAATGCGTTTGAGCTGTACGATGTGTTGTCTCCCCAGTGCGGCAAGATGGTGTTGGCAAACCCATCGGCGTTGAAGCGGTTTGGTTCAGGGCAGCATACGGACAGAGTGGACGCTGCCCGCCCGGCGAAGATGATGGCGATGAACGCAGTTCCTGCTGTGTGGGTACCGCCACAGGAAATAAGGGAGGTCAGGAGGCTGCTTCAATACAGGTTTAAACTGGTTCAGCATCAGGCGCGGTGCAAGAACCAG
>DUSS01000049.1 GCA_012842495.1 Candidatus Fermentithermobacillaceae bacterium
ATTACTTCAACGGGCCGAAACCGCGCCACGGTCTTTTGGACCACGAGAACTCCGGTCGTCCCGTTCTTGTGTACGAGAGCGGTTGACGGAACGATTAGACCCCTGGCCGAAGACGTCACAAGGGTGACATCCAGGTACCTAGGGAATCCCTCGGTTCCAGAGAGACCGAGTTCGAAGCTTCCTATGATCACCGAATACCCGGGAGGCTTTCCGTCTATCACCCGTTCGATTCGGCCTGGGAGAGCTGCTGAAGTCGTTCTCACAGTTACCGCCTGGCCTTGCTGGAGGGATGGTCTGTCTTCGGTGGGAATTGGTAGGAAGAACCGGACCATTTCTTCCGGGACGATCTTCCCCAAGATTTGCCCGGAAGATACCCGGTCACCGTCGAAAGGCCCCTGCGACCGCGGACGCAAAGCTTCGTCTAAAGAAGCTCTTATATCCGCCGCAGACGGCTCCCGGCTACCGTAGTACCGTCCTTCGAGCCCATCAACCTGCCTGTAAAACACTCCCGCCTCCGGCGCCAGAACCGTCACCTCCGCCCAAGAAAGGGCCTGTTCGAGATAGGCGATCTCCCGGAGGATGGCGCTTCTCCTTTCTTCGCGGGATTCCAGGAAGCTGCGGAGTTCGGCGATTTCGGCGCAGGCCGAAAGCACGCGAGCTTCCCGGTCCGTTCTCAACGCCAAATCCGGCAGAGCGTCGACCCTGGAAGCCGCCACGAGCTCCTTCCCGGCTTCGCGATATGCATCTAACAGCTTCTTGCGAGCTTCCTCGATTTGATTTGAGTTTTCTCTGTCGAAAGCTTGAAGCTCTTCCCTCCTTGCTCTGAGAGCTTCCTCCAGGACTTCCCGGGTCTCGCCGGATCGGATTGTGCAGATAGGCGTACCTGCCCTGACCCACTCGCCGGACCGGACCAGGTAACGGAGGACGCCGTCGGCAGAGGCTTTTACCACGATCTCCCTTCCGGCGAGAAGGCAGCGACCGGTTACATCGATCTCGAGCGCTCCTTCTCTGGGGAGTCCCAGCGGAATTGCGGCCCTAAGGACGGCGGAACGTATGACCGGCCACGGAAGAAGAAAAAAGGCCAGTACTAGAATAATCACTGTGAAGGCCGCCTTTGCCAGCCGCCTGCGGTTGGGTCGTTTTTTCCTATCAGACATGGCAACGATCGCGCTGATTATAACATGTTCAAAAGAGGGAGCTAGCGAGGCTGGCGGCGGGAATATCGCTCGGCCAGTTCCACGAGGATCACGTCCTCGCCGATTTTCTTCACGTTTTCCCAGGGGATTACGTAATCATCGCCCCTGCCGAAAATGCCTAACCCTCTGGCAGGACCGGGGACTATGACGGCGGTTATCCGGCCCGAGGTGAGGTCGAATTCGATATCCACGATGTTTCCTAGTTTTCGACCGTCCACGGTGTTAATAACGTCCCGGGAGGATAGGTCCGATGCCCTTATCAATCAAGACGCCCCCGTAAGCATTATATGGCGCCGGGCATAGGCAGAAATCCTCGGGAGGTACAATTCGTCAAATGCAAAGGCGAGCGCTTGAAGCTTAAGGCCCCGGGCACAGGAAAACCCGTCCCTGCCAGCGGGATATGGCTGCGGCGATCTTGTCCCAGCCCGACTTCAACACTTCGGCAAGGAAGAACCGGACCTCCGTGGGAACATTCTGATGGATTTGTTCCAGGACATCTGCGGGGATCCCCTGACCGTGAAATCGCTCAAGCTCCTCCTTTGCCATCGAGGTGAAGTCCGGCATCGCCTGCCGGCGCATGGTGACGTCCAGGTAGCACAGGGGTGGGAATATCACACACCACCAGTTTCGACCTTTTCCCTCCCCCAGGACGACTCTGAGCGCAAGGTATTTGCCAGAAGGCAGCACGATCTGTCTTGTACCTGCGGTGTAGCTGACGGTGGGGAATTCGTAAATCCCGATTTCCGAGTAAACGCCGTAATCAACTCCGGCGGACCGGGCGACCTCCCGGGCAACCGCGTCCACGGTGGGCAAAAGCTCTTCCAGTTTCACCAGGGGCGACCGCCTTTCTTCCGGTGTTAACTCGGGCGCGATCCGCCTGAGAAGGCAGTCCCTAACCGATAGTTTCAGTTCCTGATCCAGCTCGGAGTCGGAGTTGGGAATAATGTGAAGCCGGATCAGGTTGTCAGGGGTATAGGCTCTCTGGGATGAATAAGCTATCGCCATGTACCAGCCTAGGCCCATAACGATCCCGGCCACCACAGCTATGGCCAGAGCCTGCAGTATAGGGTGTAGACCCTTTCTCACCTCGTGTTCACCTCCTACCCCATGTGCTCTCTCATGCGCAACAGCGCGCCCTTTTCCAGCCTGGAAACTTGCGCTTGCGATATTCCTATTTCTTTAGCTACCTCCATTTGAGTCTTCCCCTCGAAGAATCTCATCCTTATTATGGCCTGTTCACGTTCGGATAATTTCGATATGGCTTCATTGATAGAAATGCCTTCAAGCCAGGACGAATCCTCGCCCTTCGAATCCGTAACCTGGTCCATCACGTAGATGGGATCACCTCCGTCGTGATAAACGGGCTCAAACAAGCTGATGGGTTCCTGGATGGCATCGAGAGCGTAAACCACCTCGTCCTCGGGCATTTTCAGCTCGTGAGCGATCTCCGGCACCGTCGGTTCCCGTCCAAACCTCGTTACGAGGGTGTCCCTAACCTGGAGCGCCTTGTACGCGATGTCTCTGAGAGAACGTGAGACCCTTATCGGATTGTTATCCCTGAGGTACCTCCTGATCTCGCCGATGATCATGGGTACGGCGTACGTAGAGAACCTCACGTTTTGAGAAAGGTCAAAATTATCTATGGCCTTCATAAGACCGATACACCCCACCTGAAAGAGGTCATCCACGCATTCACCCCTGTTTTGGAACCGCTGAATCACGGAGAGTACCAGCCGGAGATTGCCCGATATCAGAGCTTGCCTAGCCGACTTATCCCCGCTTTTCATCGCCAGGAAGAGCTCTTTCATCCTGCTGGAAGACAAAACGGGGAGTTTCGAAGTATCCACTCCACAAATCTCCACCTTATTCAAAGCTCGTACCCCCGGGAAGTTGCCATAATTTAGTCAAAATACTATCTAACAGTATTACCTGCACAGCGCAGGTGCTATACGCTTCCAGCGCAATGTGGA
>DUSS01000050.1 GCA_012842495.1 Candidatus Fermentithermobacillaceae bacterium
CCTGACCAGAAAATAGTAGCGCGAGCCGTAAAACCGTTCGGCCCTCACGAAGCTCGCGGAAAACACCATCACTATGCCGAGAGCGAGCAACGTGAGAACGGTGAAAAAAAGCACATAATCGGGTTTTCCCCTTATCACGTTCGTTCTTCTTTGCACGGAACCCGAAAGAACCCCCTAATAAACGTCCTGCTGAACCTCTACACGAGCGACATCACCCATATTCCGGCACCGGCCAAAAGAGCTTGAGCCAGCCAGAAGGTCCTTACCACTCTTACTTCGGGCCAGCCCAAAAGCTCAAAGTGATGGTGGAGCGGGCTCATCTTCAATATGCGCCGGCCGAAGAGCTGGAAGGAAATGACCTGCGCGATCACGGAGAGAGTCTCCACCACCGGAACGCCGGCGAAAAACAGCAGCAAAAGCTCGGTCTTTGTGAGCATTCCAAAGGCCGCCAGCAACGCCCCAAGAGCCAGTGAGCCAGTGTCGCCCATGAATATCCTGGCCGGGTGACGGTTAAACACGAGAAATCCGAGAATCGCCCCGACGGCGGTGGGCGCCAGGTGCTCGAGCCCTCCGGCCCCACCCAATCCCGCCTTCGCCAGGGCCACGACGGAAAGCGCGACGAGCCCTATAGCAGATACCCCTGCCGCTAGCCCGTCCAGTCCGTCGGTGAGGTTCATAGCGTTGGAAGAACCCACCATCACGAGAATGCCGAAAATGGGATATAGAGCACCCAGATGTACCTCCCGGTTGATCACCGGAACGATGACGGAAGGAGAGCCCCCTCCTGATAGCCAGACGTAGAGGAACACTGCCGCTACCAGGATCTCGAGACCCATCTTTTCCCGAGCTCTCAGGCCAAGGGAGCGACCATGCCGGAATTTCCTCCAGTCGTCGACGAAACCTATGAGTCCAAAAGCGAAAAAGGCCCCGATGGCCAGCCAGGCGTCGCGTCCGAGGAGCCCGAGAAAGGCCTCTACGATCGCGGGAACCAGCGTTCCGAGCAGGAAGATCACCCCACCCATGGTGGGCATCCCAGATTTCTTGAAGTGAGTTCGGGGACCTTCCCCCCTAATGTGCTGTCCGATCTTCAAACGCTTCATGTAGGGCACGAAGACATGCCCGCTCGCCGCCGCGACTATGAAGCCGGCGAGGACTTCAACGCCGTAGACGAGACCTCTATCCATTTGCGTCCATCTCCCGACCTCTGGCCTTCAAGAACTCCACATATTCCTCGAACTTCATAGCCCGAGAAGCTTTGACCAGCACCACATCTCCGGCTTTTAGCGCCCCCGTGAGAAATCTCCGGGCCGACTCCCTGTCGGGAACCCAGGTAACTTCCGTCGCCCGCCCGACCGTGCCCGAAGCTTCGATGGCACCGTCGGCGATATACCGGGCTAGATCTCCCTGAGTCACCAGGACGTCAACCCTGCCTGCGGCATACCGGCCGACTTCCCGGTGGGCCTCCGGTGCCCATTCGCCAAGTTCCAGCATGTCACCTAGGAGGGCAATCTTCCTCTCCCCCGGCAGTTCGTTGAGGAGGTCCAACGCAGCCTTGCACGACACGGGGCTGGAATTGTAAGAGTCGTCCAAAATGGTGAGGGGTCCCGTGTGCGCCAGTGCCGTCCGCATACCCGAAAGACTTGCGGTCTCAAGACCGCCCACCACCTCGTCCGGCGTCATGCCCAATTCGATCCCTACCGCAGCTGCGCAGAGAGCGTTTTGCACCTGGTGTTTTCCGGGAACAGGGATCTTCGCCCGAATCTCTCCGCCCGGATATCGTAAGGTAAAAGCGGCACCTTCCTCCCCAAGGATGGTGACTTCTTTAGCTCTGTATTGGCAATCCGGTCCGAACCCGTAAAAAACTCTCCTGCACTTGACCCCCGCGGTTACCTCGCGGATCAGGGGGTTGTCCCCGGCGAGAAAGGCAATTCCGCCTGCGGGCAGAGCTTCGATGAGCTCGGCTTTCCCTCTGGCGATCTTCTCGAGGCTTCCCACCACGCCGATGTGAGACTGGGAAATGTCCGTGAGGACCCCGTAGGTAGGGCGAGCGATGGAGGCCAGGTACCTTATCTCTCCTACCGCCCTCATAGCCATTTCGAGAATGGCGATTTCGATACCAGGGTCCAGCTGGAAAGCCGCGAGGCACAGGCCGATGTGGGAGTTGAGGTTTCCCGGATTCTTGCCGACGCGGAACCGCTTTTGCAAGACCGAGTAAATCATGTCTTTGGTGCTTGTCTTCCCAACGCTCCCCGTCACCCCGATGACCCTGGCCCCAAGAGAGTCCAGGTAAAACCGGGCCAGGTCTCCCAGCGCCGTCACCGTATCGGGTACCAGGATCACCGCCTTTTGCGGCGAAAAGTTCGAAGGGACGTCCACCTCTCTCGACACGAGAGAAGCTACTGCTCCTTTCGAAAAGGCATCCAGGACGTAGTCGTGGCCGTCCACTTTTTCACCCTTGGTGGCGCAAAACAGGTCTCCTTCCGCCACACACCTCGAATCCACCGTGACGCCCGTGACCCGCTGCGATGGGTCCCCCCGGGTCAGGACCCCGCGGGTGATTTCGACTATTTCTTTTACCGAAATCTCTCTCATTTCGATCTCTCCATCGACTCTCTCAAAATCTGCCGGGCTACCGCCACATCGTTGAAGGCGACGGTCCTGTCTTTGAATACCTGATAAGTCTCATGACCTTTCCCGGCAATGAGCACGACGTCGCCGGGGCGGGCCATGAGTATTCCCTCCTTGATGGCATCAAACCTGCTGACGATCTTGCGGTAATCTTTAAGACGAACACGGCCTGCGTGGGATTTTAGGGCCTCTATCACACCGGCCTCGATTTCGTCGACAATGGCCTCAGGCTCTTCGGACCTGGGGTTATCGCTGGTGAGTATGACGTGGTCCGCCAGGGTGGCGGCGACCTTACCCATCAGAGGACGTTTGCCTTTATCGCGGTCCCCACCGCATCCGAAGATGACGACGACTTCTCCGTTCGAGGTTTCCCTTATCATCTCAAGAACGTTTTCGAGGCTGTCGGGAGTATGCGCGTAATCCACCAGCACGGTGAAGGGCTGGCCCTCGTCCACTACTTCTGCACGGCCCCGGACGCTCCTCGAGGTTTCCAGGGCTGCGGCTACGGTCTTTATGTCGATACCCATTCCATAAGCCACAGAGGCGGCGGCCAGAGCATTGTACACGTTGAACCTCCCCGGCATGGAAAGGCGAACCCGCAGACTGCAACCGCCCATGGCCAGGCAAAACTCCGTGGCTGCAGGTTGGAGCGAGATGTCATAAGCTCTTACCATCGCTCCCCCCTTGATTCCAAAAGTGATGCAGCGAACGGGGGAAATCTGGATGAAACCCGCCGACTCCGGATCATCCAGGTTGGCGACGGAGAACTTCCTGTCAAGGGGATGACCTGGATGGGATTCTCCTAACATGCGAAAAAGTTTCTTCTTGGCGTCCACGTAATCTTCAAACGACGGGTGAAAGTCTAAGTGGTCTCTGCCGATGTTGGTCAAGACGGCCACATCGAACGCAGTCTGGGCCACCCTGTTAAGGACCAGGGCATGCGAGGACACTTCCATGACCGCTGCGGAACAGCCGGCCGAAACCATCTGTGCCAGGAGGGACTGAAGCTCGGGGGCCTCCGGCGTAGTGTGAACCACCGGGAGAACTTCATCCCCCACCAGATTGTGGACGGTTCCAATAAGACCCGTGTCTATTCCGGCTTGACGAAGCACGTTTCGGATCAGGTGGGTTGTGGTGGTCTTACCCTTGGTTCCAGTTACACCTATGACTGTTAGCTTCCTTGACGGGTGTCCGTAAAAGGCCGCAGAGACCATGGCCAGGGCTAACCTTGTGTCCTGAGCTAGGGCCACACCCACGGCGGTGCCCGGGAGCTCTCTTCCCTTCTCTACGAGCACGGCCGCGGCACCTTTCCGGAGGGCGTCTTCCAAAAACTCGTGACCATCGAAGCGGAAACCCTTTATTGCTACGAAAAGGTCCCCGGGTTTCACCGTTCGCGAGTCGTACGACACTCCGGTCACCTGCGCGTCCTTGAGAACCTGAATTCCGGTTGTTCCCGAAACGATCTCCGAGAGGAGCAACCCGACACACCTGCCTCTCACGCCCACGTCTTGAGGTCAGCACCGGTATAAGTCGATGTGGACACGTCTTCCTTCCGCCCTAATTCGACGATGGGTAAGGGATTTACCTGCTAGTTGCCCCTACATCCATCCGCAGGAGTACCTTGACCATCGTCCCCTGAGGAACCCTGGTTCCTGCCGGCGGGTCCTGGCTGGTCACGAAACCGCTGCCGGACACCCCCATGAGAAGCCCTCTTTCTGCTAATTTTTCCCTGGCTTGAGTCAGAGTAAGCCCTATGAGGGAGGGAACTTCCACGAAGCCTGACTTTTCCGTGGTCTCGTCGGTGTACAGTATCACCGTGGTTCCCTCTTTCACGCTTACCCCAGGGGGTGGAGACTGATCCGTTACTCTGGATCCCGTGCCTTCCTTCAACCCCGTAAGCCCCGTCTTCTTCAATTCTCCATGAGCTATAGCCACGTCAAGCCCTCTGATGTCGGGGACGGTCACCCGCTTTTCTCCTTCTGGAGCAGGCTCTTCTTGAGGTGGGACCTCCATGTATCTCAAGACGTCCCTCATGATGGCCGAAAAGGTCGGCGCCGCCACCTGACTTCCCCAGTAGGCGCCCTGAGGTTCGTCTATCATTACCAGCAGAGCGACCCGAGGCTCGTTCGCTGGAGCGAACCCCACGAAGGAAGCTATATATTTGCCTTCGGCGATTCTTCCGCCCACGATTTTATTGGAAGTCCCCGTTTTCCCCGCCACACGGTAGCCGGGAATGTAGGCCTGCTTTCCGGTGCCTTTGGAAACCACCTGCTCCATAGCGAGCCTCAATTCTTCCGATGTCTTTTCGGAGATGATGCGCTTCACAGGGTAAGACATCGTCTGGGCGACGGTCCCATCGGTCTCCCTGATCTCCTTGACGACGTGGGGAACCACGAGGTTTCCGCCGTTGGCTATCGCAGAAATTGCGGTGATCACCTGAAGAGGAGTTAGCGTAAGAGTTTGCCCGAACGACATACAGGCCAGGTCCACCGGCTTGACATCTTCCTTCGCAGGCACGATTCCCGTTCCCTCACCCGGCAGGTCAATTCCAGTGGGGCGGGTCAGGTTGAAAGCTTCGAGGTATTTATAGAACGCGTCCGTTCCCGTTCGCAATCCCACGGTTATGAACCCGACGTTGCACGAATTCTGAACGATCTCGACGGTAGATTGGCTCCCATGGGCCGGGCCCCAGCAGTTCAAGATCTCCTGGTCGACTCTGATAGAACCAGGGCAGTAAAAGGTGTCTTGCATAGTGACAGCGCCCGACTCTAAAGCCGCCGCAAGCGTGATCGGCTTGAACGTAGAACCCGGGGGGAACGCGTCGGTAATAGCTATGAGACGTCGGTTTTCCGCAGGGTATTCGTCATACCGGTTTGGGTCGTAGGTAGGCCTCACGGCCATGGCCAGGATTTCGCCGTTGGAAGGATCCATCGCTATGACCACGCCGCCCTTTGCCTGGCTGCTCGCGACCGCTTTGTCCAGCTCCCTTTCGGCGATGAACTGGATCACTTCATCCACCGTTAATACCAAGTTTTTTCCGGGGATAGGCGGCACATATTCTTTGACGGCGCCCGGTATCGCCTCTCCTATGGCATCAACTTCCACAGTAGACTTACCGGGCTTACCTGCAAGCACCTGGTCGTACTGAAATTCGAGGCCTTCCAAGCCCTGGTTGTCTATGCCGGCGATGCCGAGAACGTTAGCCAAAAGCGTACCTTTGGGAAACACCCTGAGGGACTCCTGAGTAAACCCGATCCCCGGAATCCTGAGGGCCTTTATCTGTTTGATTATTTCGTCAGGAACCTTTCGCTTGATCCATTCATAACAACTTTTCCTCGTGAGTTTGTTCAGAATGGTTTCTTTCTTCATACCTAGGAGGCCGGACAGCTGCTCAGCGGCCGCCTCGGGATCTTTTACTTGCGACGGTAGGGCGAACACGGACTCCACGTCTATGGAGAAGGCGAGTTCTCGACCGTTTCTGTCGTAGATGGTGCCCCGTCGCGCTTGAATGGGAATATCCTGCATGCGCATATCCATGGCTTTTCTGCTAAGCTCATCGGACCAGATAAAGTGGATGTACCCGATCCTTCCGAGAAGCAGGACAAAAATGAGGGTTGTGGCGAAGAAGACCCACATAACCCTCTTTCGTACCAGGAGCCCTCTGGTGGACAAAGCTATCCTCTCCCGACCTACTTCCGACCTCCAGCTTCGACCCCGCGTCCCCCAAAGATCTCAGCTATGCGCTGAATGATCCCCATTATACCTCCGGGTTTGCGGCCGGTCGCTTCTGCGGTCGTGCCGGAGCTCGTAGCGAAATCATGCGTATCGAACGCCACAACAGCTGCCGTCTTCACTTCGGGTGGCTCAACCATTCCCAGTTTCGTTTTAGCTACGAATTCCACGTAGGAAAGGGACTCAAGCTTTGACAGTTCCGCCTTGAGGCTGTGGTTCTCGACCTTCAGGGTCTCGACCTGTCGTTCCAGCTCCCTTGCCCGGTGAGCGAGGTTCGCAAGATTTGCCGGCTGCCACACCAACATCAGCCCGAACAGGACGGCCGCGATCAGATACAGGATGCCAACTGCCTCCATCGGGAGTCCGGTCGTCCTTACTCGTCGTCGGGCGCGGGCAGGCACTGCCTCAATAGTAAGATTGCGTATCATGGCTCTTTCCTCCGTTAAGTTCCCTTTTCTCCTTTTCCCGGGCCCGGCTGGAAAGCTCCCCTGCGAAAGAACCGGGCAACTATCGCCTCCGGCCGGGTTCCTCTTTTCTCATATCAGGGCTGCTGCGCGCAGTTTAGCGCTCCTCGATCTCGGATTTCGCTCTCTCTCCGCTTTCGTCGGGGTCAAAGGCTTTCTTTCCAGAATCGAAGCAATTCTGGCCGCCTCCATCCGCCTGAAAACGCTCTTTGCCACGCGGTCCTCAAGAGAGTGGTAGCTCAAAACGACCACTCTGCCCCCGGGCTTCGTAAGGTAAAACGCCATTTCGATAGCCCGGTCGAGGCCGTCTAACTCGCGGTTTACAGCTATCCTCAGAGCTTGGAACGTCCTTCTCGCGGGGTGCCCACCCATTCTCCTCGCCCTCGCCGGGATCGCCCGGTAAATTAGCTCCACCAGGTCTCGAGCTGTCCGCAAAGGTCGCCTTTCTCGCTCAGTTACTATGAGATGGGCAATGGATCGGGCGTATCTCTCTTCTCCGTACTCCCGCAGGATGCGCTCGAGCTCCTCCTCCCCGGAAGTCTCGAGGAGGTCCGCCGCCGTCACAGGCCCGGTTTTATCCATCCGCATGTCCAGCGGTGCGTCCCCCCAGTACGTAAATCCTCTGGACGGGTCTGTAAGCTGCCTAAGAGATACTCCGAGATCGAAGAGAACTCCATCGACTCGTGGTATACCAACCAGGGCCAGTACCGCTCGGGCATCACGGAAATCGGCCTTAGTTAAGAAGAAGCGACCTACGTACGGCATGAGTCGCTTCCTTGCAAGTTCCAGGGCCTGGTCATCCTTGTCGATACCCACCAGGAAGCACTTGGACCGTTCCAGGATCCGGAGGGCATGTCCGCCCTCTCCCACCGTACAGTCCAGGATCGCGCTCTCCGTTCCCCGGACGAGTTTTGCCAGGACTTCCTCCACCATCACGGGAACGTGGAAGGAACCTTCGGGTAATTGACCGCTTAGTAGACTCACCCCGCTCCTCCTTTTCTGAGGTCCGACGCTCCTGTTGGAAACTCCCGGCTTAGATAGTAAGAGGCAGGCGCGTGCCTCCCTCGGACTAGAACAGTTTGAAGCGATTCGATCTGGTCTGTGCTAGGACTTGAGCGCTTATGTCTTTCCAGCAGAAGCCAGTCTAGATGGCCGTAACGGTCTCCGCCAGCTTTGCAAACTCCTGATGTATCCTTGCCTTCATTTCCTCCCACTTCGTCCTGTCCCAGATCTCAAGTCTGTTCC
>DUSS01000001.1 GCA_012842495.1 Candidatus Fermentithermobacillaceae bacterium
CGATCTGGGGGGATGAATGGTTGGACCTCGGAGTTCGTCTGGGTGACTTGAAGCTCAAGAATCCGTTGATAGCTGCATCGGGCGTCTTCGGTTACGGGAGAGAATATTCAAGGGTAGGAGATATCCGGTGGTTCGGAGCGGTCTCGACGAAGGGCACCACGCTTCATCCCAGGGCCGGCAATCCGCCTCCAAGGGTGACCGAAACCCCTTCGGGGATGCTGAATTCCATCGGCTTGGAGAACCCGGGCATCGAGGCGGTAATCCGCCACGAAATCCCATGGCTTTCCGGGTTCGGCGTGCCAATCATCTTGAATGCCGCAGGCGAGACCTACGATGAATTTGCCCAGATAGCGACGATGGCCGAGGAAGTTCCGGAAGTAGACGCCATCGAGGTCAACGTCTCCTGCCCGAACGTAAATGCCGGCGGAATAGCGTTCGGAATCGACCCGCGTTCGGTGTACAGGGCAACGAGAGCTGTAAGGCAAAGTTTCTCCCGGACGGTGATCGTGAAGCTCAGCCCCGCTGCAGTTTCCATCAGGGATGTGGCGAGAGCTGCCGAAGAAGGGGGAGCTCAAGCTGTGTCCCTCATCAACACGCTGGTGGGGATGGCCATCGATATCCATTCCAAAAGGCCGGTTCTGGGGAACGTCACCGGAGGACTCTCGGGACCTGCGGTAAAGCCTGTGGCGCTCCGTTGCGTATGGGAAGCAGCTCAAGCGGTGAGCATTCCCATCATAGGCATGGGAGGAATCGTAAGCTGGCAGGATGCCGTGGAGTTCCTGCTGGCCGGTGCCAGCGCGCTCGCTCTCGGGAGCGGTCTTCTGGTCAATCCCTGGCTTCCCGTCGAGATTTTAAGAGGACTTGAAGAATACTGCTCGCAAGAGGGAATCGAGAGAATAGCGGACCTCACGGGTCTGGCGTGGAAGACGGGTCGCTGAATTCAGAGCACCGGTGAAGCTTGCGGCGCGAGTCTCTTCCCACCGGTTTCTCGCGGAGAAGGGCAGGTTACCGAACTCAGAGCAACGGTCTGGCTGAGGCGGCATACTCCTGTTGACGGTGAACGCCTTCGGCGGCGGATGCTGGGGGCCGCAAGGGCTTCTTTCACTGAGCCACATCGTCTGTGAGCACAGTCAAAGTCTTCTGGCCCGAGTAGGTCACAAATCCAGGCTCGGAACCTGGGGGCTTTTTCAGATGGCGCGCGTCCGTATAGTCGACGTCCACTTTACCCCAATGTTTTGCCCGCGACCGGGTTGCAGCTATTCTAGCCGCCTTCAGAAGCACGCTCGGGTCAACCGTCTCCAGAGTTACGCCGTTTGGCGGTCGTATGAGGACATGAGCTCCGGGGACGCCTTTGGCATGAAGCCAGATGTCTCCAGGTCGCGAGATCCTGGTTACGAGATAGTCGTTTTGCCGGGACGTTCCACCGACGAATACGCGATACTCACCGATGGAAAATGAAGGGATACGAGGACTCCGTTCCCGCACAGGGAACGTCTGGATACCACCTTCCGTGGACCGGAGCGGATGACCGGCTTCTCGCCGGAGACGGATGTCATGCCGGTGAGCAATAGCTTCGATCTCGTCGCCGAGAGCCAAGAGCTCCTCTTTAGAGGAGGCGGAAGATAAGAGCTCCTCCACCTCACGTACGGCGTCAAGCCCTTCTTTGATACGTTTCACCGATTCCCGGAGGAGTTCATGACTTCTCTTTAATTTCTTGTATTTCTCCATGTAACTTCGGGCGTTTTCTTCCAGGGACTTCGACGGGTCCAGCGGTATCTCCACCTCCTGGGGCGGGTCCTGGTAGTAGTCCACCACGCGTACCGACCGGAACCCGGGAGGAAGCTTCTTCCCCGAAGCGTACAACAACTCCCCCCGGATTCTCAGCTCGTCATAAGACGAAGCTTCCACGCTGTCGCGCTCTTGGGCTTCCAGCCGCGAGGACAATTTCTTCTTAAGGAGAGATAGAAGGGAAATCTGACGCCTCTTTAAACTTTCGAACTCCCTATGCGCCACCGCGAGGTCGTAATAGCAGGCCGCAGCTTCCTCCGGAGAATGGAACCTCGACACCGGTTCGAGGTGGGTAAGAGGAAGTACGTGCAAGACCGGCCTGCCTTCGATATCCCGGTAAATGCAGGGTTCCCATCGTCTTTCGTCTATCCGTTCCTTTATTTCCCGGAGGCTTGCTGCGATTTTATCCGTGTTGTTGCCCGAATCAACCGGGAGGGAAGGGGTCACGCCGGCCTTCGTAAGGATTGAAACAGAAAGCTCTTTGCCGGCGCCGGGAAGGAACCTGATGACGGTCCTCCACGGCTCGATGGAGCTCTCCAGCGCTTCCTTCAGGTTCCGTTCATCCGGCTCCACTTTAATCTCAGAGCCACCGGTAGGCGAAGAGCCATCCTCAGCCTGCTCAAGGCTATCTGCCGGTGGGGCCGAATTCGACTGGGGTTTTTTCCTCAAGAACGATACAGCGGCGCCTCCGGGTTCAACGAAAACGATGTTGCTTCGAGCTCCCCGCAGGTCACAGACGAGCACCGTGCGAGTAGAGGACGAGTCTACAGCGGGATGCGGGACAAATATTAATGAAACGTACCTGTCGGTGTCGGCCTGCTCAATGTAGATCAAGCTTTGGCCCTCCAACCTCGAGCGGAGTAACTGGCAAAAGGAAGGAGGGGTGGCCGGATACTGGGGGTGTGAGCGTATCGGGCCGAAGAAAGGAAACTGCGGGTCCACCGAGACGCCGAGACGAACCTCGCCATCCTTGCCCCACAGAAGAAAGTGAAGCTCGCAGGCGGACAGCTGGTAGATTCGGCGTACCTTTAAAGGCAGCCGTCCCCGGAAATCTTCGACTACTGCAAGAAGCGTTATCCCGTCCACGGTCGCCAGGTCTTATAGAAGCCCGGTCTTGCGCCGGTAGGCATTCCCGGCAACTCAACCCAGAGTCCAGAGACCCGGCCTTCAGCTCCTTTCCCGCAGCTGGTCTCAGTTAAAACGCCCGCCGCGCATCCTCATGGAACAAACTGGCGGCAGAAAACACCGCATGCGAGAACCGTTATACTTCCTGGCCAGCTGCTGCCCTCACAAGAATAACACCCGGACAACTCAAGAGTGAACATCAGACCGGAAAGGTCCGATCTCTGCCGCATCGCGGAAGAGAACAGAGGGGGCCAGAAGCAACATAGAGTGAACATGCGAGTAACCTGAAGTTCGCAGGAACGACGATTTCGGCTGGAGAAACTGTAAAGCTGGATAACAGAGGATCTCGAAACACGGCAATGGTCAAGTTCTAGACCAGGAAAGGAGGATTTTCCCTTGCCATCTCAACAAATACGAGCTCCGCGGGGCCCGCAGATGTCATGCCGGTCGTGGAACCAGGAAGCAGCTTTGCGGATGCTCATGAATAACCTGGAACTCGCCGAAAAACCCGACGAGCTCATCGTCTACGGCGGAACGGGCAAGGCCGCGCGGAACTGGGAGTGTTACCACGCCATCGTGAAGGCCTTGCGGGAGCTGGGCGATGAAGAGACCCTCCTCATCCAATCGGGAAAACCCGTGGCTGTTTTTCCCACTCACAAACTTGCTCCCAGAGTCCTCATTTCCAACGCCATGCTGGTCCCAAAATGGGCCACCTGGGAGAACTTTTGGGAGTATGAGGCCAAGGGTCTGACGATGTACGGTCAGATGACGGCGGGAAGCTGGATTTACATCGGGACTCAGGGGATCCTTCAGGGAACGTTCGAAACGTTTGCTTCCTGCGCGGAGCGGCACTTCGGCGGTAGCCTCAAAGGGAAGCTGGTGCTTACTGCTGGCCTCGGCGGAATGGGAGGTGCCCAGCCGCTGGCCATCACCATGAACGACGGAGTGGGAATCATTGTAGAAGTCGATCCCGAGCGGATAAAGAAACGGCTGGACGCCGGGTACGTTGACGTCATGACCACCAACCTGGACGAGGCGATTTCCATGGCCCGGCGCGCTCTGGACGAAAAGAAGCCTCTTTCCATCGCCCTGTTGGGTAATGCGTCCGAAACCCACCCGGAGTTCGTCAAGCGCGGTATCATCCCCGACGTGGTGACGGATCAGACTTCGGCTCACGATGCCCTCGACGGGTATGTGCCGGGAGGCATGAGCTTGGCCGAAGCTCGGGATCTCAGGAAGAGGAATCCCGAAGAGTACGTACGCAGATCCATGGAGTCCATGAAGCGCCATTGCGAAGCCATCGTCCAAATGCAAAAACGGGGAGCGGTGGCGTTCGATTACGGGAACAATCTGCGTGGTCAGGCCAAAGCCGCCGGTTTTGAGGAAGCTTTCGCCTACCCGGGATTTGTGCCAGCTTACATCAGGCCCCTGTTTTGCGAAGGCCGTGGGCCATTCCGGTGGGCAGCTCTTTCGGGCGACCCCGAAGATATCCTCAAGACGGACCAGACCGTCCTGGATCTGTTTCCCGAGAACACCACGCTAAGACGGTGGATCACCAAAGCTGAAAAACACGTTCCGTTCCAGGGCCTACCCTCGCGAGTGTGCTGGCTCGGTTATGGCGAAAGGGCGCGGTTTGGTTTAAAGATCAACGAAATGGTTGCGAAGGGCATCTTGAAGTGCCCTATCGTTATAGGCCGGGACCACCTGGACACCGGTTCAGTAGCTTCGCCTTACAGGGAAACTGAGGGGATGAAAGACGGCTCGGATGCCATCGCCGACTGGCCTATCCTGAACGCTTTGTTGAACACCGCTTGCGGTGCTTCTTGGGTTTCGGTGCATCACGGAGGAGGCGTTGGAATAGGACTGTCCATTCATGCCGGCATGGTCGTGGTGGCCGACGGGACTCCGGAAGCTGCTTGGCGCCTGGAGCGGGTCTTGAACTCTGATCCGGGCATAGGCGTAGTGAGGCATGCCGATGCCGGTTACGAAAAAGCTATCGAGACGGCAAAACGTCATTCACTGAACATGCCGATGCTGAAGTAAGGCCGAACCGGCCTGCCGGTCCCGACGCGCGAGACTCCGGGTTCAGGCGGTGATCACCATGACCAAAGAGGATCTTAAAGGGCAGGTCCTCGCCGCTATTGATAAGACTCGCGAAGAAATCATGGCGGTAGGCGAGGACATTCTGAGGCATCCGGAGCTGGGCTTCAAGGAAGAAAGGACGACGAAGGTGGTCGCAGATAGACTGCGGGAGCTCGGCCTCGAGGTCAGGGAGGGACTCGCCATAACGGGCGCCGCAGGCGTGCTCGACACCGGCAGACGCGGCCCCAACGTTTGCGTCATTGCAGAGCTCGATTCTGTTCTTTGTCCGGGTCACCCGTACGCGGATCCCGTGACCGGGGCGGCCCACGCCTGCGGCCACAATGCCCAGGTGGCGTCGGTAATCGGGGTTGCTATAAGCCTCGTTCTCTCGGGCGCCAAAAACTATCTATCGGGTAGGATTACGTTCCTGGGCGTTCCTGCCGAGGAATATGTGGAAATAGAATGGAGACAAGCTCTAAGGAAGAAAGGAACCATCAGGTTTCTCGGGGGGAAACAGGAGCTTATCGCCAGAGGTTTTTTCGACGACGTGGATATGGCGATGATGGTTCACCTTGCGGGCCTCTCCGGCGACAAGGTCGTTAGCATCGGAGAGAGTTCCAACGGGTTCATCGGAAAACTTGTGCGCTACCGCGGCAAGGAAGCTCACGCCGGCGCCGCACCCCACATGGGCGTAAACGCTTTGAACGCCGCCATTCTGGGTCTGATTGGGGTGAACCTGCAACGGGAAACCTGGAAGGAAGAGGATCATGTGCGGGTGCATCCGATAATCACCAAAGGAGGAGACATCGTAAACGTGGTCCCCGCCGACGTAAGGATCGAGAGTTATGTTCGGGCATCCAGCATCGAGGCGATGATTGATGCCAATTCTAAAGTAAACAGGGCGTTCTTAGCGGGTGCCATGGCCATAGGGGCCGGCGTAACCATCGAGGATTTACCAGGGTACCTGCCGAGGATTCCGGCTCCGGCCCTGATGGAGGTCTTTCGAGCGAACGCCGAAGAGTTGGTGGGTTCGTCCCGGGTGTCCGATGGGGGCCACAGCGCGGGGTCCTCTGACATCGGTGACTTGAGT
The DNA here is from genome assembly GCA_012842495.1 of Candidatus Fermentithermobacillaceae bacterium. Classification (GTDB taxonomy): domain Bacteria; phylum Bacillota; class Sulfobacillia; order Fermentithermobacillales; family DUSS01; genus DUSS01. Next base: position 6,086 of record DUSS01000001.1, read on the forward strand.
CACATCATGCCCACCATCCACCCATCAGTCGGAGGGGCGAAAGGTTCAGCTCATTCTGAGGAATTCCTCGTGGACGACCCGGAAATGGCATACGTCCTTCCGGCGAGGCTTCTGGCCACGACCGTCATTGACCTTCTGTGGGACGACGCATCCAGGGCACGACGCATAATCGAAGGGTTCCGGCCAGCTCTGACCAGGGAGGAATACCTTTCCACGTGGGAGAAAATACTCTCGCGGACAAGGTAATTTCAGAGCCTTACTTGGTACGCCCGGCTTAGCTGATACGTCACCTGAGGGCGCGACGGGCCTTTTTCCGAGTAGTCCCAGAGGAGAAGTCTCAGAGCTTGCCCAATTACGCCTGACGTAACTCTGCTCGAGGGAGGACAACCTGATTACTGATTAAGGGCAGGTGATGGCCTGTGCCATCCAGACGGTGGTTATGGATTTCCCTTGGTCTGGCGATTTTCTTAGGTCTGGTGTCTACAAAACTGGCCACCTTTTATACGGACATCCTGTGGTTCCGTGAGGTTGGGTACCTTTCGGTGTTTATGAGGATGCTCCAGGCCAGATGGGTGCTGGCGCTCGTGGGGGGCTTCGTGTTTTTCCTCGTAGCTCTCGTGAACCTTGCGGCGATTTTCTGGGGAAGAGAAGAGCTTACCGTAATAGGGGGGGTGGTCATGCCTATCCAGCTACCCCCGACGGTGAGAAGGTGGTTTTACCTCGTAGCTGTGATACCGGGCTTTTTCGGAGGCCTGGCCTTATTTGGACAATGGCACGTCGTTCTCGCCTATCTTAATGCGACGCCTTTCGGAATCGCCGATCCCTTTTTTGGACAGGACGTCAGCTTCTATGTCTTTAAGCTTCCCTTTATCCAGATGGTCCAGCAATCCTTGTGGGCGGCGGGGCTACTGTCCCTGATACTTTCGGGCCTCATCTATTACGTCCTCGGGGACCTCAGGGTGAGCGGGAGAAGACTTGTGGCTTCAAGGCGCGCGTTGGTCCATCTGTCCGTGGTTGCCGCCGGGCTGTTTGTGCTCAAGGCATATGGATATCAGATATCCACGTGGAACCTGATGTACTCACCCCGAGGGGTCGCCTTCGGAGCAAGCTATACCGATATCCACGCGCAGGTTCCAGCTTACAGGATCCTGATGGGTTACTCCATCGTGGCCGCGGGCATTTCGCTTCTGTCCATCGCTCTCAGGAGTTTGCGCTGGACAGGGTACGCAGCTGCCGTATTGGTCGTTTTGTCCATCGCGGTCGGTTGGGCTTATCCTGCATTTATGCAGCAGTTCACGGTTTCTCCCAACGAAATCGCCTATGAGATCCCGTTTATAGAAAAGAACATAGCTTACACCAGGCAGGCGTTCAACCTAGACCAAATAGAAGAGGTCGAGTATCCCGCACTGGACACGCTATCGTGGGAAACGCTGGATCGAAACGCTTCTACTGTTGAGAACCTTCGTCTTTGGGATTACAGGGTGCTTGGGCAGACATACAGGCAGATCCAGGAAATCCGCATGTACTACCGTTTTCACGATGTGGACGTGGACAGATATACCGTCAACGGGCAGTACCGTCAGGTGTTTTTGTCTCCGAGGGAAATCGACATCTCGCTTTTACCTCCGGATGCGCTAACCTGGGTGAACCTTCACTTGAAGTACACCCACGGATACGGGCTTGTCATGAGCCCGGCTTCGGGGGTTGAAGCTGGGGGCATGCCATCCCTTTACGTGAAAGATGTTCCGCCGAAAACTCCTCCCGATCTTCCCATCAACCGTCCTGAAGTCTATTTTGGGGAGCTTACCAACCATTACGTAATCCTCAAGACGAAGGAACCCGAGTTCGATTACCCGAGAATGGGCGAGGAAGCTGTGGCCGCTACATTCTATGAAGGCAACGCCGGGATCAAACTGGACAACTTCCTGAAGCGCCTCGCTTTCACGTTGAGATTCAGAGACTACCAGATTATGGTCTCGGGTGCGCTAACCCCCGACAGCGTAATGGTGTTCAGGCGGAACGTGATCGAGAGAGTGCAGGCGATAGCGCCGTTCTTCATGTACGACAGAGATCCCTACATGGTGCTCGCGGGTGGAAAGCTCTATTGGGTGATTGATGCCTACACCGTTTCGGCCAACTACCCATACAGCCAACCCGATGCGGAGACGGGGGTCAATTACGTGAGGAACTCGGTGAAAGCTGTCGTAGACGCCTATGACGGCAAGGTCACGTTTTACCGTTTCGATGAGACCGATCCCATCATCTCCACGTACCAGAAGATTTTCCCTGGTCTTTTGAAACCGAGAGAGGAGATGCCTGCTGAGCTTCTCGCCCATATCCGGTACCCGCAGGACTTGTTCGAGATTCAGTCGAGAATGCTCGTCACTTACCACATGACGGACCCGCGGGTGTACTACAACAAGGAGGACTATTGGGAGATACCTCAGGAAATGTACGGCGGGAGGAAGACCCAGCCCGTTGAGCCGTATTACGTGGTCATAAAGCTACCGGCGGCCGAGACGGGAGAGTACATCCTCATGAGGCCGTTCACGCCTAGAGGAAAACCGAACATGACAGCCTGGCTATGCGCCCGTTGCGACCCCGAACACTACGGGAAAATGCTTCTGTTCCGGTCCCCTAAGGATAAGCTCGTTCCCGGACCCATGCAGGTGGAGTCCATATTCGCGCAGGATCCCGCAATATCTCAAGCTATGACCCTGTGGGGCCAGGTCGGCTCGCAGGTGATTCGGGGAAATCTTCTGGCGATTCCCATCGACATGTCCATATTGTACGTGGAGCCCCTTTACATCCAGGCGGAAAATGTTCAGATCCCCGAACTCAAGAGAGTCCTCGTCTATCACGCCGGCAGGGTTGTCATGGGAGTGTCGGTGAGAGACGCCTTCGAGCAGCTTTTGGGTACGGGCCAGGCGCCTCCCGTCACGCCGGGAGTGCCCACCGAGCCGGGGAACATAGCGTCCCTGGTCGAGCGAGCTAACGCACTGTACCGCGAAGCTCAGGAAAAGCTCAGGCAGGGTGACTGGGCCGGGTACGGCAGGGCCATCGAGGAGCTCGGGCGGGTTCTGGAGGACATGCGCCGTCTGGGCGGGCCTGCTACGGGCGGAACGTAGAGTCGCCCGTTCGACTTTCCAAGGGTTTGTCCGTTTGTAAGCGCCCTCGAAAAAGGCGTATCCCTGGTGTAAACTGATTTGTGAGGCGACTGCAGGGAGAGAGCTTCGGCGCACAAACTACTTACGCCTCTCGAGCCGGTAGAGAGTTGGATGGGAGGGTTTCTATTTGACTGGAGCAAAACTCGTGGATGACCCGGCGATTAAGGATTGTACCATTTCGGAAATATCCCACTTCAGTGGGGATGTCTGCAGGATCAAAGGGTGGGTGTATAACAAACGATCCTCAGGGAAAATCGTTTTCATCATCGTGCGGGACGGTACAGGGCTCATTCAGGCAGTAGCCTCCCGCGGGGACGTCGGGGAAGAAGGGGTTAAGCTCCTGGACCGCCTGCCTCAGGAAAGCTCCATCGTAGTGGTGGGAAAGGTGAGGGAGGACAAGAGGGCACCTGGAGGGTACGAAATGCACCTTCTAGACTTCCGCGTGGTAGACGAAGCTGACCCCGACTACCCGATCGCGTTAAAAGAACATGGCGTCGATTTTCTCCTCGACCACCGGCACCTGTGGATACGGACGCCGAGGCAAAGGGCCATCCTGACGGTTCGCGCGCGTTTCATGGCCGCATGCAGGGAGTTTTTGGACAGACACGGGTTCATCGAGGTATCAGCTCCCATCTTGACTCCCTCGGCATGCGAGGGCACTACGACTTTATTCGAGACCACGTACTTTGAGGATAAGGCATATCTGAGCCAGTCGGGCCAGCTGTACATGGAAGCCGCGGCGATGGCCCTCGGGCGCGTGTACTGCTTCGGACCGACTTTCCGGGCCGAAAAGTCCAAGACCAGACGGCATTTGGCCGAGTTTTGGATGGTCGAACCGGAGGCTGCATACATGGAATTCGACGATCTACTGAAGCTGGAAGAGGCAATGGTGAGCTATGTAGTCTCTAAGGTGCTTGAGACTTGCGAGAGAGAGCTTAGAGAGATCGGTCGCGACCCCGAAGTCTTGGCTAAAATCGTTCCGCCGTTTCCCAGGATGACGTACGACGAAGCGGTGAAAGCGTTGCAGGAAAAGGGCCACGAGATCGGATGGGGAGACGATTTTGGAGCGCCCCAGGAATCCGAAATCAGCCTCATGTGGGACAAACCCGTGTTCGTGACCCATTATCCCAAAGCGATAAAAGCTTTTTACATGCAGCCGGACCCGTCCAGAGATGATGTGGTTCTCGGTGCCGACCTCTTGGCGCCGGAAGGTTACGGCGAGATCACCGGAGGAGGACAGAGGATCCATGACTTCGACTTGCTGATGGATAGAATCCGGGAGCACAAACTCCCCGTGGAGGACTATCAGTGGTACCTCGACCTGAGGAAATACGGTTCCGTTCCCCACTCCGGCTTTGGAATGGGCATAGAGAGAGCTGTTGCCTGGATATGTGGCCTTGAACACGTTCGGGAGACGGCGCCCTTCCCGAGAATGTTGACCAGAATGAGGCCTTAGGGAACACGGCAACCCGGCCTTCGTCAATGGTTGTGGGCAGATTCTATAAAGCGGTATTGATTGGACGGCAGCACGATCTTTGTTCCACGCTGAGGGGGTATAGCGGCATGGGCGAGGAACGGCGGGAGAAACTGAAAGCTCTTGGACGCGAGCTGCAGTCCAAGAGGGAGGAGCTGGGACTATCCCTTGAGGACGTGGCACAGGCCACGAAAATACGCCGGGTTTACCTCGAGGCCGTGGAGGCGGGCGACGACTCCATCCCCGTAGGCAAGGCGTACTTTCGCGCTTTCGTGAAGTCGTACGCGGGTTTTCTTGGTTTGGACCCCATGGAATACTCGCGTCGTTACGGCCAGATCGCGCTGGAAGACAGCGGTAAATCCCAGGAGCAGACCCGTTCTTCGGAGCCAGTCCGTCCGGGGCAGCCAGAAGCCCCAGTTGACGAAGAAAAAGTACCAGGGGGTTCGCATGGGGCCCGGCGAAAGCTTGGCCGGGCGGGGTTGGTAGGGAGTAAAAAAAAGATTCACATTCTGCTTTTGTGCGCGGTGCTACTCGTCGCAGCTGCCATGGTAGCTGCCAGGAATTCCGGGCTTTTTGTCGGTACGCCTGCGTCTCGTTCAGAACCGGGCGGCGTCAGCTCACCGCCGCCACCTGGGGGAGGAGTAGCCCCCTCCGGGGGGAGTTCCGGACAGGGCGGCCAAGGGGGTCAAACCGGGCAAACTGGGAAGGCAGAAACCGGTGCTCCGGCTGAGCCGGAAGGCGAGCCCGAACTCGAGATCACGAAGGAGAAGATCGACCAGGAAACTATAGGATTTACGGTAAAGGCGGATTCCCTGACTGTAGTGGTGAAGACCTTGCCCGTAGAGGACGGTCGCTGCTGGGTCAGGGCGACCTGCGACGGCCAGGTCGTTTTCGAGGCCACACTCGAACCGGGTTCGGAAAAGAAGTTCGAAGCTAGCCAGGAGATATCATTGAGGCTGGGGAGACCGTGGGTAGTAAACCTCAGCGTCAACGGAAAGGACCTGGGCCAGGCGGGTCCTTTCGGCCCGGTTCTCAACATCGTGTTCAAGACAAAGGGACCATCCTGAAGATCGGGTTTCAGCTCAGTTGCGAAGACTTCCCCGGAACCGGTAAGCCCGCTCTGAAAAACCGGCAAGGTTCCGCTCGGATGTCCCACCAGGGCTGCCCCGGGCGGAACGTCCTCGAGCCGGTGTTTCCCGAGAGATAGAGCACATAGCCGAAACATAGAATATTCCTCAGGACCCCAGGTCCGCTTCTACCCAGTGCGGAAAGGGAGTCGTCTCGAGGTGGCGACCGCAAGAGCCCGTTTACTCCTCAGGTCATTTGTTTTTGGCTTTTTTACCGTAATACTCGCAGTAGAAGGCGTCGCCCGGGCCTCTACCGGACCCGTATTGACTGTCCCTGTTTCTCGACCTGAGCTCGGCCTTAGTTGCTACGCAGCCATCCTGATGGAATGGCAAAGCGGCAAGATTCTGTACCACCGAAACGGCTTTACGAGGATGCATCCGGCGAGTCTCACGAAGATTATGACAGCTCTCATCGCTCTGGAGAGAGGCCGCCTCGAAGAGGTTGTACAGGTCTCCGAAGAGGCCGCTTCCCAACCCGGCTCCACCATGTACCTAAGGGAAGGGGACAAGTTCACCCTGGAGGACCTCCTGTATGGCCTAATGCTGAATTCGGGAAACGACGCGGCCTGGGCCATAGCCGAACATATCGGAAATGGTGATCCCCGCGAGTTTTTCCGCATGATGAACCAGCGGGCAAGGCAATTAGGGGCCATCAACACCAGGTTTTCAAATCCACATGGACTTACCGACCCGAATCACTACACAACAGCTTTCGACCTTGCTCTCATCACCCGGACGGCCCTCAAGCACCCGTTCTTCAAGAACCTGGTAGCTACCAAAGAAAAGGACGTGATCGATGCACGAGGGGATAAAACCATCTCTCTGTATAACACCAACAAACTCCTGTGGCTGTATCTAGGCACGGACGGGGTCAAGACCGGCACCACCGAGGCGGCCGGACAGTGTCTCGTGGCGTCGGCCACGAGGAATGGAATGCGGCTTCTTGCCGTAGTGCTGGCCAGCGGCGATCGTTGGTCTGATGCCGCCATCCTGTTCGACTATGGTTTTTCCCAATGGAGGACGGAAAAGATCCTTGACGCCGGCGAGAGGGTAACGACCGTCCCGGTCAGAGGGGGTATTAAGGCTGCAGTTCCGCTGGTCCTTGAAGACGACATCGTTGTCTGCGTTCCCAGGTTCTCTACGGGATTGCGGGTGGAACTCGACATCCCGGAAAAAGTGAGAGCTCCCGTAGCCCGCGGAGCAATAGTCGGCAGGGCTACGGCCTATCTCGGGAGTGAGCCTCTTGTCTCTGTAAATCTCCTGGCGGAAGAATGGGTCCAGACGCTCACTCCGCTGACCCTTCTGGCGCACGCAGGAGCTCTAATCTCAAAGCTTTTGATTTCGTTTTCGCTGTACTAATCCTCGACGCAGCAAGGGCGATGCTAACTTTCAGTACACCCCTTCCCGCTCTTTTCACCTCTTTCCGTTCCTCAACGCACTCCCCGGATAAGGTCCGAGATTTTGACCAGCGATAGCCCGTGTAATTGCGCCCAGGATTTGATGGTTTCTATAGATGAGGCGGGCGGCCTCACGACCTTTCCGGATATCTCGATGAGAGCTATGTCGCCGGGCATCAAGTTGAGTTTGCGGGAAATGTCCTCCGGTTTGCCTCTGAGATTTCGCAGATCGGTACTGCCGAGCACCGTGTGAAAGCCTTCCTCCAGGGCCGCCACTACCCCGGATTCGCCGAGTTTCGCCCCGGGAGGATAAAAGAAGGGTGCCGGTTCCACCTGGGCACTGGTGATGGCTTCCCGTGCCCGTATGAGACGGAGCTTAAGCTCGCCGGGGTCGAGTTTATCGACGCGCTTGTCATCTGTTCCTTTGACACCGATTTCATGTCCATCCTGCGCCAGGGTGGCGAGGAGTTCGGGGTTAGCTTCCGCCCAGGTGGCCGAGATGAACCACGTCACTTTCACCGCCGCTTGAGATAGTGCCTTCCGGAGCTCCTCCACAGCCTCGGGTTTGGCCGCAATGACGTCTATCATGAGGGCTGCCTCCGGACGGTTCGTGGCCACCCGAGTGATGGGAGTCACCTTAGCGCCCGTCGCCCACTGAGCCCCCCTGGACAGCTTCATTCCGGTTCTAGCACCTATGACGACGAGGCAAAGACAAAGCAAGATGAGGAGTTTCGTTCGGGTAGCTTTCGTCAAGAAAATGAGCATGGGCTCTCCCCCCGGTGTATTCAGTTCGTGAATAGCTATGAGGGGGGAAACCCGGATTATTCCGGGGAAACGCGCCGGAGGGGGATTCCGTAAAGGCGTTTTCGCAGTCTTGAAGCTTTGCGCCGGAGCGATTCGACGATTTTTCCGTCGTCAACCGATTGAGCCAGTTTATCCAGGGCGAACTCCAGGACATCCAGAGCCTTCCGGGGTTCTCCTGAGGATTCGTAGTACGAGGAGAGGCGCGCATACCTGTGTTTGTCCAGGCAGCCATCGCGCATGAGGTTTTCCATGATTCCGGCGGCGCTTTGCTTCTCTCCCAGCTTCCATAACACATCCGCAAGGAGATGCCGGAACTCCAGAGTCGAACCTATGGTGGAGAAGGGATAAGCTAGAGCAGCTTCGAGGCAGGCTTTGGCCCGGTCGTATCTCTTGAAAGCTGCGTGAATTCTGGCGGCCCCGAAAAGCGCCTCCGGATGGCTGACAGACCGGGGCCCGGCCCGCATGATGTCGCAAAAGACCCCGACTAAAGAAGCCATCGCGGCGACGTCCATGAGGTTGTGCCTGAGCACGGGGCTGAGAATCGATTCATCTCTTTCTCTTTCGTACATGAAATAGAGGGCGGGTACAGCTCTGCTTGAGATGTCTCCCGTCCGGTAAAACCCGAGATACCGTGCTTCGCACTGTCCCAAGCTCCAGGTGTAACCGGGCTTTCTCCCGAGACGTCTGGCAACGGAGTAGAGGTCCAGGTGAGCGCCGGGCACCGGGAATGGACCCGCTCCGGAGAGGACAAACCTGTCCCTTAACACGGGAACGTCAAAGCATTTGCCATTGAAGGTGACCAAAAGCGAAGAACGAAGGTCCGGTGTGAGATTCTCGAGCATCGAAACTTCCGCGGATCTCTGTTCCAGCAGGAACTGCTTGACGACGAACTTTCCTTCCGACCAATAACCCAGGCCCGCGAGAAAGGGAAGGTTTCCCGCTCCCCCCAGAGCGGTGGTCTCGAGATCCAGAAAAACCGGAGACCCCGGTGCCTGGAGCTCCCGGGAGGTTGTCGAAACCCTGACACCAGACGAGGGCCCGACGTCCAGAAGAAGGTTGAGGACGTCATCGGCCGAGTGGTCCTCCAGACCCGGGTAGTCACCGGGAGAAAGGCGGTAGGTCAAAAGCTTTACCCCCGGCGCCGGGGCCGTCACCGAGGTCGGGCACGGAAAAGATGGACATACCGCACCGGAAGGAAGGCAGGCCGCGTGCTGCGCGGCTTCGTGTTCGAGCTCGGCCCACTGGTTAAGGCCGGTATCCTCCTTATCCCGCCGGGTCCCTGCGGTCGGTGAACGCTTTTCGATAGACGCGATAATTTCCCTCAGTCTTTCAATGGTCTTCGGATCCATCGCAGACTTTTCCGTCCTCCAGCGAAGGAAGCTCGAGGCTGCTTAAGGCCTTCATCACCAGGTGCTTTACATTCTTCCCCGCCGCGTTTCTGGGGCCAACGCAACCGGGGCATCCCTCTGTACAGGGACAGGAGCGTGTCGCCTCGTAACATGCCGCCAGGATGTACCGGGAAAGAGCGAAGGCCCTTTCGGAAAGCCCTACGCCGCCGGGGTAAGCGTCGTAAATGTATACAGTGGGGCTTCCGTCCAGGAGGGACCGGACCTCCACAGCGACGCCCAGGTCCTGGGGATCGCACATCAAGAACAGGGGGGCGATATTCACGAGGAGATGTCCGAGCCCCGACAACACCTCCCCGATCTCATCGGGAGACGCTTCTCCCAGGACTTCCTCCGGTAAAGAGACCCACATGCCCTGAGTATGCATAGTCATTTCGGGAAGGTGTATTTGTCCCGAACCTACGTTTTCCTGGGTGTAAAACTTGATCTTCTTGAATATCGTGGCGATGGCCGTCACCGAAAGCTCTCCGAACCCGGCGGAGAACCCTCCCTCGGTCTTTTCGGCATCTTTCGAGATCACCCTTACGCTCACAGCCAGGCTAGCATCGGTGTAGTAATCGACGTTCACCTTCTTTACGTAGGCCTTTTGCGCCGCGTAATCCAGTTTCAAAACGTGGTACTGCTGACCCCGGTGCATGTATATGGCTTCGTCGTGGATGAGGAGGGGCGCCGAAGACCAGTCTACTTCCCCGATGACCTGATTTCCCGAAGACACGTCCACCACCACGAAATTCTCGTTGGTAGCTGACCGCAAACTCACGGACTCGGCGGGGAAAGACTGATTCGACCAGTGCCACCTGCCACCGGAATGGTGCAGAATTCCGCTCCTTTCAAGCTCTTCGAGGATCTCCGAAACATCGTTCCCACCGAAACTCTCTCCGTCGGTAAAGGGCAGCTCGAAGGCGGCACATTTCACGTGTTCGCCCATGATGTACCTGTTATCCGGGTTGACAAGGGCATACTCGGGCGGCTGGCTGAAGAAATAATCGGGATGATTGATTATGAACTGATCAAGGGGGCTCTGTCCCGCCACGAGGAAAGCTACGGACTTACCTTTACGCCTTCCCGCGCGACCGGCTTGCTGCCAGGTGCTGGCTATCGTTCCCGGATATCCGGCCAAAATCGCGCAGTCGAGAGACCCAATGTCGATCCCCAGCTCCAGGGCATTTGTCGCGGCCACTCCCAGTATCTCCCCTTCTCTCAAGGCTTTCTCTATAGCCCTCCTTTCGTTGGGAAGGTACCCGCCTCTATAACCCTGGATCCTTTCCCTTTCGGTTCTCAGCGGATGAGAATCTCTAAGGTATTGAACCAGGAGCTCTACGGATATCCTCGACCGCGCGAACACTATGGTTTGAATCCCTTCCTTGACGAAACGAGAAGCCAGTCTTGTGGCGGCGGCGATAGCCGACTGTCTTATAGATCCGTCTGGGGAAAGAGCGGGAGGGTTATAAAAGACAAAGTCCTTTTCTCCCAAAGGGGCGCCGCTTTTGTCCACGACGGCGAAATCCATTCCAGTAAGGGAACGAGCGAGCTCCGCCGGGTTAGCTATGGTGGCAGAAGCCAGGATGAAGATGGGGGACGACCTGTAAAAACGACATATCCGCTGAAGGCGCCTCAACACGTTAGCTACGTGCGCACCGAATACACCACGGTAATTGTGGATTTCGTCGATCACCACAAACCTTAGAGATTGGAACAATCCAACCCATCTCGGATGGTGAGGAAGTATACCTTGATGGAGCATATCCGGGTTGGTGACGATCACTTGCCCGACCTCTCGTGCAAGCCGCCTCAAGTGACCGGGGGTGTCCCCGTCGTACGTGAAGCTTTTGAGCTCAAAACCGCCCTTCAACTTGAGTTCGTTGAGCTCGTCGAGCTGGTCTTGGGCCAGAGCTTTAGTGGGAAACAGATACAGCGCTCTCGCAGAAGGATCTTTAAGGATTGTATCGAGCACGGGAAGGTTGTAACACAGGGTTTTGCCGGAAGCTGTGGGGGTCAGGACGACGACGTTCCGTCCGCTCCTAACCAGGTTCCACGTCTCGAGCTGGTGGGAATAGAGCTTTTCTATTCCCATCGCGGTCAAGGCCTGCTTTAGGGCAGGGAAAATGTCGTCGGGGATTTCGCGATAGTCGCCGGGGGACGGGGGTAGATGACGCCACGCCCGGATCCCCTGGACGAAGCGAGGATCCGATCTTAGTTCAGTGAGGATATCGTCAATTCCGCGTTTCATCTTCGTTTCCGGCGACCGGCTAGGGGACAACCGGTCTACCAACCGGATCCCTCCTTTGAAACCCTATTTCTGGGATCGCGCAGCTTTGTTTAAAAACCTGTACAAAAAATCGCATTTAAACACGGGATTTTGAGAGAATCCCGCCACCATCTCAGTGACGTAAGGTGAAAATACCAGCATACACCGGTAAAATCCTCTCAGGACCCTTTGTCGCCATTCTCACCAAAATAAAGGAGGTATTGACATAATGTCCCAAATCCTGAGAGGAACAGGTATCGCCTTCGTCGTGCTGGTACTCATCCTGGTTCCAATTCGAGGTCATGCCGCTCCTATCCTGCGACCGGGCGATACTGGACAGGCTGTTCTGACGCTTCAACAAATGTTGAGCCAAGCGGGTTTTCCACCCGGTCCTGTGGATGGGTATTTCGGGCCGCGGACCCTGGCGGCGTTGAAATCGTTCCAGTCTACATACGGACTTGTGGCGGATGGCATATGTGGCCCTCTGACATGGGCAGCTCTGCAGAGAGCTTTGGAAGTCTCAAGAAACTCAGGCCGGCTTCGCGGTATCACCATCGCTCTGGATGCAGGTCACGGAGGCAAAGAGCCGGGGGCCATATCGCCCTGGGGTGACAAAGAAAAGGACTTTACCTTGCCAATCACCCTAAAGATCCGCGATTATCTCGAACGTTACGGCGCCAGGGTTATCCTGACTCGGTACGGCGACTATTCGCCGGGTTGGGACTGGTGGCAACCGGTGGATGAGCTCCTCGCCAGAGTTTCCCTGGCCAATTCCAATGCCGCCGACGTCTTCGTAAGCATCCATTGCAACGCCTATCCGAAAGACCCCACAGTTTCGGGGGTAATGGCGTTTTACAGGGCCGGGTCGGCCGAGTCCGTGAGACTTGCCCGGAACCTGGCGGGGACCGTGGCCCGGACATCCGGGCTCGAACTACTGGGCGTTCAGGAAGGTCCATACTACGTATTAAACCACACGTATATGCCGGCGGTGTTAATGGAACTCGGCTTTATGACCAACTGGCACGATGTTACCCTTTTGAGGCAGAACTGGTTTCAAGACGTTCTCGCTCAGGGAATAGTCCAGGGTATCCTCAGTTATTTCGGCAGGTGAGGACGGCCAGCTAGACCTTCTGGAGTTCTTTGCTGTAACATTGGGGCTGTGACAGAAAAGAGTCGCTGCTCCATAGTGGTGCTGGGATGCGCGAAGAATCAGGTTGATGCGGAGGAAATGGCGGTCCGCCTGGAACAGGCGGGTTATACCGTATCCGCCGACCCTGCCGCGGCCGACCTGATAATAGTGCACACCTGCGGGTTTATCGAAAAGGCACGGCGGGAATCCATTCGTGCCCTGATTGATTTGGTTTCTCTGAAGCAGGATGCACAAAAGCAGAAGGGAGACCAAGGGAAGGGAGACCAGGGGGAGGACAACACCGGTAGCCCCAAGATTTTGGTGACAGGTTGCCTTTCCCAAAGATACCCGCGGGAGCTTATTGAGGAAATCCCTGAGATAGATGGTCTGGCAGGTACTCAAGCACCCAGGGATATCGTCGAACTGGTCCGGCGCGTCCTGTCAGGGGAAAGGGTAGTCGAGGTCGGACCACCTGGAAGAGGTGTGCCAGGAACCTGTGGGGGAGAGATATCCGGCGCACCTGGTTTCAGGTACCGGCCCGAGTCAAGACCCTGGGCATACGTGCGGGTAGCTGAAGGGTGCCGGCGCCGGTGCACTTATTGCGCCATCCCCTCCATGCGAGGACCTTTAGTGTCCAGGCCCCTTGAAGACATCGTGAAGGAAGTGGAGTCCCTCTCTGTCGCCGGAGTCAGGGAGATAAACCTGATCGCGCAGGACCTCGGAGACTACGGAGTGGATTTATGCGGTAAGCAGCTTTTGCCTGAACTTTTGCTCCATCTCTCGGATGTGCCAGGGATATCGTGGATAAGGCTGTTGTACGTTCACCCGGACGGGGTGACGTCCGAGTTTGCTCGGGCAATGGCTGGATCGAAGGCTGTTCCGTACCTCGATATGCCCATAGAGCACGGATCCGCCAGAATCCTGAAGCTAATGGGGAGACCCGGACCCGACCGCATCTGGCAGGCGGTGAACACGCTGAGGGAGCACGTTCCCGGGATCTTCCTCAGGACAAGCGTAATAGTGGGTTTTCCTGGGGAAACCCGGCGAGATTTCGAGGAAACTATGGAGCTTTTGGCCGAGTGCGAATTTCACCGGGTCGCCGTTTTCGGTTATTCGCTGGAAGAGGGAACCCCTGCCGCCTCCCTTCCCGGCGGCGTGCCGTCGCAAACCCGAGCTCGGCGCATCAGAGAGATGCAGCATTTTAGCACGGCCCTGGCGAGACAATCTTCTCTGCGGTTGGAAGCAAAGGTTATCGACGTGATGCTGGAAAGGCCGGCGCTTCAGGAAGGATGGTGGGTGGCCAGGGGCGTGCATCAGGCACCCGAAGTAGACGGGAAGGTCTTCTTGCGAATAGGATCACGGTCTGAGCCGCGTCGGGGAGACATCCGCCGTGGTAGGGTGAGTTCTCCCGGAATCCTCCATCTTTGGGCTCGGGAAGAGCCGGGTTAAAAGATGTAGCCGGACGCCCGGGCGAAACAACTGGGCGGAATACAAGTAAATCTTCTGCAGAAAAAGACGGGTGCGCAACGGGCGAAGCCTTCAAAGATTCCCACAAGGTTCACATGCCGCTCTCTTTAAGCCGGGTGGGCCTGCCCTGGAAACAATTGCACTGGTGCCGGAAGTTCGGCACCAGTATAATTATGTTAACATGCCGGGGAGGTGTCGGAGGTTGTCTTTTCCGGAGATACGCTGGGCACATGTGCTCATCGCCCTTCTCGTCACTCTTTCTGTTCTCAGTGGGAGCTACATGCTGTACCGGCGTTTCTGGGTAACGAGACCCATCGAGCTGCTGTTGAAATCCGATCCTGACATCGAGGAAGTCAAGGTGGAGCGAGGGGAACAGGGCGTCGTAGTGAAAGTTCGGTTGCGCCCGGTCAAGGATTTGGCCGTTTCATATGCGAGACTGGAGGAGTTTCTCGTATCCCGCCTGGGAGATTCCGGTTACCGTATCGTACTCGAGGACAGAAGAGACGAAGAGCTCGAGGAGGCCTATCATGCGATCCACTTCTTCATTGCCGAAGCAGCCCAGACGGGGAATTTCTCTGAGATGGCCGACCGGGTTGAGAAAACCCTTGGCCCGATGGGTCTTGGAGCTTACAGGGTGACAGTCACCGGAAAAGCCATCTTTGTACAGATATACTCTTCCGATCTCAGCAGGTATTTGTACGAAATCGTGAGCAGGTTCCCGGAGACAGGTACCCCGGCGAAAGGAGGAGGAGCGTGAAAAAGGAATGGTTCCTGGGACTAGCGCTTGGCCTGACGGTGTTTCTCGTCATCGTGGGCGTAAACGTGCTACCTTTTCTGCTCCTCGGTGCTCTTGTCTACTTCTTACTGGCTTCAGGGCGTCTGGGGGATATCGGTAGAAGGAAGGTGGGCGTTATCCCCAGCGAAGTCCCGGAGGTAACCTTCGACGATATCGGGGGCCAGAGCGTGGCCAAAAGAGAGCTCCGGGAAGCTCTGGACTTCCTGAAGGACCAGGAAAGGGCCAGGAAGCTGGGGGTCAGGCCTCTCCGGGGTATACTCCTGGTTGGACCTCCGGGTACGGGCAAGACTCTTCTGGCCAGAGCAGCCGCTCATTACACCGATTCCGTTTTCATCTCCGCCAGCGGCTCCGAGTTCATCGAGGTGTACGCCGGATTGGGCGCACAAAGGGTGAGGGAGCTTTTTACCAGGGCGCGGAAGCTTGCCAAGGAACGGAAAAAGTCTGGAGCAATAGTGTTCATAGACGAGATCGAGGTTCTTGCCGGTAAGCGCGGGGCGCAAGTAGGGCATCTCGAGTACGATCAGACCTTGAACCAGCTCCTCGTGGAGATGGACGGTCTCACTTCCGGGGATGATGTGACGATACTCGTCGTGGGTGCCACAAACAGGCCGGATTTGCTCGACCCGGCCATTGAAAGGCCCGGGCGCTTTGACCGCATCGTCCGGGTGGATCTTCCCGACAAGGAAGGCAGGCGCGAAATCCTGGCTCTCCACCTGAGGAACAAGCCGCTTGCTCCCGATGTGGATTTGGAGGAACTGGCCAGGCAGACCTTCGGCTTTTCCGGAGCTCACCTGGAAAGTCTGGCCAACGAGGCGGCTATCGCAGCTTTGAGAGACGGCTCTACGGTAATCACCAGAGCGCACCTGGAAAGCGCCATAGATAAGGTGATCATGGGGGAAAAGCTGGAACGACGTCCGAGCCCGGAGGAACTCTACAGAGTAGCAGTTCACGAAGCAGGTCATGCCATAGTCACCGAACGTATTCGTCCGGGCACGGTGGCTTCGGTCACCGTTTCCCCGCGGGGGATGGCTCTGGGCTACGTGAGACACTTCCCCAAGGATGACGTATTTCTTTACCCCAAAGAAGCCTTGGAGGATGAGATTGCGATACTGCTTGCAGGCGCCGTTGCGGAAGACATTGCCTTTGGCTCTCGATCCACCGGGGCCGCCAACGACTTCGCTCAGGCCCTCAATCTGGCCAAGAAGATAGTGGCGGGAGGTATGTCTCCGCTGGGAGTCGTTGACAGAGATACCGCTCCCCCGGAGGCGCTGGCCCAGGCAACACGGGAAATTCTGACCCGGGCCGAACGCCGCGTGAACCGGATCCTCGTCCGGCACAAGAGGACCCTGACAGAAGTAGCGAGAATTCTCGTGCAGAGGGAATCCGTGGCCGGAGACGAACTGAGACGAATTGCAGGGGTTAAAAAAGGCCCGGCCTGGGTGTACCGGAAAAGTCCTCCTGCGAGAGGGAGGAGGCGTCTGAACGGAGAAATCCGGGTCGCGGGGTGACTTTCGATTGAAAGCTGAAGTCCTGTCGGTCGGTACCGAGCTTCTACTGGGCGAGATCCTGGATACCAACGCTCAATATCTGTCCAGGGAGTTGCAAAGCCTTGGGTTCGACCTGTATCACAGGGTTACCGTAGGAGACAACGTTGAGCGACTGAGAAGGGCCTTCGAGTCGGCTATCGCCAGAGCCGATCTGGTTGTATCCAGCGGCGGCCTGGGGCCTACGTCTGATGACGTGACTTGCGAAGCTCTCGCCCGAGCTCTCGGCAGAGACCTGGTTTTCAGCGAGGAAGCTTGGGAGATGGTGAAAGCCCAGCTTGACGTGAGAGGCCGCTCACCCTGCGACAGCGACAGAAAGCAGGCGCTTCTGGTTTCCGGGGCGACCTTCGTGCCGAACCGTGTGGGAACCGCTCCGGGCCAGGTCGTGACGGACGGAGGGAAAACCGTTGTCCTCTTGCCGGGTCCTCCCCGGGAGATGATCCCCATGTGGGAAAAGGACGTGCGTCCCGTCATCCAGCGGAATTTTCCCGGGTTGAAGCCTCTTTTCTCTAAGGACCTTAAGCTTGTGGGAATTCCCGAAGCTTTGGTTCAAGAAGCCATAGGCGATCTCTTTCAATCTCCCGACCCGACGGTAGCGCCGTACGTGGGACTCGGCGGGGTGCGACTGCGAGTGGCAACGAGAGATTCGGATGAGCGCCAGGCACATGCGAGGATCGGGCAGATGGTAGAAACCATCCGCAGCAAGCTTGGGAAATACATTTACGGGTCGGATGGGGATGAGCTCGAGTCCGTAGTGGGAGAGCTCCTGGTGAGGAAAGGGTTGAGCCTGGCCGTGGCGGAATCCTGTACCGGAGGTCTTGTAGCTCACAGGATAACCTCTGTGCCCGGTGCTTCCAGGTACTTCAAGATGGGGCTTGTAGCTTATGGTCCCAGGGCCAAGCGGGAATGCCTGGGTGTTAAGAGAGAGGACGTAGAGCGAGATGACGCCGTTAACCCCGAAGTAGCCGTCTCCATGGCCCGGGGAATACGTGCCCTGGCCGCAGCGGATATCGGTCTTTCCACCACGGGGTTTGCGGGGCCGTCCGGAGGCGCCCCCAATGCTCCGGTGGGCACCGTATACATCGGTCTTGCGTGGCCGGACGGGAATTACGTAGAAGTCCAGCGTTATCCGGGTGATCGTTCCACAGTAATCAGTCGTGGCGCTCAAGCAGCCCTCGCCCTCCTGTGGAGATTCCTTGCCCGGGGACTGGAGGAATGACCGTTGACGGGTGATGAGACCATTCGAGCTTTCGTGGCCGTGTGGCCTTCTCCGGAAATCGCCTCTCTTCTGGGCTCAGCCGTTCTAGAATTCAAGAAAGGACTTCCGGGATATCGTTGGGTGGAGCCTCAAAACCTTCACATCACTCTCGAGTTTTTGGGAAACGTCCCAAGAAGCGGTGTAACTCCAATAGCCGGCGTCCTCGACGAGATCGCGTCTAGGGTGGCCCCGTTCGAACTTGCGCTCGGGCGACCCGGGACCTTCGGTCCGCGAGAAAAGGCCAAAGTGTTGTGGGTGGACGTATCCGACCCGGAACGGAATCTTTCTCGCCTGGCCCGGGACGTAGTAGAAGGCCTGAAAGCTCTGGGGTTTTGCCCGGACAAGGATTTCGTGGCCCATCTTACCCTGGCCAGGAAGAAGACTGGCGGCGGAGGATTTGTGTCTTCGGCCGGATGGCAAAATCTCTGGGACCAGAAGTTAAAAGACCTGGCGGTGCTGGCCACCAGCGCCGGCAAAACCGGGGAGGAAGCCACCTGGATCGTGTCATCTTTGACGCTCGTGAAGAGCACTCTCACACCGGCAGGCTCACAGTACGAGATCATCCATGAATCCGGCTTCGCACCGGTTGTCCCCTAGGCGCGTCGATGTTATACTGTAGCAGGAAGGTTCTACCAGGGCGAGGGCGGTAAATGAGGAGTGAGACGCTTTGTTGGAGAAAAATAAAGCGCTGGAACTGGCGGTAAGCCAGATCGAAAAGCAATTTGGGAAAGGCGCCATAATGAGATTGGGAGAGGCGTCTCAGCGGCTCTCCGTGGAAGTGATCCCAACGGGGGCTCTGAGTCTCGACATCGCCCTGGGCATCGGCGGTCTTCCGCGCGGCCGGATCGTGGAGATCTTCGGTCAGGAAGGGTCCGGTAAGACCACCGTGGCCTTGCACGTAATCGCCGAAGCTCAGAAAGCCGGCGGCATAGCCGCCTTTATCGACGCGGAGCACGCTCTAGACCCCACTTATGCGAGAAAGCTCGGGGTGGACGTGGACAACCTTCTGATCTCCCAGCCCGACACCGGGGAACAGGCTTTAGAGATCGCTGAGGCTCTCGTAAGAAGCGGCGCCGTGGACTGTCTGGTAGTGGACTCTGTCGCTGCCTTGGCACCCCGTGCGGAGATCGAAGGCGAGATGGGAGATTCCCACGTAGGCCTTCAGGCTCGTCTCATGTCCCAGGCTTTGAGGAAACTCACCGCAGCCGTGTCCCGCTCCAGGACCGTGGCCATTTTCATCAACCAGGTCAGGGAGAAAATCGGAGTTATGTTCGGCAATCCCGAGGTTACCCCGGGGGGACGGGCGCTCAAGTTCTACGCCTCGGTGCGCCTTGAGGTAAGAAAGGTAGAGAACATAAAGCAGGGACAGGAGAACGTAGGGGCCCGCACTCGAGTGAGGGTCGTTAAGAATAAAATGGCGCCCCCCTTCAAGCAGGCGGAATTTGACATCATCTACGGAGAGGGGATCTCCAGGGAAGGTTCGATCCTGGATGTAGCTCTGACTCAGGGACTGGTTTCCCGAACCGGGACCTGGTACTCCTACGGAGATGTTAAGCTGGGCCAGGGTAAAGAAGGCGCCAGGGATTACTTAAAGAAACACCCCGAGGTGGCCCAGGAGCTCGAGGCGAAGATCAGGGAGGTCCTCAAAGCGGGCTTGGTGAAAGCGGAGTCCGCGACAGATAGCCAGCCTGTTTCCGATGAAGGATAGCGCTTCCATCATGGAGGACGGGAGGCTGCCGTCGTGAGCTCCGGAGCTATGGATGAGGCGTTGAAGGTTTTATCCAGACGCCGGGTCACCGTCGCCAAAATGCGGGACCATCTCGAAAAGAAGGGTTTTTCCGCCGGAGAAATCCTCGAATGCCTTGGCAGGCTACAGGAATGGGGTTACCTCGACGACTCTTCTTACGCCCGGGATTGGGTCGACAAGGTCGTGACGGAAGCACCCATGGGCCGTTCGAGGATGCTCTTGGAACTTCAGGCCAGGGGAGTACCTTCGCACATCGCCGAAGAGACCGTTTCCCAGGTATTCTCGGTGACCTCCGAAAAAGAGTTGGCCGAAAGGGCGGCCAGGGACTATCTGGCGAAGGGAGGAGATTTGCCTTCCAAGTCCCGAAGGAAACGTGCGGCCAACCTGGCAAGATACCTCTTGCGGCGGGGATTTGATGACGAGCTAGTGTTTCTGGTAATATCTGAATTGAACTCCGACCTGGAATTCCCGGAGGCTATCGATTCTGACGCGTAAATCGTGAGGCGTAAGTTGTGAAGGCATAACCAAAGAAACACGCTGATGACCGGGCTGAAAACGGAGTCTCGGCTCCTTTAAGGAGCTTCAAGTGGGATATAACTGCGGTATCAGGTATAGGCGGAAATAGCGATGGGACTGAGGGGGAACACCGGGCGTGTGAGACCGGACGGGGTTTGAACCGTTGATTCAAATCGATCGTCCGTACTAGCGGCATTTCGCCTGCCTCAATCATCGGGCCGCCATTGTTACGCAGCGTTTTCAGCCGGGCCTAGGCTCGGCTTTTTCGTTATCGGCGAGGAGGTGGATAGAGTATGATCTACGTCTTCACAGTAGCGGCGTTGATCCTCGGATTTGCCGCGGGTTACCTTGCGAGACGAATCATAGGTGAAGCGAAAATTTCCAGTGCTGAGCAGGAAGCTAAACGTCTCATACAGTCGGCGATAAAAGAAGCTGAGGCTAGACGGCGGGAAGCTCTCATCGAAGCTCGAGACGAAGCTTTGCGGTTGAAGTCCGAAACCGAGCGAGAGATCAGGGAAGCCAGGCAGGAGCTGCAAAGGCTTGAAAGACGCCTTATTCAGCGGGAAGAGGCACTTGACAGGCGTCAAGAGTCCTTGACTGTGCGGGAGGAGAACCTGGCAAGGCAGGAAAGGCGCCTGGCAGAGGCTGAAAAAGAGGTTCAAGAGGCAAAGGAAAAAGCCCTGCAGGAACTGGAGCGGGTGTCCGGACTTACGCGGGAGGAAGCCAGGGCCATGGTCCTGGAGGAAGTAAGGCAAGCTGCCAGAGAGGAAGCGGCGCAGATAATCAGGGCTGCTGAGCAAAGAGCCAGGGAGGAGGCAGAGACCATAGCCAAGAACATAGTAAGTCTGGCTATTCAAAGGTGCGCCGCGGACCACGTGGCCGAGAACACCGTGTCCGTGGTGGAGCTCCCCAATGACGAGATGAAGGGACGCATAATCGGTCGGGAAGGCCGCAACATCAGGACGCTTGAGACGCTCACCGGCGTGGAGCTCATCATCGATGACACACCCGAGGCGGTCATCCTCTCGGCATTTGATCCCGTGAGACGGGAAGTTGCCCGTTTAGCTCTGGAAAGGCTCGTAGCGGACGGTCGGATTCACCCGGCGCGCATCGAGGAAATGGTGGAGAAGGCTCAAAAAGAAGTCGAAGAGACCATGAGGAGGGAAGGGGAGCAAGCTGCGCTCAGCCTGGGAATCCACGGGCTGCATCCGGAACTCATTAAGCTCTTGGGAAGGCTGAAGTTCAGGACCAGCTACGGGCAAAATGTTCTCAAGCACTCGGTGGAGGTGGCCAGGCTCGCGGCGAACATGGCGGCCGAACTCGGCGCCGACGTAGCTGTGGCGCGACGAGCTGGCCTTTTGCACGACATTGGTAAAGCTATCGACCATGAGGTTGAAGGCACCCACGTGCAGGTAGGGGTGAACCTCCTCAACCGTTACAGGGAGTCCCCTGAGGTCGTAAAAGCTGTTGAGGCTCATCACGGAGACGTAGAGCCTCAAAGCGTCGAAGCTTTCCTGGTCGCGGCAGCCGACGCCATTTCCGCAGCGCGACCCGGCGCCCGCCGCGAGACGCTCGAGAATTACCTGAAGCGCCTGGAAAAACTCGAGGCCATAGCTGACTCCTTCGACGGGGTGGAGAAAGCCTACGCCATCCAGGCGGGACGCGAGATCCGTATAATGGTGAAACCGGATAAGGTGGACGATCTGGGTGCCTTGAACCTGGCCAGGGATATCGCCAAGAAGATAGAGAAGGAGGTCGAGTACCCCGGGCAGGTTAAGGTTACCGTGATAAGAGAAACGAGAGCTGTAGGATACGCCAAATAATGAATTCAGGGGCGATGGCACATGCCTAGAAGGTCGGAAGGGACGAAGGTCAGAAGCGAAAGCGGAGAAGTCCTCGCGACGCTTCTTATGGCTTTTCCAGAAATAGGGCGCGCTGTTTTCAACCCGGACAAGCGGACCCTGAGCGTAGCCTTCATCTGCCAGGGTCCGCTCACCCGCGGTGCTAAAACTTGGCTCGAGAAAACCTGGGATGACGCGGTGGCCGTTTACGCCCGTCTCACCGGCGTCCAACCCGGGATCGCGAAGAGAACGTGGGATAAAGTCGGGAAGTACCGTGCCTTTGAAGTCGAGAGGGATGTGGAAACGCTTATGCCCGGCGAGATTTCGATGTGGGCGGAATTGGTCAAGGAAGTAACCCCGCTTATTTCAACCGCTTCATTCGAAGAGAATTCCGAAGAAGATCCTAGCTGGGCTCAAAAGATGCTGATGCAGGATGCCCTGGAGGGGTTAAGGACTCTCAAAGTCAAGAAGAAACTCGTGGCTATTCGCGAGGGAGAGAAGGTACTGGTGTACCATAGCTGAGATGCCGAGGTTTGAGCTGGAGGTCCGCCGGGGTTTCGTATGAACATTCTTTTGATCGGGGATATAGTGGGCGAGCCGGGACGAAACATGCTGAAGAGAAAGCTCGCGGAAGTCGTGGCCGAATATTCCGTGGATTTCGTGATCGCCAACGGCGAAAACGCCGCGGGCGGGTCCGGTCTCACGCCGGAAGTGGCCAGAGAGATATTAGAGGCCGGAGTGGACGTCATCACTTCGGGCAATCACATATGGAGCAAGAAAGAAGTCATGTCCTTCCTTGACTCCGAGCCTAAAGTGCTACGGCCCCTGAACTATCCTCCCGGTGCGCCAGGACGAGGACTCGGCGTTTTCCAGTCCAAGAACGGATATCTGGTGGGAGTAGCTAACGCGGAAGGACGTGTGTTTTCCCCGGTAAACCTCGATTGTCCCTTTAGAGCCCTGGACGAAGCGGTAGACGAGCTTCGGAGGTCTACCCAGGTGATAATAGTGGACTTTCACGCTGAAGCTACATCCGAGAAGGTGGCGATGGGGTGGTATCTTGACGGAAGAGTAACCGCGGTCCTCGGAACTCACACACACGTTCAGACCGCAGATGAGATGGTGTTGCCTGGCGGAACCGCCTACATCACTGACGCAGGTATGACCGGAAGCTGGGAAGGCGTTATCGGTGTCCGCAAGGACATCATCTTGAAGCGGTTTTTGACCCAGTTGCCCGTCCGGCACGAAGTCGCCAGAGGGCGTTGTCGTTTCAACGGCGTTATCGTCACCGAGTCTTCGGGTCGTGCCCGGGACATCAAGAGAATTCACATTCTGGAGGAATAGCCTCGACAGGTCCCCTTTGAATTTCCCCTGGAAAAAGCCTCTTGCCAAAGGGGTTCCTTACCAATTAGAATAAAATTGCTCCAGATTTCGGTAGGGCGCAACTTACGCACCAGCCACGTTGGGGAAATGGAGGGACTACCATTGGGAGTAAGGGATGTGGATAGGCGACCCGTGGAAAGAAGACCAAGCGGTTCTTCGGACGTATTGCGAGTATCGGCCAGGTCCAACCCCGTGGCACTGGCGGGCGCATTGGCCGGGCTAATCAGGGAAAAAGGCTACGCCGAAATTCAGGGAATTGGCGCGGGTGCTATCAACCAGGGCATAAAGGCCGTAGCCATCGCCAGGGGCTATGTAGCACCGGGAGGCATCGATCTCATCTGCATTCCGGCCTTCTCCAACGTAATCATCGAGGGCCACGAACGGACCGCGATCAAGCTCATCGTCATGCCCAGATGATGACAACGTGAATCAGGGGACGTACATATCGTGACCGGTGCTGGGAAGGATACGGTAGGCAAAGCTGACCTTCACGTACACACGACCGCCTCAGATGGCCTCTTCTCCGCAGAGGAGGTGGTGAGCCTCTGCGAGAGACGGGGTGTTCAGGTAGTGGCTATAGCTGACCACGACACGACTGCGGGGGTCCGGCAGCTTATTTCACGTGTGGGTGAATCCTGGTCCGCAGGACGTGCCATGTCGTGGAGCTCGAGCTTCTATCACCGGGGAGTTGAAATCATCCCCGCCGTGGAGATAAACGCGGAACTCGACGAGAAAGAAGTCCACATACTCGGGTATTTCGTGCCCGTCGACCCAGGGTCGGAGTTCGCGATTCTTCTCGACACCCTCAGGCGTTCCAGAATGGACAGGGTCCGCGCCATGGTCTTGCGCCTTGAAGAGCTCGGATTCCCCGTAGAACTCGAGAGGATTCTATCTTTTGCAAAAGGGGAGTCCGTCGGCCGCCCGCACGTGGGCCAGGCTATGGTCCAGAAGGGATATGTGTCTTCTGTGAAAGAGGCCTTTGAAAAGTATCTGGGCACCGGCAAACCCGCGTACGTTCCCCGCGCTCACCTGACACCTGTACAAGCCGTAAAATCCATCGTTCGAGCGGGCGGCGTAGCTGTTTGGGCGCACCCCGGCACAGCTGGTTGCGACCACTTGCTCGAGAAACTCGTCGAGAACGGTCTGGACGGGCTAGAATGCCTGCATCCCGAACACTCCCCTGAAGATACGCGGCGCTACGCTGCATTGGCCAGGGAGTACAGTCTCATCGCTACGGGCGGTTCGGATTTCCACGGCCCTGGGTCGGGGGAGGGAGGAGAATTGGGTGAATGGGTCGTAGACTATAGCGTCGTCACACTTCTTAAAGAGGTCAGACTCAAAAGGGGACTCCAGACGGCGGGACGCTGAAGTTCTGGCGTCGGTTGCGCACCCCCATCCATTGATGGGATTCCCCGGCCCAGGTCCCTGTCGCCCTGCGCCCCGGGGGCAAAGCGAACATTTGAAAGGAGGCAAGCGCCTGGTCTGGGGGCCAGCTTGACTGGGAACGGAAACAGTCAAGTTTTTGAACCAGGTATCGATCATGCTCGGAACAGATGAGCTTCTCGCGAAAGCCGAATCTGCCCTGAACCGATCCAAAGCTGACGAGACGGAGATATTGATTTTCGGTTCCTCGAGCTACCTCACGAGATTCACCGGAAACCGGATTCACCAGAACGCAGGGGAAACATCTTACGGCGTCACGGTCAGGGCGGTCCGTGGGAAGAAAGTGGGTTTATCTTCATGTACTTCGATCGATGGGTCGAGCATCATTGATGCGGTCGACGACGCCTTCGAACTCGCGGGTCTAGTCCCGGAAACACCGGAGTTTCCCGGTCTGCCTGCCCCAGAACCCGTACCGGAGGTACCGGGGAACTACTCTCGAAGAACGGCGGAATGCCCACCCGATCTTAGAGCTGCTTATGTATCCCGGATAGCGGCGATGGCGACGGATAAGGGCTTGAACGCGGCCGGGTCATTTTCCACAGCCGAACTTGAGTTTATTGTGGTCAATTCGCGAGGACTGAAAGCGTACGCCAGCTTCACACGTGCAAGATTGGTTACCGTGGTGATGTCCGGCAGTTCGTCAGGTTACGCAGAAGCTTCGGCCGTTGACATCGGCGAAATCGACCCGACTTCTTTGGCGGAAACCGCAGTAGAAAAATGCTTGATGTCCAAAAACCCGATCTCGATCGAACCCGGGGAATACGACGTGATCCTTGAAGAACCAGCGGTCTCGGAGATGTTGTTGTACCTCGCCTTTATGGGTTTTTCAGCCGATTCCTACCAGACCGGGCAGAGTTTTATGTCGGGTAAGATCGGGCAAAAGATCACCGGTGAAAACATCACCATCTGGGATGACGGGACTGACCCTTCGGGATTTCCAGTACCTTTCGACGCCGAAGGGGTGCCCAAGAAAAAAGTAGTGCTCATCGAAAACGGGGTAGCTCGCGGCGTGGTTTACTCCTCTCTGGCGGCAGCCAGGGAACCGGGAAGGAAGTCCACCGGACACGCCATTTCCCCTGAAATGTTCCCGTCGTGTATGCCCACAAATATATTTATGGCGCCCGGGGGCACCTCGCGCGAGGACATGCTGGCCGGCGTCGAAAAAGGGCTTCTCGTCACCCGGTTCCATTACGTCAACCCCGTGCATCCGCTCCTCTCGTCGATCACCGGCATGACCCGGGACGGCACTTTCCTCATTCGAAACGGCAAGATCACGTCGGGTACCAGGAACCTGCGCTTCACCCAAAGCATTCTCGAAGCGCTGGCCAAATGCGATGCTATTTCGAACTCCACCAAGCGGTTTGCGCTGGAAGGAGGACTCGCCGCCGTGCGATGTCCTGCCGTGCGAATCAGGGGATTCAACTTCACCGGTGCGACGGAGTTTTAGGCAACGGCGCGTACAAAAGGCAAAGGTCCCGCCGGCAGCAGAGCACGGTGCGGCGGGACCGGTTCTCTAGCTCACGTAATGCCGCCAGGGGCTACCTGTAATCCTCCCGTTGGTCGGATTCATCCGGCAACTCAGGCGAGTCCGGATCGGGGATTTCGTCGTTGTAGAGCGAGCTCTCCCAGTTCAAGACGGTCCTGACCTTTTCCCTGATGATGGATTTCTTCCGGTTGGTCCGCCCTAGGCCGGACTTGCCTCGACCGGCCCTATTTGTGCTCCGGACCTCACCGGTTTTCTTCTGCGTCTGCGTCCTGATGCTCTTGTCCACATCGTTTCCCTCCCCGGCCGACCTGATAACTTACGCGATCCGGATCTTAACGTCCAGAGCGCTCAAGCCTTTAGGGTACGCAAACACCGGGTTGATATCCATCTCCACGATCTGGTCGAAATCTCGCACTAGCTGGGCGGTCCGCCCGATGGCCAGAGCCACGGCTTCCAGGTCATCCGGGGGCGCCCCACGGAAGCCCTTCAGAATCGTGTAAGCCTTGGTCTCTCTTATCATCGAGTCGACTTCCGCCCGGGTGAGGCCTCTCGCCAGCCTGAATGCCGCGTCCTTTAATAGGTTCACCAAGATTCCGCCGGAGCCGAACGCTACGAGCGGCCCAAAAGTGGGGTCCTTGGTCATGCCGATTATGATTTCATGCCCGCTCGGCATCATCTTTTGGATTTCGACGCCGTAAATCCTCGCCTTCGGTTCAGCCTTTCTGGAGTTGGACACTATCTCGTCAAAAGCCTTTGCAACTTCATCGCCGGACTTGATGCCTACCCGCACCCCGCCTACATCAGTCTTATGCAAAATGTCGGGAGACGCTATCTTCATAACCACCGGGTAGCCCAGTTCGCGAGCAAATCTTACGGCTTCATCTGAGGTCTTCGCGAGTCTGGAAGGTGCCGCCGGTATCCCGTAAGCTTCTGCGACTTCGCATGCCTCTGGTCCGAGGAGGAGGTCGCGACCGTCTTCCCTGACCCGCCGGAATATATCTTCTACCTTCTTCCTGTCCACATCACCAAAGAGCCAGGGTTCACCGTCGGTGAGGCTCCTTCTCAAATCTGCGTAACGCACCATTCCCCTCAGCGTTGCCACGGCCGGCTCGGGGAAGTCGTAAGTGGGAACTCCGTGCTTAGCAAGATACTTGACAGCTTCTTCCACAGCTGCTCCGCCCGTGAAGGCCGCCACCAGGGGTTTGTCCGGGTACTTGCGGCCCATATCCACAACTACCTCGGCCACCTTGCCTACTTCCAGCACCGCCGTAGGCGCGAGGAGAACGGATACTCCGTCTACCCCTGGATCTTTTAAGACGGTATCCAGGGCCATTTCATACCTGTCATAGTGAGCGTCTCCGATGACATCAACGGGGTTATGGATGTTGGCCATGGCCGGTAGATTTTCCCTCAGTACGCTCTCGGTCTCTGCGGAGAAACGGGCCATTTCCAGACCGCAAAGCTCTACAGCGTCGGTAGCGACAACTCCGGGACCACCCGAGTTCGTCACTATGGCGATGCGCTTACCCCTGGGTATGGGCTGGTTCGTAAAGGCAACGGCCATATCAAAGAGCTCGGTCATCGTGGAGGCCCTGAGAACACCGGCGTGAGCGAGAGCTGCATCGTAAGCGGTATCGGAACCCGCCAGCGCCCCGGTATGAGAAGACGCTGCCTTAGCGCCGGACGCGCTCACGCCGACCTTTAAGACCACTATGGGCTTCTTAAGGGATGCCTTTCGGGCGGATTCGATAAACCTCTGGCCGTCAGCTATGTCTTCGAGATACAGGGCGATGACTTTGGTTTCAGGATCATCGGCAGCCATCTCGATGTAGTCAGCTTCGTTGAGGTCGCCTTTGTTTCCCATGCTGATGAACTGGCTGAAGCCGAGTCCCCGCTTCAAGCTCCAGTCGAGGATGGCTATGCATAGGGCGCCCGACTGGGATATGAAAGCTATGTGCCCTTTCAAGGGAAAGTTCTTGGAGAACGTAGCGTTTATCGGGGTCGAGGTATCCATAACCCCGAGGCAATTCGGCCCCACCATGCGCATATCATACCGCCGGACTATGGAAACAAGCTGGTTTTCCAGTTCGCGACCTTCTTTTCCGGTCTCCTTGAACCCCGCGGTTATGACCACGAGGTGATGGATCCCGGCCTTTCCGCAGTCTTCGGCGACGGGAAGACAAGCTTGCGCCGGAACGCAGAGAACGGCTACATCCACCGGTTTACCTACGTCCCCCACTGTGGGATAACATTTCTTCCCCATGATTTCCCGTTCTTTGGGGTTAACGGGGTAGACTTCACCTGGAAAACCGCTGGAGATTATGTTCTCCAGTACGGCGTAGCCGATCTTCCCCGGAGTCTTCGAGGCACCGACTACGGCCACGGAACGAGGGTGAATGATCTCTCTTAAGTCTCGCATTTCCCTTTGTTTGCACCTTCCTCCGATCCATGCAGGTTACATCAAATACTCGATAGGGGCCAAAACCACCACCGAAGAGTCTAACACAAGGGATGGGCTTCGTCTATCACCTCACTTACAGCTAAAGGAAGGGAAGCTTCCCGAAGGCGTCGAATATGTAATCTGCGTACAGTAATAGGAGGGATCTGGGAATGGCACAAGAAGGTTACGTGGGAGAACCGGGGCACACCTGGGCAGATATAGCCGAATCCACAGGGCTAAGTCCAGCCGCCCTCAGAAAGATTCGCTCGACTTTCCGTCCCTACCTGGGTCTGGATTCCCGGGGATATCCCGGAGAGAACACACAGCGCGTAGTCAAGGCGATCATAGAGCTTAAGCAGAGCGGAATGGACGAAGAAGCCATCGTCGAAGCGCTAAAAAACGCCTTCTCCGAGGGTGCCGGGTGGCCCCAGGAAGTGCTCGCTCGTATGCAAGCATCCGCCACCGCTTCCGCAACCCTGAGCGCAAGAGAAGTCTTGGAAACTGTCTCTACGGGCGACGGCTTATACGAATATGGATCCCGTGAAACTACCGGAGACGGTGCCAACCTTTCTCTCTTCGAGTGGCCGGTTGCCCCGCGGGTTTCCCCGGAAACGGAGAAGTCCATCAGGGAGTCCATATTCGATTTCCGCAGGGAGATGCGGCTTTACTTTATCAGGGCCAGAGAGCAACAGGACAGCATCCAAGCTCAGCTTTCCAGCCTCATGGCGGAAATCCGCGAACTCCGGTATCAATTGGGCCTCTACGCGTCGCGCAAGGAAAGAAAGCAGCGGGGTAGGGCGTAACAACCCGCGAGGCCGGTCTGCCTCTGTCAGGTTCGAGCTGGCCCGGCAGAATGAGCGCCGGTTCAAGAGCCCTCCGTGGTCTCGAACCCGTCGCCAGCACCGCATTCTCCCTGGAACGACCACATCCTTTTCAAGACACTTCTCAGGTTGCCTCTGACGCCCGGGAAGATAGAAGATATCGTGGCGGTGAGCTCCTTCATGGTCTGCCGGCAGGTCTTTCCGGCAACCGGGCATCCGCTCGGAAGCACCGGCAACTCAAGACGTCTTGCCGATCTTTCGATATCGCTTTCTTCGATATAAGCGAGGGGTCTTATCACGGTGACCCCGGTGCGGGAAAGGAACGTTCGGGGATGAAAACACCGGAGGTTTCCCTGATAAAACATATTGAGGAACAGCGTTTCGATGGCATCGTCCAGGTGGTGGCCGAGGGCCACCTTATTGAAACCCACTTTGGACGCGTAGGTATACAGAGCGCCCCTTCGTAAATTGGCGCACAGAGAGCAAGCTGTTTTGCGGGTGGGATAAGCTCGGACGATTTGAGCTATCCGGGTTTTTTCAACGTGGTAAGGGATACCCAGCGAGTTCAAGAACTTTTCCACATCCGAAAAATCCTGACCCAAACCCAGGTCTACCGTTACGGCCGAGAGGTCGTAGTGGACCGGCGCCCGCGTTCTAACGTCGGCGAGGAGCCAGGCTAGAAGCAAGCTGTCCTTGCCTCCAGAAACGCCGATGAGTATCTTGTCTCCATCATCGATAAGACGGTAGTCGCGTATAGCTGCGGAAAACAAGCGAAAAACCAATCTCCCAGGTCTTTTCATTGTACTCTTATGATGCCCTTCCTTTCAGCCGAGACTGCTCCCGTCCCTTAAACGCTCCAAACGTTTCTATATCCCTCGCCTGCCGCGGCTTTACCTTGCGGAGCCAGCGGGGTATTATCTGGTCCAAACACCCTTATACCTCTTGCGGCTCGGAGAAGAAAGAGCAGGCTACATACCACCGGGATTCCTGTGTTACAGTACCAGAGGGTGATGGAATTTGTCCGGCATCGTGTATCTCGACAACTCCTCCACGACAAAGCCTTTTCCCGAGGTGGTCACCGTCGTGGCCGAAGCTCTGGAAAGCGGTTACGGAAACCCGTCTTCTCTTCACAGGTTGGGGGAAGATGTATCCAAGAAGCTCGAGTCCGCCAGGAAAAACGTAGCTTCGCTTCTGGGTGCTGCGCCCGACGAAGTCTTCTTTACCTCGGGAGGGACTGAAGCAAACAACTGGGCGCTTTTCGGCACGTACCGTTTCTTCGGCGGCAAGAGACCTCACATCGTCACTACCGCCGTGGAACATCCCTCCGTCATGGAGACCGTGTCAGTTCTGAAACGTGAGGGAGCTCTTGTGACGGTGGTAGGGGTAGACCGGTCCGGCTTCGTATCACCCGAAGAAATCAAGGCCCACATCCGGGACGATACGGCCCTGGTCTCCGTAATGTACGTACAAAACGAAATCGGAACCATCGAACCGGTAAAAGAGATCGGCGCCATCATCGCAGAACTGGGACCGCGTCGACCCAGGTTCCACGTAGACGCAGTCCAGGGATTTGCCCGGCTTCCCATCGACGTGAAGGAATGGAATGTGGACCTGCTTTCTGTGAGCGCCCATAAAATCCACGGACCCAAAGGCGTAGGCGCTTTATACATTCGAAAGGGCGTCGAGATTCGTCCTCTCGTTTACGGTGGGGGGCAGGAGGGCGGCATGAGGTCGGGGACGGAAAACGTTCCGGGCATCCTCGGATTTGGCAAAGCGTGTGAGATATGGCTTTCAGACCGAACGGCAACGGTCGCGGAAAGCGTAGATAGTTTGATGGAGCGCTTCCGGAAACTCAGACGCAAGCTCGTCGATGGCGTAAGGGAGATATTCCCCGACGCAGTCTTGCACGGCCCCGAGGATGGAAACGTCGCTCCTTACATCGTGCACTTCGCGTTTCCGGGCTTCAGAGGTGAAACGATCCTTCACGCTCTTGAGGCTCGAGGCGTGTTCGTTTCCACTGGCTCAGCCTGCTCTTCCCACCATCCCAAACCGAGTCCGGTGATCCTGGCCCTCGGCAGAAGCGAGGACGAAGCCCTTTCTTCCATTAGGTTTTCCATGTCCCGCTTCACCACCGAAAGGGAAATCGACCGCGCCATCGAAGCTTTGGCCGATGCTCTCAGGGAACTTTTGCCCTGGAGGCAGTCCTCGGAGCGGGGGCGAAGATAGTTTCCATGGAACGAGTAATCCTGATACGATATGGCGAAATCGCCTTAAAGGGTGAGAACCGCAGGGATTTCGAGTTCGCTCTTAAACGCAACATACAGCAAAGCCTCGAGGGGCTGGAAGGAATCACCGTCCGGCGCGCACACGGAAGGTTTTTCGTGGA
Organism: Candidatus Fermentithermobacillaceae bacterium; assembly: GCA_012842495.1. Taxonomy (GTDB): domain Bacteria; phylum Bacillota; class Sulfobacillia; order Fermentithermobacillales; family DUSS01; genus DUSS01. The sequence continues at coordinate 37,963 of DUSS01000001.1, forward strand.
AGGACCGGGTCTTGCAGGGAATGCCGAGACCGACGCGCTGGACAGGCTGTCCCGCATACCGGGGGTGGTATCGATAAGCCCCTCCCGGCTGGTACCCAACGACGTAGACCAAATCGCCGAAGCTGGCAAGGAAATCATCGGCGAGTTTATCCGCGAGAATCGCCGCCAGGTTCGTCTCGGCGTTTCCGGTGGACCGGAGAGGGAAAATACAAGGCCGATCACGTTCAAGGTGACTTCGAAGAGGGCCTGGAAGGGGTTTCCCCTCAGCTCTCCCGAACTGGATGCCAAGATCGGAGCTTTCCTCCTGCGGACTTATCCGGAGCTCATGGTTGATGTACATCACCCATCGGTTACGCTGGGTATCGAAGTGCGGGAAGACGGGACGTATCTTTATTCGAAGGAGATCCCGGGTCCGGGAGGACTTCCCGCGGGGACGGCGGGAAAAGGAGTTCTTCTACTGTCAGGAGGCATAGACAGCCCGGTCGCCGGGTATCTCGCTGCCCGGCGCGGCATCAGGGTTCTCGCCCTTCACTTCTGGAGCTATCCCATAACCTCGCAGCGATCCCGGGATAAAGTCGTGGACCTCGTGAAGATCCTCCGGCGTTACGACAGTTCCACCCGTCTTTACGTCGCGCACTTCACCCAGATCCAAACGCGGATCATGGAAAAGTGCCCGGAAAAGTTGCGCGTGGTAGTCATGCGCAGGATGATGATGCGGGTCGCCGAAGCTTTTGCGCTCAAAGAGGGCGCCTTGTGTATAGTGACGGGGGAAAATGTGGGACAGGTGGCAAGTCAGACCCTGGAGAGTTTAAGAGCCATTGAAGAGGTGACGACTCTTCCCGTTATCAGGCCGCTGGCCTGCTTCGATAAACGGGAGACGGTGGAACTAGCCAGGAAGATCGGGACGTATGAAACTTCGTGTCTCCCTTACGAGGACTGCTGCACCGTGTTCGTACCCCGTCATCCGGCTACAAAACCGGGACTCGAGGAGTCAAGGGCTGCCGAACGGGCGCTCGAGATCGAAGAGATGGTCGCAAAATGCGTTGAGAACATCGAAGAAATTCGTCTGAGCTAGACCGCCCGGACTAGCTCTTCCGGTACTCCTTCCGAGCAGTTCGGCGCCACTTACCCTCAGCGCAGGTCGCTCCTTCTTTGAACCCCGGCCCTTCTGCTCCCGCGCTTTGAGCCCTTTTTCCGACGGCTTATCCTTCGTGGCCGTGGCTACTGTCGCACGGCCTTGGGACTTTGGCCCTAAGAGGTGAGACTTTAGCCCCAATTTCGCCTGCAGCTCTTCATTCATAGGCCGCGGTATCGATTAGATCAGTGAAGCTTCCGGCAGGAAGCCCCGGGGCCACGCCACGGAAAGCCTCGAAAACCGCAGGGACGCGGGATAAATCTACAAGGAGGTAGATGTAATGAGGATCAACACAAACGTCAGTGCCCTGAATGCGTGGCGTAACCTGACCATCACCGACACGCTTCTGGGCAAGTCCATGGAGAAGCTCTCATCCGGTTACCGGATCGTGAGGGCGGCTGATGACGCGGCCGGCCTTGCCATCTCGGAGAAGATGAGGGCCCAGATCGTCGGCCTCAAGGGCGCGGTAAGGAACGCGCAAGACGGCATCTCCCTGCTCCAGACGGCTGAGGGTGCTCTGGAAGAGACCCACAGCATCTTGAGAAGGATGAGAGAGCTCGCCGTGGAAGCTGCGTCGGAGACCTTGACCGATGACGACAGAGCGCAGCTTCAGTCGGAATTTTCAGAGCTGCAAAAAGAGCTCACGAGGATAGCCAAGACCACCGAGTTCAACACGAAGCCGCTTCTGGACGGCAGCTTCGCCGGTACCATCCTGATCGGACCAAACACCGGAACCGATCATCAGGTCAATTTCAGCATCGGCGACATGTCGGCTTCTGCCCTTGGGGTTGGTGATACCGCGATTAGCGTCGGCACGTATAGTGACGCGGTCTCGGCGATCAGTGCCATCGACGGCGCGATCAAGAACGTTTCAACTCAGAGAGCCAAGCTCGGTGCCTTGCAGAACCGCCTCGAGCACACCATCAATAACCTGAACGTGGCCATGGAGAACCTCACCGCCGCCGAGTCCCGAATCCGCGATGTGGATATGGCGCTAGAGATGGCAAACTTCACGCGCCATCAGATCTTAGTACAAGCGGGTACGGCGATGCTGGCGCAGGCGAACCTGAGGCCGCAGTCGGTGTTGAAGCTCCTCGGCTAAGCCGGTCAAAGCTTCATCCCACCCAATCTCGAAGGGAGCGGAGGCCTCGCCGGTGGGGCCTCCGCTCATATTGGTTTGTTGTTCTCCGGTAAGAACTAATCCCAGGCGGGACAATTTATCACGCGTTCGTTTCGCGGCCTGTAACTTGAGTTATCTCCCGCATCCTCCGGAGAATACCGGCCACCTTCTCAAAAGCCTCGTCCGGGCCGTACAGCCCTACGCTCTTCTGCAAAAGCCGCCACGCGTCCTCCACACGACCCAGGTTGGCCAGGGCCGATACGGCTTTCAACGACTCCTGACGGGTAAGCGGCCGAAAGCTCTCAAGCTCCTGGTACAACGCCGCGCACTCTTGGTAAAGACCGCGGTTCCAGGCGATCTGTCCCAACATGGCAAGGGTTTCGGGCCGCTTACCTCTTTTAAGCGAGGTAACCAGGAAGTCGGCGGCTAAATCCAAAAACCCTTTTTCGAAAAGAAGCTGGCCTGCAAAAAACTCCGGGTCATCGCAAGACGAAAGAGCCCTGAGACCCTTTTCGAAAAGCTCGAAAGCGCCTATATCCACCAGGAACCCGAGCGCCCTCAACAGCCCGGGAATCCGTCCCCTCGGAGCCGGTCTACCCGTGAAGATATCCCGGACCGTCTCGTCCGATACCACGGCGGCAGGCGCGGAGTCGCTGACGAGCTTGAGGATTTCGCCCCTCGTCTTGTCCCACTTCTCACCCGATCTCAGAAACCACCGGGAAGCTTCGGCGAACTCGCGACGGGCGAGATAAACCTCACCTAGAGCTCCCGGGTCTGTACCGGCGAATTCCTGTGCGAGACGCAGAGCTGATTCCCAAGCACCCATCTGCAGGCTTTCGACTACGGCCGCCCGAGCCTTCGAGGCGCCGGCCTCTTTCAGCATCTGCAGAGCCTTATCCGGCCACACCCTGACGAGTAGTCTTTGAGCTGGCGGATGGTCGGGGTTGGAATTGAGAGACCGGGTTATGTGGAAGAGCGCCCGCTCTTTATCGTCGCTACCCAAATAAGATCTGGCCAGGAGGAGGTCCAGGGTAAAGGTTCTCACGCCATCCGTTTCCGCAAGCCATGAAGGGGGAGGAAACTTGGCCGCCTCCTCCAGCAGGGTCCGAGCTTCTCCGGCCCTGCCCGCGCCTATCAAGACTTCGGCGATGGTCTCGGCCAGTTCGAGAAGCCCGGGGAACTCCCGTTTGACTTCGTTCCAGAAGGCCAGGATTTCGTCGACTTTTCCCAGAGAGGCGTAGGATTCGACCAAGGCAAGGGCAGCAAAGAACATGGCATGGGAAGCTGCGTGGAGACTTTTGAAAGCACTTTGTAGAAGCGGAATAGCTTCGGCGAAGTTTCCTGTGTTTTTCATCTCCACGCCGAGTTGAAACTGGTAGTAGGCGCGATTTTCTCCGCTTTCCAGCGCTTCTCCTACCAGGAGTATGTTTCTTCTTCGCTTGTCTTTACTGCGGGACACCAGAGAACCGTAACCTAAATGCTCCAGAGTGATAGGCGACGTCACTATCGGTCCCTTAATGCTGGGGAATATTTGTTCATGTACCCTTCCTGAATACCTGTATGATGGCCGGTTCAAATGCACCCGCAGGAGCTGGCAGTCTTTTTCCACCCCCTCACCCAAAATGTTCTTCACCGAGACCAAAAGCGCGTGCGGATAAATGCCTTCTTTAGGCAATAAGGACCGCTTGAACACCGGCTTGGACTCGGGAGTAACCCGTTCGTCCGCGTCGATGGAGAACACGTACATGCAGGAAGCCCGCTCTATGCAGGCGTTTCTCGCCTTCGAAAAGTCGTCCTCCCACCCACCGCTGAACACCGTTGCGCCGAGAGCCCGGGCTACCCGAGCCGTTCCGTCCCGGGAACCGGTATCGTTAACCACCGTCTCGTCGGCCACCGGCACGAGAGATAGGAGACAGTCCTCGATCATCCCTTCTTCGTCTTTGGCAATGATGCAAGCGGAGACGTCCGGCACCTGAGGGGGTGGGGGAACCGGCAGAGGTCTTCCGTTGGACAAAAAGAGGAGAAGGGATGGAGAGAACGGAAAAGCGGCTCGCCTGGTTTGCCTTGAAACAGCGGCACCCTCCGGTCGGGGAGTTTCGCCCGAAGGGTACCTGGCCTCCAACGAAAGCTGTGTTTGTACCGGTCCGTCATGACGAGGTGATCCTTGCTGAGGCGCGATGAGCAGAACGTAATCGGGAAGGAAAACGAGTCTTTCCGTTTCGTCGCGGGACAGAGTTTTCGAACTCAGGGCGTCTTCGAGGTCCTTTACGACCAAGAAATGGGGAACGCCCGCAAGGGTAAGGGCTGGCGAAAGAGGCGGGAAAAAGGATATCACGGTGCCCGGTTTCGGAGGAAGGCGGCGGGTGTAGCCCTCCAGGGGTTTGACGGGGACAATCCGGAATGAATCCCCGTATCGCGCCAAAAGGGAAGCAGGGGGTTCGGGAGCGTCCTTCAGCACGAGTTCCTCGTCACCGGAAAACGCCCGGGTCAGAAGATTTACTCTGCACCCTCTTTCCAGTAAGGTTTCGGCGATATAGCAAGCTTCCTCCATCATCCCAGCAAGCTCGGGCCCGACGAGCCAGAATTGCCCGCCTTTTCCCGGTGAACTCGTTTTTCCCTCTGCAGCAGGCCGGCTGCTTTCGTCAGGTTCGTAGCTGGCAACGTTTAGCGGCACCGTGCTCAGGTGCTGGCTCAACCTGCGATCTTGGCGTACGGCTCGCGTGACCCTGCTTTCGGCGTTTTTATCCAAACGCAGGAAAACCCCGGCAACGGCCTCTTCCTTCAGCTTTGCATCGGCGAGATAGCTTTCAAAGTCGATGAGCATCTCTACATCTTCCTTTCTCTGCGCACAGGCAGCTCTGTACGTCAGATAACAGCACCCGCACAACACGAGTCTGGCACCTTATACGATTCTAGACTTCGCCTCCGGCGTCGGGAGAGCCTCTCAAACCAGCTCAGGAGGTGGTTCCTCGCCATGCCTCCGCCCGGTATCGGCTGGTTTACGTCGGGAAACTTCTTCTTGGGTTCGCCCCGGTGAACACCGGGCCAGACTTGGATAAACCCGATCATCGTTGATATCGAATCAACCGTGGGATAAGTTAAAGGAGAGGACGGAAATTCTGGCCGAAAGGTGAACTCTCGAAACATGGGACGGTACTACGTTGAAACTCATGGCTGTCAGATGAACGAACGGGACAGCGAGACCATCGCAGCTTTATTGGAGCAAATGGGTTACGTCGCTTCCGGAGACCCCCGAAACGCCGATCTTCTCGTGATCAATACGTGTGCTGTAAGGGAAGCTGCAGAGCGAAAAGCGTGGGCCCGGCTGAGAGAGCTCGCTTCGGTTAAAAAACGCAACCGTGACGCGCTGGTAGTTCTGGCCGGATGCGTGGCCGAGATCCCTCAGACCCTAGACAGGGCCAGAGAACTCCGGAATTTGGTTGACATCCTGGTCGGTCCCGCTGAAATATCCAAGCTCCCGGAGCTCATCAGGGAGGCGGAGGAAAGAAGAGAGCTTTGCTACGCTCTTTCGGGACCCCGGCGAGGAAAGGTACCCTTTGGCCCGCCTCCCGAAGGAATGCCCAGAAAATTGATCCCTGGCGTGAGCGCCTATGTCACGATCATGTACGGTTGCGATAACTTTTGCACTTACTGCGTGGTTCCCTTCGTGCGAGGACCGCAGCTTTCAAGAAAACCCGAGGACATCATAGACGAAGTTCGGAAACTCGCAGGTGCCGGATATAAAGAGGTTTTCCTGCTCGGACAGAACGTGAACGCCTACGGATTAGACCTTGGAGGAGAGTACCGTTTCCATCATCTCCTCCGTGACTTGAACCAAATAAAAGGACTCGTAAGGATCAGATACGCCACATCTCATCCCCGGGATTTCTCTGAGGAAATGGTGGATGTCATAGCGTCTTTGGACAAGGTGTGCGAACATTTCCACCTTCCGGTTCAATCCGGCTCTGACCGGATACTGAAGGCGATGAACAGGGGTTATACCAGAGAGCAGTATATCCGTCTGGTCGATTACATTAAGGGGAAGATCCCGGGCGCGTCCGTGACCACCGACATCATCGTGGGCTTCCCGGGTGAAACCGAGGAGGATTTCAAAGATACCTTGTCCCTGGTCGAACACTGCCGGTTTGATGGTGCCTTTACCTTCATTTTCTCGCCTAGGCGAGGGTCGGCTGCCGCCAGGATGCCGGACCAGATACCGTACCGGGAAAAGCAAAGGCGACTTGAACTGCTGGTGGACGTGACTAAACGAATCACGCTGGAAAGGAACGAGCAGCTTCTGGGTTCGGTGGTGGAAGTCCTCATAGAAGGTCCGGACGAACGAACTCCTGGTGCGATGCGGGGAAGAACCCGCACCAACAAAATAGTGATCGCCACGGACGGAGGGCGGGTGGGCGATCTCGTCCTGGTGAAGGTGGAAGAGGCGGGAACCTGGTACCTAAAAGGGTCGAGCGTGAGGTCGGAGGGAGACCTGAGGGGGTAGATTCGAACTTTCCGCCTTTGCATTCCTGCCGTTGAGGAGAAATCATCGCGGACCAAATTGAAGATGCAGCAACTTGGCGAGGGGTTGGCAGACCCGTTCTGTTGCTGCGAGAGAACACACACCGGAGGAAGAGGACCTTGAAAAAAGAGACTCCTATGATGGCCCAGTACAAGGCCCTCAAAGCTCAGTATCCCGGTGCCATCCTTTTCTTTCGCCTCGGTGACTTTTACGAGATGTTTTACGAGGACGCCGAGATAGCATCGAAGGAACTGGGGATCGTTCTCACCGGACGGGATGCGGGCGAAGGCGAACGAGCTCCCATGTGCGGCGTTCCTTATCACGCTGTCGACGAGTATCTTGAAAAACTGGTCAATAAGGGGTACAGGGTAGCCATATGCGACCAAATGGAAGACCCGGCCCAGGCTAAAGGGCTTGTTCGGCGGGAAGTAACGAGACTCGTCACCCCCGGGACCTTCTGGGAGGGAGCGCCGGAAAAGGGCAGCGTCCATTTGGTTTCTGTGGTGAAAATGGGCGGCCAGGTAGGGTTTGCCTGTTGTGACCTGGGTACCGGTGACGTGACGGTGGCATCATTACCAGCAGGGTTGAAAAAGGGCGAAAGACCCTCAGATGTTCCGGATTCGTCGTCATTCCTGGACGAAATCGAAAAACTCAGCCCGATGGAATGCCTGATCCCGGAAAGTCAAAGAGAAAGCCTGGAGGCCCGGGCGCTCACAGCTATCCTTCCCCAGACGGGACTTTCCTTTTACCCGGACGAGGCCTTTCGGCCGGAAAAAGCGCAGGAGGAGTGCGAAAAGAGATACGGTGTCGCAGTAGGGAAGGCACCGTGGTTCTCCCAACCGGCAGTCCTCGCCGCGTTGGGAGGATTGCTGAGATATCTCTCCGAGACCCAGAAGATCGAACTCAGGCACCTTAAAGAACCGCGCTGGCTCGAGGATGACGAGTACGTTGAAATGGACGAGTTCACCCGCAGGAACCTCGAGATCAGCAGAAGGCTTTTGGGCGGAACTGAGGGAACCCTCCTGTGGGTGCTGGATGAATGCGTCACTTCTATGGGCTCTCGCCTGCTCAGGTCGTGGCTGGAAAGACCCCTGGCCGACCCCGTGCAGATCGCCAGGAGGCTTGACGGCGTTCAGGAACTCACGGACGACGCAGCTATGAGGATGCTGGTGCGAAAAGCCCTCGAACAAGTCAAGGATATCGAGCGTATCGTCGCCAGGGTGTCTTACGGAAGCGCCAACGCGAGAGATCTCGTGGCACTTCGCAAATCCCTCGAAGCTGCGCCCGAAGTCAAGAAGGCGCTGGCCAAAGCCCGGTCAGCTGTGCTTGCGGACCTTCGGGAAAGGATCGATCCCGTCACAGACCTAGTCTCGGAGCTTTCCAGGGCTCTGGTGGACGATCCTCCGGCCACCCTCACCGAAGGGGGATTGATCAGGCCCGGTTATTCCAAAAGCGTGGACGATCTCAGGGACCTGGCTTCCGGCGGCAAGCAATGGGTCCTGGACTTCGAAGCCCGGGAGCGGGAGCGGACGGGCATAAAGTCCCTTAAAATTGGCTACAACAGGGTTTTCGGGTATTACATAGAAGTAACCCGCTCCAATCTTGGGCAGGTTCCCGAGGATTATGTGCGCAAACAGACGCTGGCCGGCGCCGAGCGATTCACCACCCCGGAACTCAGAGAGAAAGAAGCTGCGATCCTCGGCGCTGAATCCCAGCTCTTTAAAGAAGAGTACTCGATTTTCCTGAGCATACGGGATAAGTGCCTCGAAGCCTGCCGCCGCATCCAGAATACCGCGCGTGCGCTGGCCGAAATCGACGTCCTCGCGACTTACGCCCACGTTGCCTCGAGAAACGGATACGTGAGGCCGAGCCTGGCTGAAGACGGAACCATAGACGTCAGGGGCGGCAGGCATCCCGTCCTTGAAAAGACTCTTGGACCTGGGCAATTCGTTCCCAACGACCTCCTTCTTAACGAGAACCGGAGGGTGCTCGTGATCACCGGCCCCAACATGGGGGGAAAATCGACTTTCTGCAGGCAGACGGCGTTGATAGTCCTGATGGCTCAGGCAGGGTCTTTCGTGCCCGCGGACAGCGCCGTGATTTCTCCCGTGGACCGGATATTCGCCAGGGTGGGCGCCTATGATGATCTGGTAATGGGGCAGTCCACGTTCATGGTGGAAATGTCCCAGATATCGAGGATCCTCAGCCGTGCCACGCGGAGAAGCCTGATCGTCCTCGACGAAATCGGAAGGGGTACCAGTACCTTTGACGGTCTTGCAGTAGCCTGGGCCGTAATCGAGTACATACTGAACCCCAGGACTTGCGGAGCAAAAGCTCTTGTGGCCACACATTATCGCGAGCTCACGCTTTTGGAGGAGCTTTACAGGGGCGTCAAGAACGTAAGCGTCCTCGTAAAACGCCAGGGTGACGAACTCACTTTCCTGCACAGGATCGTTCCCGGGCCGGCCTCGGGGAGCTTTGGAGTCGAGGTCGCCCGGATGGCCGGTTTGCCCCAGACGGTGGTGGCAAGAGCCAGAGAGATACTGTCAGGGCTTGGAAGAGAAGCGAGGCGAGCTTCGGGTTCGGGCCAAAGCATCCTGGGGGCCTCGGCATTGAGAGATGCGTCTCTTCTCCCCGAAGGAAATCTGGCGCCGTGTCAAACTCTACCTTTCGAAGTGTCCGAAACGCCGGCACTACCGGATCCGCTGGCGGAAGAGCTCATAAAAGAGCTTAAGGAACTCGACCCCCTTAACATGACCCCTTTGCAGGCTCTTGAGAAACTCATTGAACTTACGAAGAAGGTGAAGGGCGGATGAGCATTCGCCGTCTGGATCCGGCCTTGGCCTCGAAAATCGCCGCGGGAGAGGTAGTCGAGCGGCCGGCTTCTTGCGTCAAGGAACTCGTGGAGAATGCCATCGATGCAGGCGCCAGGCGGGTGACGGTATTCGTAGAAGGCGGCGGGCTCGAACTCATCAAGGTCTCCGATGACGGCGCTGGGATCAGCAGGGAAGACCTTCCGATGGCCCTGGAGAGATACGCCACATCCAAGTTGAGCGACATTTCCGACCTGGAGAACGTGAAGACCCTGGGTTTTCGTGGCGAAGCTCTTCCGTCCATCGCCGCTGTGTCTAAGCTCACGATCGCTACAAGACGAGGGGAGGATGACGTCGGGTCCCTTCTTCGCTGTCAGGGTGGGCAGCTGACTTCCATCGTCAACTGGGGAGGTCCTCCGGGCACCACGGTCACCGTAGAAGATCTCTTTTTCAACGTGCCGGCGCGGCTCAAATTCATGAAATCGAAAGCGCGGGAGCTGGAACTCATCTCGGACACGGTAACCCGGTTAGCCCTGGCCTGGCCCGAAATCGCCTTTACGCTTTTTTCCGGCAAGAGACGCATCCTCGAAACCGACGGTCGCGGCCTTTCAAGCGCCCTGGCCATGCTGTTCGGCCCGGAAACAGCAGGTGAACTGATTCCCATCCGGCACGGATCGGGAGGCGTCGAGATATCCGGTTTTTTGGGACTTCCTGGTCTATCCCGGCGGGACAGGTCCTGCGAGTTCTTTTCCGTGGGAAAAAGACCTGTTAGAAGCCCGCTTTTTTTCTGGGCACTCGATCGGGCATATTCCGGGCTCTTGAGAGAAGGGGAGCATCCTTTCGCTGTGGTGGACATTGGCCTCCCAGCGGGAAGCGTCGACGTCAACGTCCATCCCCAAAAGACCGAGATCCGCTTCAAAGACGAAACGGTGGTGAGGGCAGCGTTACTCGAGGCCATGACATCCGCGCTGCGCGACGCCGGTCTCCTGCAATCCGGCCGAGAATTCTCCGCAAACGAGAGACCGAGGACGGATATGGGGGCTCGTGAGTGGCATCACCTAAGTCCAGGACCACAGCAGGACCAGTACATACGGGATACTTCCTTGGAAGGAACCTTGTTGCAAAGAACCCCGTTGGAAGAGGCGGAGCCGGTTTCTTTACAGGACCTGCTGGCGGGCTACGAGTACCTTGGGATTCTATGGGAGACGTTTGTCGTCTTCTCAGGTCCGGCCTCGCTGGTGATCGTGGATCAGCACGCTTTTTACGAAGCCCTCGCTTATTTAGAACTCGCCCGGGATGAGCATCCGTCTCAGCTTTTGCTTTCTCCGGTTACGGTGACTTTAGACCCCATGAAGGTGTCGCTGTACGAGGAAGTCGAGCCCTTCCTGGAACAGGTGGGTTTTACGGCAAAGCTGGTCGGGGAAAGGAGCGTGCTTGTCACAGGGGTCCCCGTCGTGCTGGGTAGGGCGATGGCCCCCGAGGACGTCAGAGCCGTGCTCGACGGATGTCGCGGGCGAGACCTCGCTTCGGTCCGGGCAGCTGTGGCTGCCTGTCATTCGTCGATCCGTGCAGGGGATAAGCTCACTCGCGAAGAGGTTTTGGAGCTTATCAGGCAGTTCGTTGCCCACCCCGAGGTGCGCACCTGTCCACACGGTAGGCCGGTGGCATATAGGATCACCCGGGACGAGATCGCGCGTTTTTTCGGACGCGGAGGATAGCGTTGGCGAAACGGACAAAGGCTTTGACTGGACGGAGTTTCAGATTTCGAGCATCCAGACCAAAGTGCCAGGGCTAAGCATCACGGTGACTTAAACCATGAGTACGGAATTCCCGAGAAATATAGTGGTGATCGCCGGTCCGACGGCCAGCGGGAAGTCCCGACTTGCTCTGAACCTGGCTGAGCGTTTCCCGGTGGAGATCATTTCCGCCGACTCCATGCAGATTTACAGGGGCATGGACATCGGTACGGATAAACCGTCCCCAGAAGAACGTCGCCGGGTACCGCATCACCTTATAGATATTAAGGACCCCGACGAAGAATGGAGTGTGAGGGAGTTTCAGGACCGTTCCCGGCGAGCCATGGAGGAAATCTATGCAAGAGGAAGGTATCCAATGATAGTGGGTGGGACCGGGTTCTACATAAGAGCGCTGTTGAGAGACTTCCCGCTGGATGATGCCGGTCCCGATCCAAGTTTTAGAGAAGAAATGAGAAAACTCGCTCGGGAAAAGGGGACGCATTACCTTCACAGCATGCTGGAAAAGGTGGACCCGGAAACCGCGGGAAGAGTCCACCCTAACGATGAAAAACGTATAATAAGGGCTCTTGAGTACCACAGGGCAACGGGAAAGCCGATCTCCCACAGGTTGAAGGTATCCCGGGAAAGGAGGGCATTGGACGCGCTTCTTTTGGGGTTGCAGTGGCCCCGGGAAGAACTCAGGCAAAGGATAGAAGCCAGAGTACACCAGCAATTTCGGCGAGGGTTCGTTCAGGAGGTGCGAAATCTGCTGGAAAAGGGATACTCCAGAGATCTCCCTAGCATGTCCGGGTTAGGCTACAGGGAGGTAACGGATTTCCTCTACGGTCTTACTACGGAAGACGAATGCAAAAGGCTCATTTGCCGAAACACTGCCCGGTTTGCCAAACGCCAGTTCACGTGGTTTGCCCGGGAGCCGGACATGAACTGGATTCGATGCGGTGGCGGGAGGCCGTGGGAAGATGTGGTGGGTGAGGTGGAGAGGCTGATTGAAGACAAGCTCGGTTGGAAAACGTACATCTCCCTGAGGAGGTGCTGAGATTGAGTAAGTCCGGAGCAAATACCCCTGTCATTCAAGACGCGTTTCTGAACGAGATAAGGAAACAAGGAATACCCGTGACCGTTTTTTTAATAAACGGTTTTCAGCTCAAAGGCACCATCAAAAGCTTCGATAACTTTACGGTTATACTAGAAAGCGGCGAACGCCAGATGCTGGTATACAAGCACGCGATGTCTACGGTGATACCGTCACGGCCGGTAGTGGTGAAACATAGAGAAGAAACCGGGGAGGAAACCAGGGGCGAATAAAGTCCGCACGAGCCGGACCGTTCCATAAGGTTAATGACCTTCGATATCGTTCACTAATTGAGTTCATCGTCAATAGGACTTTCCCCAATGCTCGACCCGGCGCGAAGAGAAGGATGACAAGAAACTGACTATCAAGCACCCGCGTACCGAAGAAACGTGCCGGACCCCGGATGAAATCCGTCTGGATGGGTAAGCTTTCTTCGTCCAATCCTGATATCGGGAGGTGAAAACCTTTGCCCAGAGACCCGGTTTGCGGAATGAACGTCAATGAGGACAGAGCGGCCGGACGGTCGGAATACCGGGGACGGTCGTATTATTTCTGCTCAGACCGTTGTAAGATGGAGTTCGATAGGACTCCTGACAGGTATGCCACGCCCGGAGAAACAGAGAGACGCGATGACAGGACCGGGCGAAGCGGCCGGACTGGAGACAGCTCCTAGGTAGACGGCGTGAGAAAAGCCGGTCAGACTGGCGAGGGCTCGCGGCCTTTAAGTTGGACCGCGAGCCCCTTTTCAACTGTTTACGCCTGCCCGCTTCAAGCCGAAGCCGCACACCCGGAAGGACGTCACCCAAAGGCGACCCGGTGGAAGCGACGAGAACCTCCCCTGCGTATAATGTCTGCGAGTGCGATGGGGGAGGGGTTCGTTGCATGGTACGGAACGTCGTTCCCATTTCTCCCGCCGGCCCGATTCTCCAGGTGGTCACCAGCGGTCATAATCCATCGGGGTTGAGGTCCTCCATTCCTTTCACTCCTTCCACCACAAGCGTCCCCTTGAGAAGGCGGGGATTGGAACCCGCAATGAAAGCCATGGACGAACTGGAAGGTCTCATCGGACTCCGCCGGGTCAAGGATTTGATATTTGAGGTAGCTGCCTTCTGTCAGGTGCAAAGGTATAGGGAACGCGCTGGTCTCAAAGTTGAAAACCCCATTCTCCACATGGTTTTTAAAGGCAACCCGGGGACCGGTAAGACCACCGTGGCCCGGATCATGGGAAGGATATTCAAGGAACTGGGCGTTCTCGAAATCGGGCACGTCGTCGAGGTCGAGCGTGCCGACCTCGTCGGTGAGTATATAGGACATACCGCTCAGAAAACGAGGGAACAAATCCGGAAGGCCCTCGGAGGGATATTGTTCATCGACGAAGCCTATTCTTTGGCCAGGGGCGGCGAAAAGGACTTCGGCAGAGAGTGTATAGACTGCCTCGTCAAGGCGATGGAGGATCACGGCCGTGAGACCGTCTTCATCCTCGCCGGGTATCCTTCGGAAATGGAGATGTTCTTACAGATGAACCCGGGTCTCCGGTCGAGATTTCCAATCCAGCTCGAGTTTCCTGACTACACCGTCGAGGAGCTCCTTGCCATCGCCAGAGTGATGTTCAAAGACCGGGACTACTACATGACCTCCGATGCAGCGGAGGTCCTGGGAGCTATTCTGCGCGAAAGGGCGGCTCGCGAAGCAGTACCCTCAAACGCCCGGCTCGTGAGGAACATAGTGGAAAAGGCAATGCGCCGGCAAGCGGTGCGGCTTGTAAAACGCGGTACTTTCGGGAGGCAGGAACTGGTGACCATAGGCCCGGAAGAAATACTGGAGGCAGCTTCCGGGGCGTAGCAGATTCCCGGCTAACCACGCAGTTGGGGCCGGCACCGCCCGAGGTATTTGCTATAATGAGGCTGGAAGGTGATCACCCAGCGTGGACACGGAAGGCGGTAAGTCTCGAGGCATCGCGGCGTCTCTGAAAAAGGGGGGCGATGATGCCACCATCGAGAGCATGGAGGAACTGAGCCGGCTGGCAGAAACCGCCGATATCCAGGTGGTCTCTTTCGTAACCCAATCCAAATCGACACCCGACCCCTGGAGCTATTTCGGAGCAGGTAAAGTCGAAGAGCTCCGCAACCTGTGCGAGGGTTTGAACGTCCAGGTGCTCTTGGTAAACGACGATCTTTCGCCCGGGCAGGAACAGGCCCTCAAGGATCTCCTGAGGGTCGAGGTCCTGGACAGAACAGCCCTAATCCTTAGAATTTTCGCATCTCACGCCCGGACCCGCGAGGCCAAACTTCAGGTTGAGCTTGCATCCCTCAGGCATCAGCTCACGAGGCTCAGGGGGAAAGGCGAATCCATGTCCCGTACAGGCGGAGGCATAGGGACGAGAGGACCGGGCGAACAGGAACTTGAAATAAAAAGGCGTCTCATCCGGGATAGAATACGCCATATCTCCAGGGAAATAGAGGCGGTTGACCGCAGGCGGCTCCTGTACAGGGAAAGGAGAAGGAAAGCGGGAATTCCCGTCGTAGCCCTTGCCGGTTACACCAACGCGGGGAAATCCACGCTCTTTAAGAAGCTCACCGGAAGAGATGTGCTGGTCGAAGACAAGCTTTTCTCAACCCTGGATCCCAGAGCGGCTCTATGGGCGCCGGCGCCCGGCGTCAAGGTCTTGCTGGTCGATACCGTCGGATTCTTGAGGGACCTTCCGCACCACTTGGTCGCCGCATTCCGTTCAACTCTGGACGAATCCCTCGATGCTGACCTCATCCTACACGTAGTGGACGTCTCTTCGCCCTCATGGGAGGCCCAGGCGAAAACCGTAGTCGAGGTCCTCAATAGTCTTGGAAAAGGAGATACACCCACCATAACGTGCTTCAATAAGATCGATAAGGCCCCGGAAATCGATCTTGCCGCCGTCGAAAGACGATACGAGCCTGCGCAGGCCATATCTGCACTGACCGGAGAAGGTCTCGACCGCCTCGCGGAAATGGTCGCTTCCATGATCGGCGAAAGCAGGGAAGAGGTCTTTTTCGAAATCCCCTATTCCATGGCGGAGCTCCTAAGCGAGATCCACAGGCGCGGGACGGTCCTCAGAGAAGAGTACGATTCCCGAGGGATTAAGATAACCTGCCTCCTTCCTCCAGGGGACGCCCGCTTTGTCGCTAAAAAGCTTCACGAAGCAAGCTTTCTCGCGGACGGCGATACGGTGAGAGCTACGAGGTGAAAGCACTTGTCTGGGTCAGGGAAAAACCTTCCGTCTTCGTTACCCCAGCGGTTTTTAGCTTACCTTTCCCGCGAGGGAGTCTCCGAAGACCTTTTAAATCTCGCCGGGGAAGTCCTGGAATCGATTGAGGACATCTGGCGGGAAATCGATAAAGTGGCGTTGGTTAACTCGGCCAGGGTTATCCAAGCTTTCAGGGAAGAAAAAGTGTCTCAAGCTCATCTTAATCCGTCCACGGGTTACGCGTATTCGGATCCGGGAAGGGACGCACTTGAGCGGGTTTATGCTCGCGTTTTCGGCGGCCAGGCTGCTTGTGTCAGCTCCCACTGGGTATCCGGGACGCACGTGCTGGCCACGGCTTTGAGAGGGCTTCTCGCACCCGGTGATGAACTTCTGTCGCTCACGGGTGACGTGTACGAAACACTGAAGCCCGTGATAGGCATCGGTGATAACGCGGGCAATTCTCCATCTCGGAACTGCCCCAGGAGGGGTCGAGGTCCGACTCTGAAAGATATCGGGGTCGGTTTTCGCCAGGTGGATCTGGTATCTCAATGGACCCCGGGGGGCGAAGGACAACCATTCCCGGACTTTCTGCGGAAGGCGGTCTCTGACCTCGTAAAGGCGAACACAAAAGTCGTCCTCATTCAGCGGTCCCGAGGATACTCCTTGCGGCGACCCTGCTCGGTCCAGACCATTGGAGAGATGGCGCAGGCGGTTCACCTCGCAAATCCACAAATCGTAGTCTTGGTCGACAACTGCTACGGAGAGTTTACCGAGATCGCCGAACCATCAATGGTCGACGCCGACCTGGTAGTAGGTTCTCTCATCAAAAACCCGGGAGGAGGACTCAGCCCCATCGGTGGTTACGCCGTAGGTAGAGAGGACCTTATTCGTGCGGTCAAAGAAGCACTCTACGCTCCGGGGATAGGAACCGGTGTAGGCGCAAACCCTGTGGGATACCGGCCCTTTTTTCAAGGGTTGTTCGTCGCTCCCCACGTTGTCGCCGAGGCTTTAAAAGGTTCGGTGTTCGCGTCTTCCCTTTTTGAGAGATTGGGCTATCGGGTGAGTCCTGCGCCGGCAGAGATGCGGTCGGACATAGTTCAGTGCATAGTCCTGGGGACACCGGACAGGGTAAAGACTTTCGCCAGAGCGATCCAATCTTATTCACCGGTGGATTCCCACGCGATACCGGAACCCTGGGGCATGCCGGGATACGATTCCGATGTGATCATGGCGGCGGGCACCTTCGTAGACGGGTCTTCCATAGAGCTTTCGTGCGACGCGCCGTTTGAGCCTCCCTACGCAGTATACCTCCAGGGAGGACTGTTTAAGGAACACGTGATTACCGCCACCTTGGTAGCGGCATCTATGGTTGGGCCAGCCTCCAAACTAACTTGAAGCTGGATCCTTCAGGACGCGATGGAACGGTAAAGACCTATGACCTTACCCAGGATTTTCACGTCCTTTGCCACGATGGGCTCGAAATCAGGATTCCGGGGCTCGAGTCTTACGGCATCCCGGTCACGGTAAAACACCTTCACCGTGGCCTCGTCTTCGAGCAGGGCGACCACAATGTCCCCATCATCGGCGGTATCCTGCTGCCGAACCAGTACGTAGTCCCCGTCCTGGATTCCCGCTTCCACCATGCTGTCACCCTCGACTTTGAGGAGGAAGGCCCGCTCGGACCTGACGAAGCTCCTGGGAAGAGGCACGATATCCTCGACGTTTTCGATGGCGAGAATGGGGACTCCGGCCCGCACCCGACCCACTATTGGAACCATCACGGCGTCAGAACCAGCGTCGGAGTTCTCGACGACTTCGAGAGCTCGCGACCTGAACGGCGTCCGCTTGATATAGCCCTTGCGTTCCAGTGTCCTCAGGTACGTGTGTACCGTAGCCGTGGACTTCAACCCTAGAAGGTCGCACAGCTCTCTTACGGAAGGAGGATAGCCTCTTTGCTGTATGCTCCTTTGGATGACTTTCAACGCATTTTCCTGGTGCTTTGTGAGTTTCTCCATCCGAAAGCCTCCTCTCGGCACCCTCGGTGAAGCAGCAGTCCTCCATGATATGTTAGCAGATTACCACTGGAGGATGCAAACAGAAGTTTTAGAAACATGAGTTCGGCCTCTTTTCGTAGTCCGGAATCTCAATCTAAACATTAATGCATCCGTCCCGAAAGCTGTGCCCGGGGCCGGAAAGCGAAAGACGTTAATCTGTAAGAAAAGAGCCATAGAAAAACCGGATAGACCTATTGACAGTATTGAGTACTAGATAGTATAGATTACTTGTATGCAATCCGAGGCGCACTCGCCGAGGGAGGCAATTTGTCGAATGCTGTAGGTAAGGGCAGATAGGAGGAATGCAGCTGTGACAGTGTTGAATCAGGTCTACAGGTGTAGCGTTTGCGGGAACATTGTCGAGATCGTCCATGCGGGGAAGGGCACGCTGGCCTGCTGCGGGAAGTCCATGGAGCTGCTTTTGGAAAAGAGCCAACAGGATGACTACAGCCAGAAGCACGTGCCGGTGGTCGCGCAGGCGGGCGACGGCGTTAAGGTGACCGTCGGTTCGGTGCCACACCCCATGGAGGAAAACCACTACATCGAGTGGGTCGAGGTGCTGGCGGGTGAGCGGGTGTGCCGAAAGGCCTTGCGGCCGGGCGACGCTCCCGAGGTTGTCTTCGAGGGGCACGGGACCGGGGGAACGGTGCGGGCTTACTGCAACCTGCACGGTCTTTGGAAGGCCAGCTATTGGGGTTAATCACGCGTGCATAAGAGCGTGTTGGTGTATGAGGTGCTCGGTATACCACCACGGATGATCATCAAAGTTTGAGCGCCAGGTCCGTTGGAAGGCCGGACAGCTCAAGTATGTGACACATAGGAGGGGAATGCGATGCAACTGAAGGGATCCAAGACGGAGCGCAATTTGAAGGCAGCTCTGGCCGGGGAATCGGAGGCCCGTTCGCGTTACACGTTTTTCGCGTCGGTAGCCAGGAAAGAAGGTTTCGAGCAGATTGCTGCTATCTTTCTGGAGACGGCGGAGAACGAAAAGGAGCACGCCAAGCTGTGGGCCAAGGCTCTCGGCCTGATAGGCGACACTGCCTCCAATCTTCAGGCGGCCGCGGAAGGAGAGCGCTACGAGTGGACCACTATGTACCGGGACTTCGCCCGGGAGGCCCGTGAAGAAGGTTTCGAAGAGATCGCCCGGTTGTTCGAAGAGGTGGCCAGAGTAGAAGAAGCGCACGAGCGGCGTTACCGCCAGCTCCTGGCACGGGTGACGGAAGGTACGGTATTCCGCCGGCCAGAGCCCATCCGCTGGCGCTGCCGCAACTGCGGCTACGTGTACCAGGGGACGGAAGCGCCCGAGGTGTGCCCGGCCTGCGCCCACCCACGCGCGTTCTACGAACCTGCTGCGGAGAATTACTGATTCAGCGAAGAGCGGGGTGTCCGGGGCTGAGCAAGTAGTGTTGCCTGGTGTGTAGGTACGTGCGGGAGGACCCGGTCCCCCCGGAAGTCTGCCCAGCTCCGTCCAGCGAGTTCGAGGAAATCGTGGAGGGGGGCCGCTGCCGCGGAGGCGGCCCCCCTGCTAGAGGTGCGGCTTCTGATTTCTGTCCGGTTGGTGTGAAAACATTCCTCCAGATTCGACCCGCCGTGCTGCGTAGAATCCCCGCCCAGAGGGACACCAAAAAGCAAAGTCCCCACCGGAAACTCCACGGTATCTTACCGCCAGCTTCATCTGAATGCTGCCTTACAGAGCTACGTGGTTGGTAGGCCTGAGTCCGAGCGTAACCGCAGGCCCAATGAATTCCCGGAATTACCCTGGATCATGCTATTTTCGACAATCGCTCGCCGTCGGGCTCTGCCGGTAGCGAGGAAGCCGTGCCGGTGAGGCACCTAGAATTTAACCGAGTTTAATCTGGGAGGGACCTTGAATGGAAAAGAGCAAGAAGGGAATTCCCCCGGTGCGCCCGCATCCGGAAACCCCTTACATGCAGGAATACCCTGACCCCTACTTCGACTTTCTCGAAGATGGAGAAGTTCCGTACCCCCCGCCGAAAGCCCAGGAGGATAAGACCCAGGAGTATGCAGAAATGGACCTGTACTGGCGTGAACCCGAAGGCTTTTGGGCGGACGACATGTGGCCCTGGCCTGAGAGAAAGGAGCGAAATAGAACCACGCCTGAGCAGGGAGCAGTCTGAGCAGGGTACCGTCGAAATAGCACCCCGTCTAGTTCTAGACGGGGCTTAGGGAGAAGAGTGCCTTTTCCAGGTAATCGCTTGGAGGTCTGGCAGGCACCTCACCGTCGGGGCTCGCGTTCACACCCGTTGAGCTGGAATCATACACTAGACAGAATATACCCACGAAATCCAGCGTAAATGGGAGGGTGAGCACGTGGCTACCGTTGAAGAGCGAGTGCTCTTGGCCCAGGGTCTCTGGCGTTCAGAACGACAGCTCGTTCCGGTGTACGAAAGGCTTTTGGAACTGGCGGCGGGGACAGACTGTCTTGGAGAAGCTACCGAGCTTCTGGAGCTTCAAAGGCAGCAAATTGGTGAGATTAAGGCACTTATAGCAGCCCTTCAAATGGATACCTCCACAACCTACGAGGCAGTAACCTTTCCTGGAACTTTTGAAGGCATCTTGGAGTTTCTCCGCACGAGCGAGACGGACATCCTCGAAAACTACTACCTCAGGCTCGACCAGCACGTAGTCGAGCCGGTCGCAAGGCAGATCATGAACCGGGTTACGGCAAAGCAGGTCCGGCAGATACGGCTCCTCAGGCGCTGCATCGAGCGGAGGCTTCGGAGGCCCGCGCCGGCCCCTGGGGTTCCGGCTCCGCCTGAGGCCAGGATCGAGTACGTAGTGCAACCGGGGGACACTCTTTTTCTGATCGCCCGCCGGCACGGATTGACAGTGGAAGAGATACTCCGGGCCAACCCGCAGATCACCAACCCGGAGCTGATCATGCCGGGCGAGGTAATCTTCATCCCGGCCAGAGTCCCGCCGGCGCCTCCGCCGGGCATGTTCAGGAGATACGTAGTCCAGCCCGGGGACACCATGTTCCTCATAGCTCAGAGGTTCGGCATAAGCCTTCAAGAACTGATTAGGGCCAATCCCGGCGTCGACCCTAATCTGATCGTACCTGGGCAGGTCATAAACATCCCGTCACCGACGGGCGCCGTGGGCTAAGATCAGTGAGTGCCGAAAGAACCATGGCAGTGCAGGGCGTGTAACACTGTAATACGAGGAATGCGGCTACGACCTCAGGCGTTGATTACCGGGGCGGAAGCTGGAGAGAAAGCCTGCCGCGGCCTTTCCTTTCTGCCTAAACTAAGTCCTATAATAGACATTATGTTAACAAGGCTATTCCACCGAAACCAGCCTGCTTAGCAGGCGTTTTGGCACCGGTCAGCATCTGAAAGCCGAAAACCTCGAAACGGCGATGTCGCTGTCGAGACACACGCTTTAACGCCACCTGGTGTTGTCGTTTACTTTCCGCCGCGGGTCTGCGACCACGCGTGAGGGTCTCTCAGAAACTCCCTTATGATTCTGGCGTGGTCGGGTGGAAAACGACCCGTCCTTTCGGCCACATCCACTATAACCGGCCAGTCGGTAACCCAGTGTACTTTGACGTCCATGGACCCCAGCGTCCGTTCGTACTCTTCGCTTAAACCATAAGAAACCAATGTAAACACATGATTTACCCTGAACCCAGCGTACCTCAAACCGTTGACGAAGTTCACCTTGCTACCGCCGTCGAAGATGAGGTCTTCGACCAAAATCGCCGTGGCACCCTCCTCCACCCTACCCTCGACCTGGGCATTTTTTCCAAATCCCTTAGCCTGCTTTCTGACGTAAAGCATCGGCAGGCCCATTTCCCAGGAGAGGAAAGCTGCAAAAGGAATTCCAGCGGTCTCTCCTCCCGCGATGTACTGAGGCTTCACCGGCATATGCTCCTCTACTAGGCTCCGGAGCATCGCCACGGCCTCCTTCCTCTCTTTTACGAAGGAGATAAGCCTGCGGCAGTCGATGTACACCGGGCTTTTGGTACCCGAGGTGAGCGTGTATGGATTGGAAGGCCTGGAACTGACCGCATCGATGCTCAGGAGAATTTCAGCCATTCTTTCTTTATCTCCAGTACCCATGAGGGAATCCCCTTTCTCGGCCCGTCTCGTGTTGTCACGCCCGGGTTGGATATCGAGCCGGCGATGTGCAACGCCTTACCCGCCTCGTGAAGTCCCGGTACGCCCCTGTGTTTTGGCATTGCCTCATCCATCTCCTGGCTCAACACGGAAAGGGCGTTCAGGAAGTCGGGCGGTGGAGGCGCTCGAAAGGTCATCGAGCTTCCGTCCGCCGGGTGTACAAGCTGGAGCTGCCACGCGTGGAGAGCTTGTCCCCCGAGCCCCAGCTCGCCCTCTCTGCGACCGTATACAGGGTCGCCGGCTACCGGGTGCCCGATGTAGCTCATATGGACCCGAATCTGATGAGTCCTGCCCGTCTCAAGATGCGCCTGAATCAGGGTATACCTCTTGGACCGGCACAGGACCTCAAACCTGGTGACCGCCGTCCGGCCTCCTTCCACCACCGCCATCTTCTTGCGGTGGACCGGGTGCCTCCCGATGGGCGCCTCGATAGTCCCGGCATCGTCCCGGACCACCCCCGATACTATCGCCAGGTAATCCCGCTTGGCAATCCTATCTCTCATCTGTCTCTGAAGGGCAGCAAAGGCCCTTTCCGATTTCGCTACCACAATGAGGCCCGTGGTGTCCTTATCGAGGCGATGCACTATCCCGGGACGTCCGAGATCTCCCACCTTTTCGATTCCGCGGCAATGGTAAAGCAGAGCATTGGCCATGGTTTCGTGCCAGTGTCCTTTGGCAGGATGAATCACCATGCCTCTGGGCTTGTTTACCACAAGAATATCTTCGTCCTCATATACGACATCTATTTCCAGGGGCTCGGGAACAAGGTCTGTGGGCTCCGGAGGCGGCACGGTGACATCTACGACGTCGCCGGTCTTAACCCTGTATGATGGCTTCGCTTTGGCGCCGGATACCAGCACGTTCCCGTCGTCAATGAGGCGGCGGGCTCTTGATCTCGACATATCGGGCATGTGACCCGCCAGGTACACGTCGAGCCGTTCGCCAGACGCGTCAGAACTGACCGTTATTGACCAGCGCCTTGAGTCGCTCACGCTTTCCAGACCTGCTTTTCGTAACGGAGAACGAGGATCGCTAGAAACACTGCACCTGTCACGACACAGGTGTCTGCCAAGTTAAACACCGGCCACACCTTGAAATCAATGAAGTCCGTTACCGTAGCGAACCTTAACCTGTCCAGAAGATTCCCCATGGCCCCTCCGGAAAGAAGTCCCAACGATATTTGGGAAAGGGGCCCCAGGGGCTCGAGGTATTTGCGTCCGAACATGCCGAAGGCGATGGACACGACGCTGGTTGCGACGAACACCCATAGAGCTCCGGGAAACAGCCCAAAGGCGCCCCCGGGATTCTCCCAATAGGTTATGGCCAGGTATGGGCCGAGGATGGGGATAGACTCGCCCAGAGAGAGAGTTCGCCTGACCACGGTCTTGGAGATCTGGTCCGCGGCGAAAGACAAGCCAAAAACCAGCCAGTAGCGCATGCTCCTACGTCACGTCCTTCCCCGTCTTAACATAACATAGCAGAAAGGAGCGAAAGCGGAAAGCGCCTCCTCTTGTTCAGACCTACCCTGGCCCTGCCTTCTACCTGAGGGGTGGCTCGTCTCCGGGCTGTTCTTCATTACCCTCTCCCTCATCGGGGAAGCCAGGCTTTATAACTTCTTCTTCTTCTATCGGGCGGCGCGATCTGGGTACTACTTCAACTTTCTTCTGGCATTCAATGCAAAGGTTGGCCGTGGGAACCGCCCGCAACCTTTCCTCAGGAATCTCCCGGCCGCATCTATCGCAGACCCCGTAGGTCCCTTCGTCTATTCGGCGTAAGGCCCTGTCGATTTTGGCCTTGTCTGTCTCCAGCGCATCTTTAAGGCCGAGGTCCCGTTCCCGCGCGAACGTTTCGGTGCCGATGTCTGCAGGGTGCTGATCGTACACGGAATCCTCCCCCAGAAAGTCTTTCTGAGCGTTTCGGAGCGAACCTTCGGCGATATTACGAAAGGCCCTCTCCACCTTGGCTTTTTCGTCCAGCAAAATGCGCCGGAATTCCTCGAATTTTTCATTGTGCGTTGAGCGCATCCCGTTACCCTTTCCCCTTCCACGTGTCTAGTTGTATGATTCCCCGGTCTCAGGGCCTATGCCTTAAATACTGCTGAACTACGTAGACGAGTTCGCCCAGAAACTCGCCGATAATCGGAAGGTTGCGAACGAAGCTTCTCGTCAAAATGTAGATGACAAGGGCTCCGAGGACTGTGAAGCCCACGGCGAGCCCCACCCCTCTAGCCAGCCCACCTAACAAGTTCAGGTACACGAGCCGCGCTGGTTTATTCATCAAGTCTACGTATTCGGCGATCTTAGAGCGTTCGAGATATGATGCAATCCACGCGAGCTTCTCTTCCAGTCCTCGTCCTTTCGAGTTTTCCCTGTCTGAGCAGGCCTCGAACCGCTGGCCCGCGAACGAAACGCCGTCCGCCTTGATCTCGCCGTCGTTTTCCTCTCTCATCTCTGGACCGTCCTCTCAACAGATATGTTTCTTCTTTGCAGACCCGGACATAACTCCGAGCCCGGCAGGTATCGCCGCCTCCGAGGGAGAATCCTCCCAAAGAGGAGAAATTTTCGGCAGGACGACCGAACTCCCGGTTCCTCCCGGGACGAGTCGCTTGCCGTCTATCACGGGTCAAGCGCCCGGACTTCAGGAGGTTATCATGCTGAGCTATGATAAACTAGTTCGCCCCGAAGTATTCCGCCTTTCGCCGTACATTCCGGGAAAGCCCGCCGACGAAGTAAAAAGAGAACTCGGCCTCGAACGGGTGATTAAACTCGCCTCCAACGAAAACCCGCTGGGACCCTC
>DUSS01000005.1 GCA_012842495.1 Candidatus Fermentithermobacillaceae bacterium
CGACCACGCCGCCTGTGAGCTCCGTCTCGACGGCATGGCCGTTCCCCTTTCCTACGTCGAACTGCCTGGACGGATGGATCTCCGCTTTTACCTTCTCATCTACACCGAGGGGAACTCGTTTTATGGCGCCAAAGGGTACCTGGTGGACTTCCTCACCGCTTCCTCTCTTGATCTTCACGGTGACGCACGGGTCGCCCGGTTTTGCGGCGCCCGAAGGACCTTTAGGCGATATGGAAGTTCCCAGTTTAATGAGGCAGTCTCTGTCGAACACCTGCATGGAAGCCTTGGGATGAATCGTCGAGAGAATCCCCAGCTGCGGCATCATGAATATCGAGTCGACGGCTAACATCGTCATCCCCTCGGGTTGGAACGCGTCCAGCAGCATCATCGCCGCCTGCACCCGGCGAGGAGCGTGAGAAAGGACACCGCCCGATCCAATGAGCATGCCCAGTTCCATCATGTCTATATAGCTTTGCCCGCTCCCGGTTTGCTCGAAGGTATCCGCGATCGTCCTCTCGATTTTGATTCCTTTCAAGCCCACTGCAAGCGATTTGTGGTGAATAAAGGCCAACCGTAGAGCTTCCCTGGAGATGGCCTGCTCGATTACGAGCTCATCCAGTGTTTGAGGGATGGTCGTGGGCCGGATCATCTTATTTCGTATCCTGTTCCTGAGATCCGCCTCATCTATGGCGAATGGAATCCACCTCATGATGTTCTTGATGCCGGCCTCCAGAAGCACGTTACAGATGGAGTAGCTCATCCCGAGATTGGCCGAAACAGTCCTGTTGAAATACTCGCCGAACACTGAAAACACGTCCGTGGTAGCGCCGCCTATGTCCACGCCGATCACGCTCGTGTTGTACTCTTTGGCGGCCGTCTGCATGGCAAGCCCGACAGCTCCGGGCGTCGGCATGATGGGCACGGGTGTCCACTGCATCAGTTTGTTATATCCGGGCGCCTGAGCCATGACGTGTTCCATGAACAGGTTGTGGATTTCCTCCCTGGCCGGACCAAGCACTTCTTTCTCGAGGACAGGTCTTAGATTATCTACGACCCGGAGATCCGTCTTTTCACCCAGCACATTCCGTACGTGAACCCTGGCGTCTTTGTTTCCCGCGTAAATGACGGGAAGCTTGAACCCCGTCCCCAACCTCGGCTTGGGTTCTGCTGCAGCTATGAGCTCAGCTATCTGGGCAACGTGGGTGATGGTGCCTCCGTCGACCCCTCCTGATAGGAGGATCATGTCCGGCCGCAGGTTTCGGATGCGATTGATCTTCTCGTGAGGCTTCCTGCCGTCATCTACTGCGATGACGTCCATGACGATTGCGCCAGCCCCCAGGGCCGCGCGGGTCGCCGACTCAGCCGTCATCGTCTTCACGACGCCCGCCACCATCATCTGGAGGCCGCCCCCCGCCGACGAGGTGGACATATAAATGTCCACACCTGAGCCGTCCTTTTGCCTCGGAGTGATGATGCCCTCGTCGCTTAATAGTTTCCTCCCCGTGAGCTCTTCCACTTCACGGATGGCGTTCCTGGCCCCCATCGTGACGTCTTCAAACGGAGCTTCAACCGTTGTCGGAGCTTCGCCTCTGACGATCAGTCTGTACTCGTCCCCGACTTTCTCGATGAGGATGGCTTTGGTGGTCGTGGAACCGCAGTCCGTCGCCAGGATCGAGTTGATCTCTCCGGGAATCTGGAGGCCCGGCTTTTCCTTGGCCACTGACGATCTCCCTCCCCCTCTAATACCACTAGAAGATTCTCTTTATCTTTAAAACCAAAAACGGATACGCACAAAATACGGCAACTGTATGGGAAATCCTGTTTCGCAACTGCCGGTTAGGAAAAGAAGAGAGCATCACTTCTTTTCCTCACCGGTTCCACCCTGGGCATGTTGCCGCATACGGCGGGCTTCTTCCACCATCTGCCGGCGCTTTTCCTTCTCCTGCTTCCGCAGCTCTTTAGCCCTCCGCTCCTCCTCCTGCTCTTCCAGGGCCATTGCTTCCAGTCTCTGTATAAGGAGTTCGACGTTCCTCCTGTCCTCGAAAAAGTAAGCATAGTCATCAAAGGTATTAAAGAATACCCCTACCAGCGGCGCAAAAAAGTGCATGGCCTGGGAACCCAGATACGAGATGGGCTTATTCATCTCCAGGAAGAAGATGGCCGGGACGGTCATACCGAACTGCTTCACCCGCTTGGCGATGGCCTCGATCAGCTCGTCCCTTCGCTTTTCGTCGATGGGCTGAGGGAACTCAGGTTTAGGCAGCCTTAACATGGGTACCACCCCCTTCTCTCTGGCTCACTGCACAACGCCAAAGCGCGGGGCGTGGGCATACACCCCGCGCTTGGACCCGTTCAAAAGATCTCCACGTTGGGCCTGGGTACGACCACCGACTCGCCCGAACTCAGCAGAACTCTCACCGTCGGTACCTTGGCTTCGGTTTCGATAAGCTGCGGCTGTTTGATGATCTCCTGGATCGTTCCGATGGCGCCGAAATAAGGCTCGTTGACGAGCCTCACCCGCATACCCACCTTCAGATCCTCGTCCACAACCGCCGTCTCTTTGATCTCCCCGTCCCAATCGGGGAAGCTCACGATGACTTCCGGGCGGATTGCACCGGCGCGGATTTGGGTGGCGCCGTTCATCGAAACGGTGTATCCCTCAAGTTCCTTGAGGAGCTCCCACACTTCCTTGCGCATGGACAGCTGGCCGAAGCCCTCCATGAGAATCACGGTGATGTTCACATCTTCCTGGCCGGTTATCCCCACGCCCAGTTTCACGCCGAGCGACTGCGTCAGGTTGAAGTAGTTGACAGTTCCGGTAATGACACCTTTGACCCCGATTTCCAGCGCCCGGGCTAAAGCCTCGTTGGTGGCAAATGAACCTCCGACGATGATTTTCCCGGCCGCGTCATCCGGGATCATATCGGGAGTCAGCACTTCATCGGGCCCTCTGGTGAGAACCCTAAGCTCGCCATGGGTTTCCTTACCAAGCCCGAAAATGCCGTTCACCTTAACACCCGGGGTTTCTACGACGCAGCCCCTATCCGGAATGATTTCGACTACCTTACCCCGGATGTACGCCGGCACTATTACTTCCTTGAACGGTCTGGATATGGTGACCTTTCCCGTCTTCGTGTCGATATGGGAAACGATACCCGAAACAGGCGCCACCGCTGTCTTGGTGAAAAAGGCCTGGGACTCGCCTTTTTTGGCGATCATTTGGCCTTTTTTCACTTCCTGCCCTACTTGCCTGATCATGTACTTGGGAAGGTCCTCAGGCCTGCAGCCCAGCTCAAAAGCGAGATCAAAAGTAACCGGCGGGTCTTCCTTTCTGAACTCTTCCCGGATGGTCACCCGTCCGGAACGACCGGATATGTCCTCAATCGTCCCGTCGGTGGGTGAAGTTATTTCCTTCCGGCCGTAAAGGCCACGTTCCGTCCTGGCTATGACATCTTGCGTCCTGACCCGGTCTCCCACCTTCACGAGCATGGCTGCGGGAAGTTCCTCGGGTTCGATGCCGAGCAGCCTGGCCGCGGGGATCACCCAGGGAATGCCGGGGCGCACAGCCAGCCGGGCGACGGGATCGTTCGGTTCTACCATTTGCCCCTCTTTAACCAGCACCTCGCCAGGAAGCGGCAGTTTCCTGGTTTTCCTGATAAGGGTAATGTTATCTCGAATCCTAGTCGAGAATTCTGCCGAAGAGACCGCCACGTTTCTTCCCTCCCTGGACCTCCGCGACTTTGACGGGAAATTCATTTTGGAACCGGAGAATTGCATCCACCGGGTAGGCGTTCATAGCTTGAATCCACGAGGTGAGAGCTTTGACTCTTTCCCTCGGGTCCTCGGGTATTTCGATGGGACGCCCGCGCCCGTCGAATATGATACCCACAAGTCCTCCGTGGAGGCGCGTTTCAAAGGTGTGACCTCTACCCGCCCCCACGTCCACCCCACCGGCCGGATGGATCTTGCAAACCGCTTCCTGTCCTACGCCAAGCGGGATGCGCCGGAGCTCGCCGGCGATTATCTTTTCCTCAACCGTGCTTCCATCCGGGAACGTGATCTTCACCGTCGCCATGGGGGCGCCCCGCTTGACCTGTCCCACAGGGCAGATCGCCGTCCCGAGACGCACGAGACAGTCTTTATCGAACACCTCCGCCGCGATTTCCGGATATAAGGTCGAGAGGACACCCAGGTGAGGCATCATGAAGATGGAATCTACGGCCAGTTGCGTAACCCCCTCGGGCTGGAAAGCATCCAGCAACATTAGGGCCGCCTGCTCCCTCCTGGGCGCGTGGGATAGGACTCCTCCCGAACCCACCAGCATGTCCAGCTTCATCATCTGGATCACTTCGCGGCCGGAAGCTTTCAACATCTCCGTTCGGGCTCTCCACAGCATGGAGATTTCCTCTTTCTCCACCTTCCGCGCCAGGCTCTTGTGATGCTCAAAGGAGAGCCTCAAAGCTTCCCTGGCAAGGGCCTGCTCGAGAACAAGATGGTAGAGAGTCTGCGGGATGGTAGTCGGGCGAACCATTTTATTGGCTATCCAGTCGGATATCTTGGCTTCATCCATCCCAAAGGGTATCCACCGCAAGATGTTCTGAAAGCCCGCTTCCTCCAGCACGTTGCATATGGAGTAGCTCATCCCAAGGTTCGCTGACACCGTTCGCGTAAATGTATCTTCAAAACTGGAGAAAACGTCGGTCGTGGCACCGCCTATGTCCACACCTATGATGTTCGCCTTGTACTGTTCCGCCATCAGGCTGATGATCTTCCCAACCGCGCCCGGCGTCGGCATGATCGTCGTGTCAACCCATTGCATGAGTTCGCCATAACCGGGTGCCTGGGCCATCACGTGGTTCATGAAAATCTCGTGGATAGCCTCCCTGGCCGGCCCGAGATTCTCCACGTCATGCCTGGGCCGGAGGTTT
This sequence comes from Candidatus Fermentithermobacillaceae bacterium, assembly GCA_012842495.1. Classification (GTDB taxonomy): domain Bacteria; phylum Bacillota; class Sulfobacillia; order Fermentithermobacillales; family DUSS01; genus DUSS01. The sequence goes on from DUSS01000005.1 coordinate 4,929, forward strand.
TCCACCAGGTGGATGTCCATGTCGTTTCCGCAAACGGCCTGTACGATGTCCTGAGCATCAACGTTTCCGGCGTATATCAGCGGCAGCTTATAAGTAGCACCAAAGCGCGGTTGCGGGTTGGCCTGCTTTACGATTTCCGCTATGGCGGCGATGTAGGCGACCGACCCTCCGTCCACCCCACCGGACATGAGTATTATGTCCGGTCGAAGCTCCGTGATCCTCGTAATCTGTTCTGACTGGGTTCGACCGTCGTCTACGGCGATGACGTCCAGCACCACAGCGCCGGCACCCAGCGCTGCTCTGTTGGCAGAACTGGCGCTGATGCTCTTGACGAGTCCGGCCACCATCATTTGCAGCCCGCCGCCGGCCGACGAGGTGGAAACGTAATAATCAACTCCCCTGTTGCCTTGTTTTGGCCTGATCAGGTGACCCGTGTCGTCGAGGATGGGGCGGTCGACTAGCTCTTCGACCCGCCTCACCGCTTTCCTCACCCCGATCATCACGTTTTCCCAGGGCGCCTCCACGGTCGTCGGCATCTCGCCTCTGGTTACGAGCCGGTACTCGTCTCCTCGCTTTTCTATGAGGATAGCTTTGGTGGTGGTGGAACCTACGTCTGTTGCGAGGATGGACTCAACTGGCTTACCTCGATCTCCCATCCGACTACCTCCTCACCCCTGCCTTCTATCAACGACCATACACCCGGCCCTCGTGGCGATGGGGACCGGCACGGGTCCCGGTCCTTTGACCGGCCCGCTTAATCCGGAGATGAATCTCCAGGGGGGTTCTTCTGCCTTAGCCTGCGAATCCTCGAAATCGCACTGAGGAGTCCGCCTCTGTAACTTATCTCAGCCATTTGAGGTTGCCCTGAAAGGGCTTCCCTGGCTGGTTTCAATTTGGACGAAACTATCCTTAAGATCTCATCCTTATGCTCAAGTTTTTCGTCGTAGTAAAGAAAAATCCCCTCGCGCATTCGCCCCGTTATGGTCCTCGGATCGTGCATTAACATTACTCCATCGGGATATTCGCGGTAGCAAAAGAGCTCGTTCCACTGTTTCGTGTTCGAGGCTAAATATGTTTTAAAACTTACTGTAACATCTTTGAGTTCATATTTCATTGGAAATATATAGGGACCTAACCGGTTCAGCACGAGTATAGCTATCAGTATTGTAAACACCCACTGAGGAACGGCCCAATAAGATAGAGCTATCATGCCGACCACAGAGGATATCACCAGTAACGACTTCAGAGGACTCCTCGGAAGCAGCCACACGCGCCAACTCAACAGGATTTCGTCTTTTGCGTCAACCTGGTCACCGGCGACCTGACCCGCTTCTTTTCCGGTCTCGTTAACAGCCTCTTTCGCTCCTCGCGACGTTTCTACATCCCGGCGTACAGCCATACCTCGTAGGTAGGTTGGCCTCCGCGAAACATTGCTTGACCGGCCTTCGCAGGAACTCTCTTTTCCCTGCATATCCTTCCTCCCCAAATGTTTTTGAGCATGAGAGTCACGATTTTTAGGTAGTTCGACGAAATCTCCCAATATCCTTCTCGGGCGCCCGGCGGATTTCCAGGAACTTCAGTTGGGCCGGTGTTCAGGCGTGCGAGCTCGGATTTTTCCTGCCATATTTCTCGAGGACGTCGAGGACCTCCGCCACAGGTATAGCTTCTCTGACGTTCCCGTCCCGACCCACCATGGTCTCGGCTCGAAAGAGAGCGTTTAAAACAGCTTCTTCCGTTGCTTCAGAAGCCGCTCGAAACAAGCAGGCAAACTCCGGAGAGTCATCCCGAACTACGCTTACGGTGACAAAGCCGTGTTGGCGGTGGGGAATCCGATACGCCGTGGAAAACGCCACCACGAAATCTCCGCTGGAGTTGGAAAAGGTTGATCCTACCCGGGCAAGCCCGGCAGTACACCGTTTGGCCACTCTCGCCAGTTGACGCGAAGAAAGCGGCGCATCCGTGGCTAAGATGACTATTACAGACCCGGCTGGCGCATTTCCCCGCACCCCGGTAGAAATTTCCCGGCCCACCGGCACCCCCGCTATCGTCAAATCCTCTTTAGAACCGAAGTTGGCGAGCACCAGGACTCCCAGGGTTCTCCCCTCGAGTCCCCCTTCCAGAACTCTCGAAGCCGTTCCGATTCCCCCCTTGAAACCCAGACACGACATGCCCGTACCCGCTCCGACGTTGCCCTCGGGTACGGGACCACCCGATGCCGACCGCAAAGCCTCGAGGACGTGCTCGGGTTTTACGTGCCTTCCCCGGATATCATTGAGGAACCCGTCGTTACACTCAAGCACCACGGGGTTTACCGTGCCCGTCCCGACTCCGATATCGGGGTTTTCTTCCAACATGTATCCACACAAAGCGTCCCAGGCGGTCCCTACGCTTAGAGTGTTGGTGAGGACGATTGGGGTTTCGATTAAACCCAGTTCCATTATCTGAGCCAGTCCCGTAGCCTTGCCGAAACCGTTTATCACGAAGACGGCAGCCGGCACTTTATACTCGAATACGTTATCCCGGTGAGGGAGGATTGCAGTAACGCCCGTTCTGACCGGACCCTTACCCGGAACGAGAGCTCCCTCGCCCCGGACCAGCGTGACGTGCCCTACTACGACACCAGGCACATCGGTAATGGCGTTCAGCGGACCGGGACACATCTTCCCCAGTACTAGCCCTATGTTCCTCGCCCGAGGCCTTGTACTCACGCCTTTTTCGCCGCCTTTACCAGAGCCTCAAAAGGTCTTAAGAACAGCTTGTCCTTCTGCCACATACACTCTGGATGAAACTGGAGGCAGAGGCAAAAGCTCCCCGTTTTAGACTCCAGAGCTTCGACCACCCCATCGAGAGCGCGTCCGGTAATCTTCAGGCCGTCCCCAGGCGTTCTCACGGATTGATGGTGAAATGAGTTCACGACGATCTGTCGCTGTCCGAACACCTCGAGCACCAGTGTTTCCTCGTCCAAAATCACCTTATGAGTACCGTACCACCTGGGTGCCTCCTGATGATGCTTCATAGCGCCACCCACCTGAGATGGTATGTCTTGAAAGAGCGTGCCGCCGGCGGCGACAGCCACGACCTGCGCGCCTCTACATATCCCCAGTATCGGGGTTCCGCGTGCCAGAGCTTCCCGGGCCAATGGGATTTCCATGGCATCTCTGGACGGGCTCACTCTGCCCATCTTTGGATGAGGTCTTTCATCGTAAAACGCCGGGTCGATATCGACTCCGCCCGTGAACACCAAGCCTTCCACCGATGAAAGGACGCTGGCGATATCTTCGATACCGGGGGGGATTAGAAGGGGCATTCCTCCCGCTTTCAAAATGGCATCGCTGTAATCCAGGGAAAGCTTTGCTTCTCCTTTTTCCTCGTCTACGCTCGAGGTGATGCCTATCAACGGTCGCATCGTGGTTCCTCCCTTATCCCCGATGAGGCGGCGAAAAATGCCCCATTTCCGGTGCGGGGCTTTCGCCATTCTCGTGCGGGCTAGATAGGCTTGAGGCCGACGGAAATGGCTAGAGCTTCGTCAACCTTCGCCATGATCTCCTCATCCAGCTTCGATACGTGCCGCTTCAGCCTTCGCTTGTCAATGGTCCTTATTTGCTCCAGAAGGATAACGGAGTTTTTCTCGAGGCCCGAAAGGTGAGCGGGGATTTCTACGTGGGTCGGAAGTCTTGCCTTGTCTATTTGAGAAGTGATGGCCGACACGATCGTGGTTGGGCTGTATTTATTTCCGATATCGTTTTGAATGATGAGCACAGGCCTAAACCCGCCCTGCTCAGACCCGATGACTGGCGAGAGATCGGCGTAAAATATGTCGCCTCGCGAAGGCATCACCGTTCGTTCCCGTCCCCTTCTCCGGTGTCCCCGGCGGGCTCCTCAGGGGTCCCCCGGGCAAGCTGTGCAGGTGCGAGCTCATCCATGACCAGACGACTCATCTCCTCGGCCAGCAGCACGTTCAACTCGCCCATTTCCTGATATCCCAGTTTCATTTGTTCTCTGAGTTTTATGCGTTTTAACTCGTCAACGTACCGTACGCACGCTTCCCTGATCAGTTCAGACCGGCGTCCGGAGATCCCGGAAGCCAGGAGGTCGAGATCTTCCAGCACTTCCTCGGGCAAGCCCACTACGATTCTCTTCATTCTCGACACTTTGCGGCAGCTCCGCCCTCCAAACGCGGAGCCACCCTCACCTCCCCTCCACGATGATGCGCCGGGCTCGAGGAATGGCCCGGACGATATCTCCGGATAGCACACCGACCCGGCCCACCCTGGCAGCGCATACCTCGCCTGCAAGCCCGTGCCAGTAAACTCCGAGCCAAGTTGCATCGAACGGTTCGAGCCCCTGGGCCAGCAGAGCGCCGACCATCCCCGAAAGCACGTCGCCGGCCCCAGCCGTGGCCATGGCAGGGTGCCCCGAGGTATTCACCACGTACTTCCCCTGCGGGTGAGCTGTTACCGTTCCCGCACCCTTCAGCGCCACCACCGCCCCGCATTCTGCCGCAGCCTGCAGCGCCCACTTTACCCTGGAGGATTGAATCTCAATCGTGGATACATCCAAGAGCCGCGCCATTTCTCCAGGGTGAGGAGTCAGCACACTTAGTTTAACCTCCTCTTTCCACCTGCGAAGGCTCCCGGTAAGGTCCTTCAGTGCGGCGAGAGCGTCGGCGTCTACAACGCAAGGGAGTTTCGCCACATTCTTTAATATTTCCTGCAAGAACAACGTTTGATCCGGGCCCCTACCCCACCCAGGTCCAAGTACGGCAGCGTCAGCCCGCTCCAGTTCTCGTCGAACGACCGCCACCGAGGAGACGTTGAAGGTGGGGCCGTCTCCTGCGGGTACGACCATCACTTCCTTAACCATTGATGCGGCTGGAACATAGGCACCGCCGGGAACCACGAGGGTCACTGTCCCTGCGCCGGCTCTCAGCGAACTCGACGCCGCAAGGCACGCCGCTCCCACCATGCCGACGGAACCGGCCACCACGCAAACATGCCCGGAAAGCCCCTTGTGGTGGTCGGGATCCCTTTTCGGCATCAGTTCCCGAGCTTCGTCCATTTCCGGCGTCTTCCCCGTCCACGAGGGGGGAAATGCGGACGGGGGAAAGCCGAGGTTTGCTACTACTAACTCCCCTGTGAATTTCCGGCCTGGATAGGTGACAAGTCCAACCTTTGCAAATCCCATAGCGACCGTGAGGGATGCCCGGATCGCCGGCGTTCCCGGGGTGCCCGTATCGGCGTCGAGTCCCGAAGGGATGTCGCAGGCCAGGATGGGGCAACCGGCGGAGTTCGCCCATTCAATGGCTTCCCGAATGGGGCTTCTCGGGTCCCCCGAGGAACCGGTCCCGAGCAGAGCGTCGATAATCAAATCCGGTGACGGGAGATTCTCCAGTACTTGTCCTGCGGTGAGAGTATCCGTCTCGAAGCAGGGGACTTCAAACGGGTCCAGCATGAGCCTGCAATGTCCGGCCTCGGGCGGAAGCGAGGATCTTTTGCCGAAGATAGCCACCACCACATCGTAGCCTCTTGCCGAAAGATGTCTCGCCGCAGCCAGGCCATCGCCGCCGTTTTGTCCGGGACCACACAATACCACCACCGTAGGTCCCTTTGCCGGCCGGGACTTAGGCCCTTTACCCGCCCGGGAAAGCATTTGCACCGCCGCGTCCGCCACAGCTCTTCCCGCGTTTTCCATGAGGATCTGGGCGGGAATCCCTTTTGCCTGGGCGGCTTCATCTACCGCTCTCATCTCATCTCTCGTGACCAGGATCATTCTCCTGCCCCTCCCCGACTCCGAGGGCCACCGCTAAAGCTAAGCCACCGTCGTGGCTCAAGGACACCGATATCTCTTTGATCTGTAATCTCTTCATCGTAGCGAGGGCGCGCCCGCCAGCCCTAACCACCGGACGTCCCGTAGCATCCCTCAAAATCTCCAGGCTAGTCCACGGTACTTGAGGCCAGCCGGCACCCAGGACTTTCATGCACGCTTCCTTAGCTGCGATCCTACCCGCCATATGAAGGGCGTCCTTTTTCGGCATGGCACCAAGCTCCCCGTCGGTGAAAAACCTACGGACGAACATGTCCCCGAAGCGCCGGAGACTTCTCTCCACCCGGTTCACGGGGACCACGTCTATGCCTACTCTGAACGATGCCACCCGTTCACTCCACCGTCACTGATTTAGCCAGGTTTCGCGGCTTATCGATATCGGTACCCCGCTGAAGAGCTGCATAGTACGCCAGAAGCTGAAGGGGGATCACGGCAACCGCCGGCGATGCTAGCGGATAGCTGGCGGGCACCTGGATCTCCACATCCAACGGATCCGGCGGGAACGCACCGCCCGTAAGCGGGGTGGTCACGGATATAATTCGACCTCCCCTGGCCTTCACCTCCATAACATTGGAGGCGGTCTTCTCCGCCACGGAAGGGTCGGTAAGCACCGCGACAACCGGGGTGCCCTGTTCGATCAGGGCCAAAGTTCCGTGTTTGAGCTCGCCGGCGGCGTAGGCTTCGGCGTGGATGTAAGAGATCTCTTTGAGCTTGAGCTGGCCTTCCATGGCCGTATGGTAGTCTACACCCCGCCCAATGAAGAACACGTCCTCGAACCGGCTCACGTCGGAAGCTACCTCCTTCACGCGAGCTTCCGATTTCAGAGCTTTCCGGGCTTGTTCGGGGAGTTTTTGAAGCGAGCTCGTTATCTTCCTGGCTTCCTCCAGGGCCAGATGCCCGGTGGAGATCCCCATATGCACCGCGAGAAGCGCAAGACACAGGACCTGCGTTACATAAGCTTTGGTGGAAGCTACAGCTATTTCGATCCCCGCCCTCTGGTAAACGACGCTTTCAGCTTCGCGGGCCAGCGAACTCACAGGCGAGTTCGTGACAGCGAGAACCCTCGCCCCTCTGGCTCTAGCTTCTCTCATAGCTGCCAGAGTGTCGGCGGTTTCCCCCGACTGGCTTACGGCTATTACCAAGGAGCCGGAGGGTACCAGCGGCTCCCTGTACCTGAATTCGGACGCGAGATCCACTTCCGTTGAAACTCCCGCGAGGCGCTCGAAAAGAGCTTTGCCTGTGAGAGAGGCGTGGTAGGCCGTTCCGCAAGCAACGATGAAGATCCTCTGGAGTTTTCTGACATCCTCTGCGCTCAATCGAAACTCTTCTGGTTCGAAATGGGGCAGTCCCCCCTTGACCCGGCCGGAGAGCACCCTCGCCAAGGCTTCGGGTTGCTCGTGGATCTCTTTCAGCATGAAATGGGGAAAGTTTTCTTTCATCGCCACATCGATGTCGGCGTTCACCACCCGTACATCGGGGTCGGTGAGATTCCCGCAGGCGTCGAACACCTCTAGACCGTATCTCGTTATGCTGGCACACTGACCGTCGGCCAGGACCGCGATCTTGCGGGTATGAGAGAGCACAGCAGGAATATCGGAAGCCAGGATTTTCTCATCCTCGCCCAGCCCCACTATAAGAGGACTTGACTGGCGGAACGCCACTATGCGCCCGGGTTCTTTCGCGCTGATCACGGCCAGGGCAAAAGAACCCTTGAGTTGCCGGCAAGCTTTTCTCACCGCCGAAGCCAGGTCTCCATCGTACGCCTCTTCGATCAAGTGGACGATGACCTCCGTATCCGTCTCAGACGTGAAGGTATGGCCCCTGGAAATCAGCTCCTCCCGGAGCTCCCGGTGGTTTTCGACGATCCCGTTGTGAACGAGAGCGATTTCGTGCCTGCAATCGACGTGAGGATGGGCGTTTTCCTGACTGGGCCTCCCGTGCGTCGCCCACCTAGTATGCCCGATTCCCGTCGTTGCTGGCGGCAAATCTTTGAGGAGCTCTCGAAGTTTCGATAGTCTTCCTGCAATTTTGGCGGTGAGGATTCCCTTGCCGTCGAGCAGGGCGATACCGCATGAATCATAGCCGCGGTACTCCAGGTCGGACAGTCCCTGATAGAGGATGGGTACTGCCTGTCTACCCCCGACGTATCCAACGATGCCGCACACGAAAAACACCCCTTTCGGCGACCGTGTCTTTTTTGGAACGCGCTCGTAATCCCATGAAGAACTGTTGAAGTTGTCTTGAGGGTTTCGTGCGCGAGGAATTACCGGGGCGAGTCTTCACCCCCCGGACCACCCGCCGCCATTTGTTCTCCGGTCACCCAGAGGTTTTGTGGCGCTCTTACGGCCGTGGCCGGCCGTGGGGCATCCGCCGAAACTTTCGATTAACCCCAACCTCGTCAACTTGCCGTACCCGGTCCGGCAAGTCCAGGCGCTTCTTCAGCCTATTTTCTCGCCCACGTTTTCCTCAGTTTCGGCGCTCCGTATCACCTCCGCGATGCGTCTGGCCCATTCATGGGCGGTTTCGACTTCGGGAGCTTCCACCATCACCCGGATAACCGGTTCGGTGCCGGATGGCCGGACGAACACCCTTCCCCTTCCAGCGAACTGGGTCCTGGCTTTCCCCAGTTCTCTCTTCAAAGCTGGCGACTCCATCGCCTGTCTCTTATCCGTTACGGGGACGTTCAGTAGCACCTGGGGAATCGAGGGTATTCCCGCGGTGAGCGCTTCAAGCGTCGTCCCCCTTCGGACCAGGACCTCGGCCAGAAGCAACGAGGTCATGATGCCGTCCCCGGCAGGTGCGATATCCCTGAAGATGATGTGCCCGGACTGTTCTCCGCCAAGGGAATACCCCCCGCGGTCCATTTCATCCAGGACATATCTGTCGCCCACCGCCGTTCTCACTAACCTGACCCCAAGAGAGGTCAGGTAGAGTTCGAGACCCAGGTTAGACATGACCGTACCGACCACCGTGTTTCCGTTGAGGCGGCCGCGCTCTTTCATGTCTTTGGCCATAACTCCTATAATCCGGTCGCCGTCTTCCACGCCTCCGGTGGGATTTACCGCGATGCACCGGTCACCGTCACCGTCGTGGGCAAATCCAACGTCGAAACTTTCATGTTTTACCTCTGCTGCGAGGGTTTCGGGATGAGTAGAGCCGCAGCGACAGTTGATCATTTCCCCATCGCCGTCAGAGTTGAGGGTCTTCACGTGAGCGCCTAGGTTTTCCCATACATGCCGGGCCACTTGACCGGTTGCACCGTTGGCGCAATCCACCATAACCTTTAACCCCGAAAAAGAGACGTGAGGAACCCCCGTAAGGAACTCCACGTATCTGGAGACCTCTCCCTCGGCGCGGATCACTCTTCCCACTCTGTTGCCGGTGGGCCTTCCGGCGCACTTGCCATCGCTCAAAATAAAGGAGGAAATCTTCTCCTCCATAGAGTCATCGATTTTCCTTCCGGTAGGACCGAAAACCTTGAGCCCGTTGAACTCACCCGGGTTATGGGAGGCGGATATCATCACTCCCCCGTCGAGACCCAATTCCCTTATCAGGTAGGAAAGACCAGGTGTGGTGAGCACGCCGAAGGTGACCGCCCGGCATCCGGAAGCACACAGCCCCGCGACGACCGCAGCTTCCAGCATGTCCCCGGAAGTTCTGGTGTCCTTCGCGACCCCCACTTTACCTCGGGGTACAACATAAAGGCCAAGCGCAAGACCCAGTTTGAAGGCCATTTCAGGAGTCAGATCGTCGTTGGCCACACCCCTGATTCCATCCGTACCGAACAGATTCACTCTTCACCCGTTCTCCTTTCAGCGTCCTTTCTTCTTACCAGCGCTTCAGGTGGAGGGTCACACTCGAGGGTTCTATAGTTTTCACGCTGACCCCTTCGGCCCCCTCAATTTCGGCTCTCACGACTACGTTGTACTCCCCCTCGGGTAGACCCTGCGCATCAACGTATGCGCTGATATCCGGTCTGGTCACTTTGTCCACGAGGTCGCGCCTGCCCTCGATGACCACGTTGACTTCGGCTGGGACCAGATCAAAGCCCAGACCGGGGGACTTGTTCTTGACGGTTACCGGGATGTTGGAAAAGGTCTTCGTGACGATGTCCTCAACTATCTCCACGAAAACCGTCACCGACGTATCCTGGACAGGGATTACCCCCGGCGGCAGGGCCAGTTCGACCACGGTCGTAAAGGAACTAGATTGTCCTGTAAGCTTGACGGGCTTGGTCGGGATTACCGACGGTGAGGACCCAGCCCATGAGAGCCGGACCTTCACCAAGGACGGTCTAACCGTAATCGATTTTACCCGGTAGCCTGGGGCAGGCGAACCATCTTGCGTGACCTGGACCGGGAGGGATTTCGAAGGCGGAAGTGGAATCATGGGAACCCTGGCCTCGACTTCCCCAGGTGTAACGGAAAGGCCGGGGACTTCCTCGCCGGTGGAGTCCCGTGGTACCAGCTTGATTCTCCTTACAACCTCGCTCTGTGCCCCGGTGACGTCCAGCTGGGCGGACGCAACCTCAACCCTTTCCACAAGCCTCTTCGGTCCCGATACGGTAACCTCGGTCACCGTGTATAACAGGGCTCCCTGCTGGTAGTCCTCATGAGGCTTTCCGGTAACCTGTACCCTAACGGGTACTTGCGTGGAAACCACCGGGTCCACGTCCACCTGGACGACAGCCGGCGACATCTCCAGCACCCGGAGTCCAGAAGGTGGGGTGATCACTGGCTTTGTCTCAAACGGCCCGGGCGAAAGTTCCACCGAGGACAAATCCACCAAAGCTTCGATCTTTCCCAGGTCGGACCTTTGAAAAGTCTTGACGCGACCCCCGAGCGTGACCCTGAGTCGCTCGGGAGACACAGAAAGGACTCGCCATCCCTCCGCCAAATTCACGACTTTCACCGGGACTTCCGTGACCTGCTTGGTAAAGGGATTTTGCTCGTTTATCACCTGCAACCATACGAAAGCCGCCAGGACAACAGCTACCACCTTGGGGATTATCTCTTTGTTCTTGAACCAGCTTCTCATGTTCTCCGGATCACTCTCCCCGCTCTGTCCCGATCGTTCATTCCGGACAACCGCGCGGCACCGTGGACCACCTCAACGATGCAACGGTGACCCGCTGGCGGCGCGTCCTAGCGACCTATCTTCTGAAGCAGCGAGGGGACGGACGGAATCATGAGCTCCTCCAGTTTTTCCTTCAGCGTTTTCTTGTCAAGACCCCTTATGAGCCTGCCGCCGGAGGCCAGGGATATAGTCCCGGTTTCTTCCGAAACCACCACGGAAACGGCATCGGATACTTCGGTTATCCCGATAGCTGCCCGGTGCCTGGAGCCCAGCTCAACGCTGACTCTCTCCTGCGTAAACGGGAGAAAAGAAGCGGCCGCCACGATCCTGTCGCCCCTAATTATGACGGCGCCATCGTGCAGGGGAGTTCCAGGGACAAATATGTTTTGGAGGAGTTCCGATGACACGATGGCATCCAGCTTTACTGACTCCTCTACATACTCTCCAAGACCGCTTTCCCTCTCGAGGACCACAAGGGCGCCGGTTTTTGAGCTCGATAGACTGGACACCGCTTCCACCACTTCCGAGATGACCTTAGCCGAAGTCGTGGCGGGAGCCCACAAACTACCCCGGGCAAAGATCTTCCCCCGCCCGATTTGTTCCAGGGCCCTTCTTAACTCAGGTTGAAATACCACGGGAATGGCTATCACCAGCATGGTTCTGAGCTGAGACAGGATCCAGTGTATCGTGTAAAGCCTGAGCCACTGGGAGACAGAGACGAGTACCAAAAGAATGGCGATGCCCTTCAGAAGTTCCACCGCCCTGGTACCCCTGATCCAGACGAAAACCCGGTAAAACAGGTAAGCCACGACAGTTATATCTACGACAGCCAGGATTATATCGTACCAGGTAAAATACTGAATGAGATCAGAGATCGTAGCTTAGCCCGCCTTTCCTCGAATTGAGAAAGTCTCATTCAAGAATATCATTCGAGAGGGCGATATAAAACCCTTTCCGCGCTTTCGAGCCAGTTAATACCGCACCATCCATAGATTGGATCCCGGTGGAAGGAGGATAGGGTCTTGGGAAATCGAATAATGTCCTGAAAGGGATGATTTATCTCGGAGCGGTAAATTGAATTGGTCGGAAAGGAGGCATGGGGCGGCGGGTATTTTTCAACCCGCTGCAGATATGACGGTCTACTTCGACAAGCCAGGACCTCAGAACACAGCGAAGGTAGCTGAACTCGTGGAAGCGAGAGCTCGTGAGCTGGGGGTTCGCCACGTAGTCGTGGCCTCCAACACCGGTTTTACGGCGAGGCACTTCAAGGGCAAAGACTTTCACGTTGTCGTAGTCACCCACCACGTTGGCTTCAAAGAGCCCGGTATCGACGAAATGGGCCCCAACGTCAGGGAAGAGCTTCGTAGGGAGGGAATGGATCTTCTCACTCAGACCCATCTCTTCGGGAACGTAGAGAGAGCCGTGACTTCAAAGTACGGAGGGCTGTATCCGGGAGGCATAATCGCCAACGCGCTGAGGATGTTTTCACAAGGAACCAAAGTGGCGGTGGAAATAGCTGTGATGGCTCTGGACGCTGGTCTTATCCCATATGGGGTACCCGTGATCTCGCTGGGCGGAACATCCAGGGGAGCGGATACCGCTTTAGTCCTGAAGCCATCGCACGCCAGGACCATCTTTGATACCGAGATCTTGGAAATAATCGCGAAGCCGAGAAGTCCGAAGGAAGAATAACTTGTAGAGGTGGTACAAAACGTGTCCGACGAAGAACGGAAGATGGCGGAGAACTCGAAACCGGAACCGGTAGGAGAAACTAGGCCGGTCGGGCAGGAGGAAGGAGGTCGCGAAGTCCTGCTGGACCTGGCCGGGTTCGAAGTTTACCTCAAGCCCGGCGGAGGACTTAGGTTCGGAGAAGGAGTAGTCGGACCCGAGCCGGATTTGAGAACGAAGGATGACGCCCGCGACGTTTGCCTTTACCCGCACGGGGATGGACCCCCGGTTCTCTACCGGATGTACAGAGGAACCGGCGAAGCTTCGGTTCAGCGGACTATGGAGCGGGAAGGCATCAGGTACGATATCACGGTTCTTTCGCCGGGAAAGGTCGGCTCGGAGTACGTTAAGACCGTAGGTCACATCCACCCCGTCGCGCCCGGGGGAATGTGGACCTATCCCGAGGTATACCAGGTTCTCTACGGTAAAGCTCATTTCCTCCTCCAGCGCGGGGGAGAGCTTTCCGGCGAGGTGGAAGATTTTGCCGTCGCCGATTTCGAAGCCGGGGATATCCTCATAGTGTGGCCTAACTACGGGCACGTAACCGTAAACCCGGGAGACTCGTATCTGGTAATGGCCAACTTCGTTGCGAGAAACTTCAAGTCAATCTACGACCCAATCAGGCAGCGCAAGGGGCTCGCCTACTACAACGTAGAGCACAAGGACCAGTCCATCTTCATCCCCAACGACAATTACTCCCGCCATCCGCGCCCCAGGCTCATAAAGCCCCGGGACTGGCACGAGTTTGGGTTGGAGCGGGGGACGAGCATGTACTCGTTATGGAAAAGCGGTCGAGCTCGGATGGACTTTCTGACGGATCCCGCACGTTACCGGGAAGTGTGGGCGCGAGAAGGGATACGCCCACTATGAGACCGGAAACGGCGCGCGAAACCAGGCTGGTCATCATCACCGGAATGTCAGGAGCCGGTAAGAGCTCAGCATTGCGAACTCTGGAGGACATGGGGTTCTTTTGCGTCGACAATCTTCCGCCCAGCTTAATACCCAAGTTTGCGGAACTTTGCACTCAGGCCAGGGAAAAGATAACAAGGATAGCCATGGTCGTGGACGTGAGGGGAGGGGAGTTCTTCGGAACGCTATCCCAATCCCTGGAGGACCTGGACGAGATGGGAATCAAGCCCGTGGTCGTCTTTCTGGACGCAGACGACGAAACTCTGGTCAGACGCTTCAAGGAAACCCGCCGGAGGCATCCGCTAAGTCCCCGCGAGGGAGTCCTCGACGGAATCCGCGTGGAGCGCCAGATGCTTAAAGAGATCAGAAGCCGAGCTCATGTAGTTATAGATACATCAAACTTAAGTCCACAAAATTTCCGTAAGTACCTTGCGGACAAGCTGTCTTCTGGAGCAGGTCTTGAGACGCTGGTCATCACCGTTATGACTTTCGGCTATAAGCACGGGCTCCCGATGGACGCCGATCTGGTTTTCGACGTAAGGTTCCTGCCCAATCCCTATTACATCGAGGAGCTGAAGCCCCTCTCGGGGCTGGATGCCCCGGTAATCCAGTACGTCATGAGTTCGCCTGTGACCAACCGTTTCCTCAGCCGGCTTAAATCGTTCCTGGATTTCCTCGTGCCCCAATACGTTACCGAAGGGAAGAGTCACCTTACGATAGCTATAGGGTGTACTGGAGGGCGTCACAGGTCGGTTGTGATAGGAGAGTACCTCAAGGAACACTTCAAAACGCAGGGACGTACCGTTGTGGTGGAGCACCGCGACATGGATCGAGGGGAAACGGGAGGGTAGCTGTTGAAGCCGGCGCACGAGATCCCGAGAGTTGTAGCTGTAGGGGGCGGGACGGGCCTCTCGACGTTGTTGAGAGGGTTGAAGAAGCTCCCGTGCCACGTTACGGCCATCGTTACCGTAGCCGATGACGGGGGCAGTTCGGGAAGACTCAGACGAGACATGGGGATACTCCCTCCTGGAGACATAAGAAACTGTCTTTTAGCTCTAGCCGAAGCTGAACCGGAGATGAGACAGCTTTTTAATCACCGGTTTTCCAAGGGCGAGTTCGAAGGCCACAACTTCGGAAACCTCTTCCTCGCAGCGATGACCGAGATGACCGGAGACTTTCAGCTCGCCGTCCGGGCCATGTCCAGGATTCTCGCAGTAAAAGGCAAGGTTCTTCCAGCTACTCTGGAGGACGTGGTCCTTGAGGCGTCATTGGAGGACGGACGGGTCATCCGGGGGGAACATCTCATACCCCAGGCGAAGGGAAAGATCCGGGACGTACGGCTGGTACCTCCTGATGCCCCGGCCCTGGAGGAAGCGTTGAACGAGATCGACTCGGCCGACATCATCGTCCTGGGACCGGGGAGTCTCTACACGTCCATCATGCCGAACCTGCTAGTTAAGGACATCGCCCGCACAATAGGATCTTCCCGGGCTCTGAAATTCTACGTGGTCAACCTCATGACGCAACCAGGCGAAACCGACGGTTACTCCGCCGCGGACCACGTAAGGGCCATTCTCAAGGTAGGAGGCCCGGGGGTCATAAACATGGTGGTCGTAAACGTGGGCCAGGTTCCGCCGGGAGTCGAGCAACGCTACGTGGAGGAAGGACGGCATCTCGTCGATCCATCCCTGGATGCCATAAGCAAGCTCGGACTTTCGGTCATCGCCGGCGACTTCGGGGCCGCAGGAGAACTTGCCCGGCACGACCCGGATAAACTGGCGGGCGTGATCTTGAGTGCGTGGGAGGAGGCACGCCGCCGAGGTGAAAAAGGATCTGACGTTCTCCCGGTCGGTTAAAGAAGAACTCTCTGCCATTCGAGTCAGAGACAGTGAGGTGGCACGGGCGGAGCTCGCGGGTATCACCGCTTGTCGATCCTCGGGCAACTCAACCGGCGGGACGTTCCTGGTCACCAGCGAACCTCATCTCGCCCGGCGGTTTCTTTACCTGTCCAAACTGATTCCAGGTGGTTCCCGGGAAAACAGAGTCTCTTTATCGCGCCCCTCGGGGAGCCGGAAGCAACCGCCCAGGATATCGGTGTCGGTGACGGTACGGTCCGGTCTTCAGGAGCCCGACCTCAGTCGCCGGGAGAGCCGCCGAGCTTTCCTGCGGGGAGCTTTCATCGCACGCGGTTCCATGTCTACCCCGTCTTCCGGGTCTCATCTGGAAATCGTGTTCGAGTCCAGGAAACAAGCAGATAGGGTTTCCTCTCTCATACGGATGGAGGGACTGTCGCCAGGAGTCCTGAAGAGGCGGGGCGAATGGGTAGTCTACCTCAAAAAAGGCGACGAAATCGTCGAATTCCTGAAGCTCGTGGGAGCTTGCCGGGGCGTGATGGAGTACGAGGACCAACGGGCCAGAAGAAACCTCCGGGGTACGGTAAACCGCCTCGTCAACATGGATGGAGCTAATCTCAGCCGTTCCGTGGAGGCCTCTCTTAGGCAGATAGATGAGATACGCATCATCGACGAGCTTCTGGGAATAGATCGCCTTCCCGCAGCTCTCCGGGAAATCGCCAGGGCACGTCTGGAGAATCCCGAGCTCACCCTTGAAGAGTTGGGGGCGGCATTGGGGAGACCTGTTTCTAAGTCGGCGGTGAATCACAGGCTACGTCGTCTTTCCAAGCTAGCGAAACATCTTTTGGAAATGTCGGAAGTTCGCCGGATGTAGCTACTCCATGGCTGGCGGGGAGCTCTTCTAGAGCCCCCCGCTCTTTCCACTAAGCTTAGAACGAGACCTCGATTCTACCCACGGAGGAGGAAGCTTTGAGGGTTGCCTTTTGAGCAGCCCCGTCAAAACCGGCACTCCTCGCATGGTACCTCTTGGGACCCCAGCGCCGTCCCCGGTCGTCGTAAAGAACCTCAACGTCGTCCAATCCGCCTACTGTGATGGACCCCATGTTAGTGGAGGCGTCCACCTCGTAAGCCACGCCGGGTGCCTTTTCCACCACTACTTCGATCCTGCCATTCGCCGTCTCG
This sequence comes from Candidatus Fermentithermobacillaceae bacterium, assembly GCA_012842495.1. Classification (GTDB taxonomy): domain Bacteria; phylum Bacillota; class Sulfobacillia; order Fermentithermobacillales; family DUSS01; genus DUSS01. The sequence continues at coordinate 21,500 of DUSS01000005.1, forward strand.
AACTGCCAGTCCCCTGCGCCCCTCAGCCTTGCTTCGATCCGGCCATTTGCCGTATCGGCCTTCAGGCGCCTGGATTCGCCGCGGTATTCTATTCTGCCGTTGGCTGTACCGATGGAAGCTTCATCAAAAGACGAGGTGTCCACGTCTACTCTGCCGTTGGCGGTGTCAGCTACGAGACGGGACCCTTGCACTCCGCTCACTTCTATCCTGCCGTTAGCTGTATCGAGGTTGAGGGAAGCTATCCTTCCTCGGGGGAGCTTGAGCCGGAAGGCACAAGAGGCCCCCGTCCGCCACGCGAAGGAATCCTTGCTCTTTCCCCGGAGAATGAGCCCTTCCTGACTGAATTCGTAGATATCCTCGCATTTCTCCCGGGCTTCTTCTTCGGTCGCAGCCCTCACCCTTTTGATGACTTCCAGTGTGTATCCGGGCTGGTCGGCCACGGCCACTTCGATTCTGCCGTTGGTGGTGCGGAGGTTGACCTGAATTTCCCCTTCGGGGGGGAACTCGCCGTTGATAGCGTCAACGAATTCGTACTCGTCAGGAGGAGACCCGATTCCTTCAAACCAGCCTACGCCTCCCCGGAACAACCCTTCGAAGATACCCCTAAGACTTTCGCCGACCGTCTCGGATACCGCTTTACCGATGTACTCAGCTCTCTTCCCCGCCTCCTCGGCGAGCTGCTCCGCCTTCTCCGCGGCGGCTCTCGCCGCCTGCTCCGCTCTTTCCTGCGCTCGCTTTACTCTCTCTTCCCAGGTATCCCCGGACGAAACCTCACTTCGTTCTGGCCTTTCCGCTCTTCCGGATCTTGCCCGAGCTTCGTCTCCTTCCGGAGACAGAGCTTTCAAGAGTTCCACTCCCTGTTCCGGCGTGATCTTACCCTCCGCCACCATCCGCAGAATCTCAAGTTTTTCGTCCCCCGCCATTGTTCTTCTTCCTCCTCCTGCAACCCTGTTATGCCTTTATCCCCCGGCCGGGTTGCCTGTTTTTGAGGAGCGGGTCTCCCCCGGTGTCCCGGGATGTCCTCATCGCAGAGCTCTGAGCATCCTCACGGCTTCCTTTGCCGTGATCTCGCCGGCTCCCAGTTTATCTAGGATCTCCTTCTGCCGGGACGCCTTCCAGTCTTCAACCGACTGGGAGTCGGAATCTGTAGATACCGGATAGCCTAGAGCTTGTATCACCGCCTCCAGGCGCGACCTGACGGTGGGATACGAAACCCCCAGCTCCCTTTCTACTTCCTTTATATTGCCCCGGCATTTAATGAAGATTTCGGTGAAGGCCCTCTGCTCCGGAGTGAGCTTGGAAAATTTGTCCATATGGAAGCAACCGGATATCCTGGTGTTGCAGGACGGGCAATGGATCTCAGTCACTTCCATGGTCCCGCCGCAGACCGGGCAGGTTCCGATGACCTCTCTAGACACGGGGGGCCCC
>DUSS01000051.1 GCA_012842495.1 Candidatus Fermentithermobacillaceae bacterium
CCAAGCAAAAGCAGCGGATCCGGGTCGTAAACGACCAGCGGGGATGTCCGACCTACACGGTGGACCTGGCAAAGGCGTGCGTAGACCTGGTTGAGAGCGGGTGCTTTGGAGTATACCATGTGACGAATCAAGGCGCGGTAACCTGGTATGAGTTTGCACGCGAGATATTCAGATGCGCAGGCGTTCAAGTGGACCTGGAACCGGTCACGAGCGACCAATTCCCGAGACCGGCGAGGAGGCCCAAGAACTCGGAGCTTTCCCCGTACCCGCTGCGGGAGACGATAAACCGGGAAATGCGCGATTGGAGAGAAGCATTGAGCGCAATGGTTTCCGGTTGAGCCCCAATACTCTGGGTCAAACCGGTCACAATCACCTTTCCCCGCTTCCGAAGACAAACCTTCCTACGTGCGGGGGCCCCATCAGTTTCCAATCACCCTCGATGCCCAGAGCTCTCGCGGCCACCTCAAAGTGAAGCAGGGCGATGCCGCAATCCAACCTCTTAGAAGAGCCGTACCCGGAGCCCGGACCTTGCACCGATAGCGTTACCCCGTCCTCGGCCACCTCAAAAAACCAGGGTTGACGGTTGACAGCCGAAGGGGCAAGCCTGGCTGCTTCCAGGGCTTCCCTGACACCGGCAGGCCATTTGTCCACGGGTAGACCTCCGGCTATCGCGTCGATGGGTTTTCGCTCCCGGGATCGCGCCAGTTTGCTCAGCAGCTTCTGACCGCCGTTTTCTCTTTCGGCGGGAAACCCCAGAGCACAGATGGCGACAACTCTCTCGTTGACACCGCGCACGACTCTGGACAAGGTGCGGCTCCAGTTGAAAGTCCCCGACACCCAGCACGTCCCCAGTCCTAAAGACGTGGCGTGCAGGATGACGCCTTCTCCGAGGTAACCCAGGCCTTCCATGTACTCGGGCACACTGGTGTCTCCAATGAAAACGACGACCGTGGATACGCCAGTTATCCTGCCGAATGGTCCCACGATCCCGGTGAACAGGTCACCAGCGTTATTCAGGAATACACCGCGGGCCCCGCGGCACAGGTCAGAAAAGCTCGAGAGAAACGGGCGCAGGCTGTCCAGCATGTCACCGGGCACACTTCGTCCGTCGTAGGCACGGACCGAATGCCGGAGCGGGATTTGCCTGTACCAGAGCCGAGCGTCATACGCCGGTCTCATGCCTGAAACCCCTCCGCACGACGAGAGTGAGGGCGACGATCGCCGCTTCCCGTACACATGTTATCACAGCCACGCCCGGGTTAAGCCCTTTCTTCCGGTGGAATCACCCATCTTAACGGCGTCTCGAACGGGTCCGGCAGCTAACTCCTCCGGTACGTTCCAGCTCGCGCTCAGCTTTTCAAGGCGGTCTAAAACAACCCACACAATTTGGCAGGTTGAGATTTCACCTGCTACCTGTATTTCGACGAGTACAGGCTTCACACCGTGTTGTAGGAGGCTTTAAACTCGGACTGTGAGGAGGCAAGAAAACACGGAGACTAAAAGCATCCTTCGAACAGAAACAGGGCGGAACCGCGAGGAGAGCTCCCTCTCGCGGCACATCGATGCCATCGTTCAGAAGCTTACGCTCGAAGAGAAAGCTGCTCTTTGCTCGGGAGTAAGCAACTGGGAAACCACGCCCATCAACAGACTCGAGATACCCTCCGTAACGATGGCCGACGGCTCCCACGGTCTGCGCAAAGTGACAGAGGGTGGCAGCATGCTGGCGCCAAGCCCGCCGGCGACCTGCTTCCCCCCGGCCGTGACCCTGGCCTCCACCTGGGACCCCGAGCTTTTGGAAGAGGTGGGCCGCGCCATCGGTGAAGAATGCCTTGAGCAAGGCGTCTCCGTTCTCCTCGGCCCGGGGGTGAACATCAAAAGAACGCCCCTGTGCGGGCGCAACTTCGAGTACTTCAGCGAAGACCCTTGCCTCGCCGGGGAGCTGGCAGCCGCCTTCATCAGGGGCTTACAGAAAACCGGCGTGGGCGCGGCGCTAAAACACTACGCCGTCAACTCCCAGGAGTACCGCAGGTTAACGATCAGCTCCGAAGTCGACGAGAGAGCTCTCCGGGAGATTTACCTGAAGGCTTTCGAAATCGCCGTCAAGAGGAGCTGTCCTGACGCGGTGATGTGCAGTTACAACATGGTGAACGGCATCCACGCCAGCGATCACAGGAGACTTTTGCGGGATATCCTGAGAGAGGAGTGGGGTTTTGAGGGCATCGTCGTCTCGGACTGGGGCGCCGTAAACGACCGGGTTAAGGGCCTTGTGGCCGGACTCGATCTCGAGATGCCTTCGTCCAATGGCATTCTCGACCGGCAGATCGTGGAAGCGGTTAAATCGAACGAGCTCGACATTAAATACCTCGACGAAGCCGTCAAAAGAATCCTGCGTTTCGTGTTCAGGCATGCCGGCGTGAGAGAGAAAGCTGCCTCGTTCAAGGCAGACTACGAAAAGCACCACCTTCTGGCGCGAAAAGCAGCGGCAAGCGGAGCCGTCCTGCTGAAGAACCGGGACAGGATCCTCCCCATCGACCCGGAATCGGATTTTGCCGTCATCGGTCAGCTGGCCAAATTTCCCCGTTACCAGGGAAGCGGAACAAGCAGAGTAAACCCTAAAAAGCTCGTGAGCTTCTGCGATCATCTGGACTCGCAGGGTGTGGCCTACTCGTACGCACCGGGTTATACCCTGAAAGGTGACGGGTATTCGGCGCACGAGATCGCAGAAGCGGTTAGACTTGCCCGGAAGAGCCGGCATGTTCTGGCCTTTGTCGGGTTGACCGACGAATGCGAGTCGGAAGGTTTTGACCGCACCCACCTTCGCTTGCCCCGAGGGCAGGACGAACTCATCTGTGCCCTCACCGCGGTATCGGACCGCGTCATCGTGGTCTTAAGCTGCGGAGCCCCGGTAGAGATGCCTTGGCTAGACGGGGTCGCCGCCGTCCTCAATCTCTACCTCGGAGGTGAAGCGGGAGGCGAAGCGGCCAGTGACCTCATCTTCGGGCGGGCCAGCCCTTCCGGAAAACTGGCCGAAACCTTCCCGCTGCGCCTTGAAGATTGCCTGGCCGCGAGGTATTTCGGGATGGGCCCGAAGAGAGTCCAGTACCGCGAGAGTATCTTCGTGGGGTACCGGTATTACGATACCGCCAAAAAAGAAGTGCTCTTCCCCTTCGGCTTTGGCCTCTCTTATACGAGTTTTGAGTACTCCAGCCTCAAGCTGAGCACCGACACGATAGACGAGAACGACACCCTAACCGTCAGTTTCGACATTAAGAACACCGGAGAGTATGACGGCGCAGAGGTAGCCCAGATTTACGTGAGAGACGTCAGCTCGACTAACTTCGTCCCCGAAAAGGAGCTGAGGGCTTTTCGGAAGGTGTTTCTGAAAAAGGGAGAGAAGAAAACCGTAAGTGTAGATTTAAAGAGAGACGCTTTCGCTTTTTATAACGTCCTGACCAACGATTGGTGCGTGGAAAGCGGCGAATTCGAGGTTCTGGTGGGTTCATCTTCCCGCGATATCTTGCTCCGGGCCGCGGTTAACGTCCGGGCCGCTTTAACGGATATACCCAACTATCGGGAGACCGCCCCGGTCTACTACGATCTCGCCAGGGCCGAAGAAATCCCTCTGGATCAGTTCGAATCGCTAACCGGCAGAAAGATGCCGGCCGAAGTCCCGATCAAAAAAGGGGAGTTCGACCTCAACACCACGGTGAGCGACCTGGGAATAACCCCTCTTGGGAGGCTCTTTAAGTGGGCTGTGGCCAGGTTCTGCACAAG
>DUSS01000006.1 GCA_012842495.1 Candidatus Fermentithermobacillaceae bacterium
CCCGTTCCCATTCCGAACACGGAAGTTAAGCCCTCCAGCGCCGATGGTACTTGGCCCCTGTGGCCCGGGAGAGTAGGTCGCCGCCGGGAACTGATTTCAAAAGCCCTGCAACAACGCAGGGCTTTTTTATTCTCGGGGTTTTTCGCGACCGGAGCTAACAGAAAGTTGCTGATCAGCCCTATCGATCTGTCAGCAGCTGGTCCTTGAAAGAACGATCGAAACCAGGGGAAAGCAGAAGGATTATCACTAGGATGGGTCGAAGAGTACAAAAGTCAGGACATATGTACCCACTGGCTACGTTAAATGTCCGGACTCGTATAGAGCGGCTGTGTAGATGGAGTAAACTTCTCACTGGGACGCCGGGTGGGTTAGCGCAGGTACTATTCGGAGACGAACGGTGCATTTGTTTGGGTGGCGAGGGTGACGGGGCCCCGGCGACTCGGTGGAGTCGAAAGACACCCAGGGGAGGGAGTTCGTTGATAATAGGTATCCTAGGCCATGGGGATTTTCCCGACGGGCTGCTCAGCGCGATGACTCTCATTTGCGGGCAGCAGGAAAAGGTCTTCGCCGTTGGACTAAGACCGGAGGAATCACCGGAGGGCTATGCGGAACGCGTCATCGAGGCACTACGGTCCTGCGGTGACGGGGAAGAGGTTCTTTTCCTCGTGGATGTGAAGGGCGGCACCCCATGCAACGTCGTCGCGAGACTAATCAGTCCCAAGCGTCGCTGTATAGCTGGAGTGAACCTGCCCGTGCTTCTTCAAGCGGTTATGAGTCGCGGTGAGGCCCGGTCGGCGAAGGAGCTGGCGGCCAAGGTGCTCGATGACGGACAGGGTTCCATCGTCGACTTCTCCGCGGAGCTTGAGGCCATGATGGGGAACTGAAAGGTAAAGCTAAGACGTGCGGCAGCAAACGGCTTGATATTGCCTGCTAAGAGACATACAAACAGGAGGCGACTGCGGGGATGCAACCCGCTCTAGTTCGGATAGACGACAGGTTAATTCACGGTCAGGTGATGACGGGTTGGCTTAAGGTTACAGGGGCCAGGAAGATCATCATTGCCGACGACTTCGTGGCCAAAGATAAATTCTCGCTTCAGCTATTTAAAATGGCGGCACCGAGCGGGGTCACCGTGGAGGCCTTGACCGTAGAGGATGCGGCAAAGGCCCTTGCGGACAACGGCAGCGGAGATGAAAAAGTCATAGTGTTGTGCAAAACCCCGAGGGAACCCAAGAGGCTCCTAGACCTGGGTGTTCAGTTCGACAAGCTGAACGTCGGAGGGGTGGGATCCAAGCCCGGACGTAAGCCGTTTTACAGAAACATCTCTCTTTCAGAGGAAGAGCTATCGATTCTGAAAGAAATTGCTGCCAGGGGAGTAAAAGTGGAGTTTAGGATAGTTCCCGATGACAAGCCGTTTTTCCTAGAATGAAGCGATACGCCCGGCGGGTGTTTCCCGGGAGTAATGCGATATTTGTGAGCGGGAACAAGCTCGCCCGGTATTAATTACGAACCTCCGGGTAGGGTCACCTCCGTCTCTTCCGGCTGGAACCGGTCATCAATCGGAGTGTCAGGTCCTACAAACGTATAACATGCCACGGGCATTAGTGTGTAAGAACACCGTCCTCCTGGCTCACCAAAGCGATCGTGTACCCACCATTTACCAGTCACCCCGACTGCTAGCATGTGTTATCATGTTATGGTGCATCGCTGGCTCGAGACGAACTTGGCGAGAAATCCTTGGGATTCACGCAAAGACGCACCAGGAAACACAAACGAAAGGATGATAGAGGTAATGCGACGGCTAACTGTTATAGCAGTTGTTACGGCGGTTACGGCTCTGGGATTGGCGGTGCCCGCAATGGCGAGCCCTAACCGGGCCGGTCTAGCGGCTGAAGGCTACCGAGACTGGTACTGGTGGTACCCCTTCCCAATCGGTGGCGGAAACTGGTGGTCACCAGGCACGTCTCGCCTCGGGCTTGAGTACGTCTTGCAGTACCTGCCCGAGACCGGAGAACTACGACTTCTGGTGATAAACGATACCGAAAAGCCCGTGACCGCGGAATTCCCCACGAGCCAGCAGGTAGATTTCGTGCTTTGGGCCGGTGGGCTCCCTGTTTGGCGGTGGGGTGCTGAAATGACCTTCTCTCAGGTGGTCACCACGGAAACCATCGAGTCCGGTCAGGTCAAGACGTACAAGGTGGCTTTGCCCTGGATTCCGCAGGGGTCCTACATGGTGCAAGCTTACTTCCTGGCGGAGTCTAGATGGTACCCGGTAGCGAGCACGTACATTTGGGTCGCTGGCCGTGAGCCCTTGTCCTACTCCGTAAGTTTCACCGGGCCGTCCTACTTGAACCCGTACCCGCGGCTTCGCGTGGTGGTGAAGAACAACTCCGGACGTGACGTCTGGCTGCCCTACCAGTACGGTTACCAAGTTCTCGTGAGGAAGAGTGGATCAACTCAGTATCTCGCGGGAGTTGGGTTCAGAGACTCCATCGGGTACTTGCAAAACGGGGCCACGCGGTACGCCTTTGTGAACCTTAAGGGTCTCGAACCCGGGTGGTATGTGGCAGATGTCCGGTCGAACGTAGCGAACGGTTATTATGTAACGGTCGCGCAAACGTGGTTCTACGTGTGGTAACTTTGGATCCCACCAGTTCGGGGACCGGTTACCGATGGCATAAGCGGTCTGTGACGGACGAGCAGTTAAGACGTCATAGGAAACACCAGCAGGTAACACGCTACAGGCCATCTGTGAGCGGCCCGGGCGAACCGAGCCAGAAAGCAACTCAGTGCTGACGGCGGGGACGGCGAAAACCGCCCCCGCTTGCGTTGTGGTCTACAGACTTCAGCGTCTACAGCTTCCGGTCGGTCTTGCGCGTTTATCACACTAATTGGTATCATGCCGAAGGAAACTCGACCGGACCTTTTGAACCGCGAGATTCGGTTGGGCGGGGCGCTATCCTGAGGAGGGAGCACTTAGTGAAGGAATATTCCATAGAAAACCTGCGTAACGTCGCTCTGATAGCTCATAGCGGCGCCGGTAAGACGTCACTCGGCGATGCCATGCTCTTCATATCCGGCGGCAACACGCGGCTTGGCAAGGTTGACGAGGGCACGTCACTACTGGATTTCGACTCCGAAGAAATCCGTCGCAAGACCACCATATCTACTTCGGTGGCGCCGGTTGAATGGAAAGGCAGCAAGATAAATCTGCTCGATACCCCCGGATATTTCGACTTCGTGGGTGACGTATTGTCAGCTCTTCGGGTTGTGGAAGGGGCGGTAGTGGTCGTCGATGCGACCGGGGGTGTGCAGGTAGGGACCGAAATCGTATGGGACTATGCACGGCAACGGAATCTTTCCTGCATCATAGCGATAAACAAGCTTGACAGAGAGAACACCGACTTCTGGAAGACCCTTGAGGAGGTCAACCGCGCTTTTGGCGGTCATGTCGTCCCGCTTTACATCCCCCTAGGCAAGGAAGCGAATTTCCGGGGGGTCGTCGACGTAATCGGAGGCAAAGCTCTGGTTACGCAAGGCGAAGGCAAGATAACAGAACAGGATATTCCTCAAGAGCTAAAAGACGAGGTAGACTCTGCCAAGGAGAAACTGGTCGAGACCGCTTGCGATGGGGACGACGAGCTCATGGAGAAGTACATCGAAGGGCAGGAGCTAACCAGGGAAGAGGTTGTTAGGGGGCTCAAACTTGCCGTCCTCAAGAGGAAAGCTTTTCCGGCCATTCCCGCTTCGGTGGCCAAGACCGTCGGAGTGCATGCCATAATGGATTCTATCGTTGCTTACATGCCCTCGCCCGCTGACGTAAAGGCCCCGGTGGGCAAGGCCCCGGGCTCGGAGGAGGAAAAGTCATTTGAGGCCACGCCGGCCGCGCCGTTCTCGGCCCTGGTGTGGAAGACCACGGCCGACCCCTTCGTCGGGAAACTATCTTTGTTCCGGGTGTATTCGGGCAAGTTTATTTCCAACACCACCTGCTTTAACGCCACAAAAGGCAGGACCGAACGAATAGGCCAGCTTTATTCCGTTAAGGGTAAAAGCCAGGAACCGGTGCCTGAAGTGCCCGCCGGCGACATAGGTGCGGTGGCCAAGCTCCAGGAGACGACCACAGGGGATACTCTATGTTCGGAGTCGTCACCCATCGTTCACGAACCCATAGCTTTCCCCAATCCCGTCTACTCGGTAGCTGTACGGCCGAAGACCAAAGGAGACGAGGACAAGATATCTGCCGGTCTGCAGCGACTGGTTGAAGAAGACCCCACGATTCGAGTGGAGCGGAACACCGAAACGGGGGAGACCATACTGTCGGGCCTGGGAGAGGTGCATGTAGACGTCACCACCACCAAACTAAGGGATAAGTTCCACGTTGATGTGGAGCTTTCGCTTCCCAAAGTCCCCTACCGGGAGACCATAAAGGGGACCGCCAAAGCCGAGGGTAAGCACAAAAAACAGACGGGCGGCAGAGGCCAGTACGGTCACGTTTTCATAGAGTTCGAACCCGCGCCCGATAAGGACTTCGAATTCGTGGATAAGATCTTCGGCGGCGCGGTTCCCCGGCAGTATATTCCCGCTGTGGAAAAGGGTTTGCGGGAAGCCCTCAACGAAGGCGTACTAGCGGGATACCCGGTGACGAACTTGAGGGCTATCCTCTACGACGGTTCGTACCACCCGGTAGACTCGTCGGAACTGGCGTTCAAAATAGCTGCGTCGCTTGCCTTTAAGAAGGGCTGCTCCGAAGCTAATCCCGTGCTCCTTGAGCCCATCATGCGGGTGGAGGTCATGGTGCCCGAGCAATTCATGGGCGATATCATGGGTGATTTCAACAAGAGACGAGGACGGATTCTGGGGGTGGAAGCCAAGGGTCCTTTCCAGATCATCAAGGCGATGGTCCCTATGGCGGAGATGTTGAAATACGCTATAGACCTCCGGTCAATGACTCAGGGAAGGGGTATCTTCAAGATGGAGTTTGACCGGTACGAAGAAGTTCCCGCCCAGGTAGCCGAGGGTATCATTGAGGCGGCCAGGAAAGAGAAAGAGGACAAATAGCGACAGGTGATCGATAAGCAACAGACAACAGGCGGCAGGCGATAAGCAGTAGGCGCGGGATCATCCGGGATGCTCTGTTTCAAGTGGACGAGACGTCCGGGGAAAAGTCCCCGCGGAGCCCGAACGTCAGAAACCTGTACGAGCTCGCGGGGACTTGCTTTTAAGTTAAGATTTCAGTTCGGTCCGGCTTCGTCACCGCTCCTTTCTTCACTGCCACATGGTTTCTATCTTAACTCCCCGGTAATAGTACCTGACGATGTCCTGGGCCTTCTTTCCCCTGAGAGCCATTACCCAGGCACCCCACTGGGACATGCCCACTCCGTGACCGTATCCGCGTCCCCTCATATACACAGTGCCGTCCTCGAGCCGCACATCATCCAGCAGGGTGGACCTCATCCTTTCGCCTCCCAGTGCTAGTCTAAGGGCCGGAGCTGAAACCGCTTTTCCGTTGATGACGAGGGTCTCAGCTCTGCCCGATGGACCTTTCCTGCCGATCCGAATCGAGGAAACGGAGTCGCCCACCGGCACGCCAGCTGTTCTCGCCGCCCTGGCTACTTCGGATGCGGAAAACCTCTGTACCCAGGTTTGCGGTGAACTGGCCGGCATATCCGGTACTACCGAGACGTAAGGAAGTGCGGCCATCTTCTGACCCAGCCCTTCTTCGGGAGTGGCCGTCTTGCCGCCTGAGCTCGCATGAAACCACGCCTGGATGGGTTTACCCCCGTACGTGATGACCTGACCCCTGGTTGACCGTACAGCTTCTCTGACCCGGTCGTTCACTTTCGCAGCGTCATAGGCCTGGAACTCCTTGGGGTCGGTGCTGGCGTCCGTTCCCCTCGCCGGCACGCCCCCGCGCTGAATTTTCTCGAGGGTAAAAGTTCGGGCCACGATAGCTTGAGCCTTGAGAGCTTCTATGGGCCAGTTGGGGTCCATTTCCGCAGCTACGACCCCTTCGACGTAAGTTTCCAGCGGCATTTGCCTGACCGTGTTCTCCTCGTGAAAATAGACGGACAACATAGGCTCGGTTCCGGGCTTCCCCGGAACGCGGCGCACCTGCATCCTGGATATAACGATGACGGCAACGACCACGAGAACGCCGGAAACCACTGCCCAGAGCCTCCCAGGTCTTCTCAGGGTATCTTCAGCAGCGCCCAAGTGAGACCACCTCCTCCCGTAGGTTTCTCCAACTTGGCTCCGGTCAAAACTCGTTCGAAGGGGTTAACCGGCGCCGTTGAGTCTTGGTGCGTTTGGATGGTAGCATCGTTGTAAACGGGAAAATGAGGCCGAGAGGTGATTTCAGGTGGCGTACGACGTGATCGTAGTCGGAGGAGGGCCAGCCGGCTTGACGGCTGCCCTGTACACAGCTCGTTCCGGGTGGAAAGTGATAGTTCTCGACCCCATGGGCGGAGGCGGTCAAGCAGCTACCACGGACATGATCCACAATTATCCAGGCTTTCCTCAGGGGATAAAGGGCCCGGAGCTCATGGAGCTCATGACCGAACACGCCCGGGGATTCGGCGCTGTCATCGAAATGGACGAGGTTAAAAGGGTAACCCTTGGCGACCGCGGCGTTTTTTCCGTGTCGGGTCAAGCTTCTACTTACGAGAGCAGCGCGGTCATCTATTGTGCCGGCACCAGTCCGAGGCGCCTTAACGTGCCGGGTGAAGACCGGTTGGTCGGAAAAGGTGTGAGTTTTTGCGCCACGTGCGACGGGCCCCTGTTCTCTGGCAGGAGAGTAGCTGTGGTAGGTGGCGGTGATTCTGCTCTCACCGAAGCGCAGTTTCTCGCCAGGCTTGCGTCGCAGGTCATCCTGATACACCGAAGGAACGAGTTCAGGGCCGGGCTTTATAACCAAAAGATGGTGAGGGAAAACGGGAAGATCGTTTTGCGTATGAACTCCGTGGTCGACGAGATTCACGGTGAACGGTACGTCGAAGGCATAACCGTGAGAAACGTGAAGACCGGAGAGGTTGAGAAAGAGCCCGTTTCAGCGGTCTTCGTGTACGCAGGTTCTTCACCTAACTCGGCGCCGGTTGCGGACCTGGTGGAGACGGATGACAGCGGTTACATCGTGACCGGGCCGGACATGTCGACGAAAACACCTGGTCTTTACGCTGCTGGCGATGTTCGGCGGAAATCCTTGCGGCAGGTGTCGACGGCTGTCGGTGACGGGGCGACTGCGGCGTTTGCAGCTGAGACTTACCTGATGGGGCGGACGATATGACGGCCAGAGTGGAGCTCAAGCCGGGCCAAAAGCACCGGGTTATAACGGGTCATCCCTGGGTGTTTCAGACCGAGGTTTCTTCGGTCGAAGGCTCGTTTGAACCGGGAGATGTGGTGGACGTTGTGGACTCAAAAGGCAGATTTATAGGCAGAGGATACATAAACCCGGCTTCCCAGATTTTAACTCGGCTCCTCACCCGGGAGGACGAGGACATCAACGAGGAATTCATAATAAGGCGGCTTGAGGCGGCGGTTCTTTTTCGAAAGCAGATCTACAGTGACAAATGGCCTCCCGAATCCAGCGGTATCGGCACAAGGCTCGTGTTTTCCGAAGCTGACTTCCTGCCCGGGCTCGTCGTAGACGACTTCGGCGGCTACGTTGTCTTTCAGACCCTTACCCTCGGCATGGACAGGTGGAAGGATGCGGTGATTCGAGGCATCACGGATCTTTTGGCGCCCAAAGGCATATACGAGAGAAACGACGCGCCTGTCCGGTCCCTTGAGGGTCTCCCGGAAATCGCCGGATTCGTGGGACAGCCTTTCGACCCTCTGGTGGAAATCGACGAAAACGGCGTGAGGCATCTGGTGGATGTGGCTAAGGGACAAAAGACCGGCTACTTCCTGGACCAGCAGGAGAATAGATCGGCTGTCAGGTGGCTTGCCAAGGATAAAAAAGTCCTGGATGCATTTTCGTATTCCGGGGGATTCGGCCTTTCTCTTGCTAAAGGCGGAGCCGGACACGTGACGGCGATCGACGTATCCGAGGCAGCCCTGGACCTGTTTCAAGCGTCCGTGAAGCTCAACCAGCTCAATACCGAGTTCCAGCTTCGTGCGGCTAATGCTTTCGACGAGCTGCGCGACTACGACCGGAAGGGCGAATTCTTCGACGTAGTCGTCCTGGACCCCCCGGCGTTTGCGAGAAGCCGCCGGACCGTGCCAAGGGCGCTGGCCGGATATAAAGAAATCAACCTAAGAGCCATCAAAGTAGTGCGACCCGGAGGCTTTTTGATCACCTCTTCCTGCTCCCAGCACCTTCTCCCCGCTGAGTTCGAAGGGGTGATCGAAGATGCGGCACGGGACGCGGGCCGGGTCTTGCGTTTGCTCGAAAGGCGCGGCCAGGCCAGGGATCACCCGGTGCTGGTAGGAGTGCCTGAAACCGAGTACCTCAAGTGCCGCATTTACCAGGTGCTTTAGCGTAGGAGCTCAGGCGGTTCTCCCCGTTAGACCGGGCAGGCTCTGATGACACCATGCGTGTCCTATTATCGGTGAGAACCGGCGGTTAGCACGCGGGACGCTCCAACCCCATTGCGTTTTTCCACCGAAGGTGTATACTGATGCCAAAAGTCAAAGATAGTTAAAGTTAAACACCCGGAACGATTGAAGCGGAATGAGACGGAACCGGATTGGGGGTGGAGAGTTTGTCCTGTCTTGCTGACATCATCGAAGAATATATACGAATGCTCGTGGACCAAGGAAAAGGCACGGCGCAGATTCAGAGGGTATCAATTGCGGAGAGGTTCGGTTGCACGCCCTCTCAAGTAACGTACGTGATAACGTCAAGATTCCGACCGGAACGAGGGTATGTTACCGAATCTAGAAGAGGCGGGGGAGGCTTTATCCGCGTCAGGCGAATATCGCTGGGGCCGAACCTGCTTGAAGACATACTGGAGGTGGTGGGCGACAGCGCGACCCAGGCCGAAGCGTACCACCTGATAAGCCGCCTGGAGGAGGAGGGGTATGTCGACGAGAGGTCGGCTCGAGTGATGAAAGCAGCTGTTTCCAGGGATACTCTGGTGGTAGACCCTCCATTCAGGGATATTCTGAGAGCTAACATTCTCAAAGCTATGTTGTGCGCGTATTTTGTCTCCGGGCAGGTCGAAGGTACCGGCGACTTGTAAGAAGGGGAGTGAGTCGTCATGTTGTGTGAAGAGTGCGGAAAACGGACCGCCACGGTTCACGTTGAGCAGACGGTGAACGGAAAGAAGACCGTCATGAATCTGTGCGAGGAGTGCGCCAGGGAGAAGGGAGTCCTGAACGTGTTCTTCCAGGAACCGTTTCCCATCGATAATCTCCTGTCTGCACTCTTGGGCTCGATCCAATCCGAGGTTCCCGCTCTCGGTCCCGGGGAGACCGAGACGAGATGCCCGGTGTGTGGAATGAGCTACAGAGACTTCGCCCGTTACGGGCGGCTAGGATGTTCCAGGTGCTACGAAACCTTCGACGATCGCCTTACGCCCCTACTTCGAAGGATACACGGGTCCGACCATCACGTGGGGAAGGTAGCTTCGCGGGCGAAAGGCACTTCCAAACTCGAACGGGAAATCGAGTCTCTAAAGCGACAGCTGTCCCAGGCGGTGGCCAGGGAAGCTTATGAAGAAGCTGCCGTTCTGCGGGACAAGATCCGGGACCTCGAAAAGAAGCTCGGGGGTGGTGCGCGGTGAAGGACCGGGAAGTTCTCGACACCATTTTAACCAGGGCTACGTCTCCGTGGATGGATGGAAGCGGACACCTCAGCGACGTTGTTCTATCATCCAGAGTCAGACTGGCGAGGAACCTCAAGGATGTGCCATTTCCCCATCTCCTTACGGGAGATGACGCCAAAGAAGTTATGTTCCGAATCAGGAAAGCTATCGATTCGGTAAACGGGAAAGGGGCCTGGGGCGTCCTGCACTTCGTAGATCTCGACAGCCTAACGCCCCTGGACAGAATGGTCCTGGTCGAAAAGCATCTCATCAGCCCGCAACACGCCCAGGCCGGGGAAGGCAAGGGCCTTGCGTTCAGGGAAGACGAAGCTCTGGGCATCATGATTAACGAAGAGGACCATATTCGTCTTCAATGCCTTTACTCCGGTCTCGAGCTGGAAGAGGCATGGGTAGCAGCATCGGGCATGGATGACCTTCTAGAGGAGGTACTCCCCTTCGCCTACTCGGAACGACTGGGATACCTTACGGCTTGCCCGACCAATGCCGGTACCGGTCTCCGGGCTTCGGTTATGGTTCACCTGGCGGGTCTCAGCATGGGAGGGCAGGTTGGCAGAGTGCTGACGGCCGTCAACAAAGTCGGCCTTGTGGTCAGGGGACTATACGGAGAGGGGACGGAGGGTCAGGGGAACGTGTTCCAGATTTCCAATCAGATCACACTGGGCCAAACGGAAAGGGAGATAATCGACAACCTGTCCACCGTGGCCCAGCAGGTGGTTTCCGAGGAAAAGAGGATGCGGGAAACCCTCCTTCGTTCAAACCGTCAAGAGGTTGAAGACAGGGTTTGGCGGTCTATGGGGATACTGTCCAACGCAAGAGCGCTGACTTCGAAAGAAGCGATGAAATTGTGGTCTGACGTGCGGATGGGTGTGGACATGGGCATCATTCCTCATTTAACCGTGAAGCAGATCAACGAAGTGATGGTGATGTCCCGACCTCACTTCGTCCAAAAGGTGTCAGGCCGCGAAATGTCCCCGTCCGAAAGGGATACTAAACGCGCCGAGCTCATCAGGCATCACCTCTCTGCGAGGAGCCGATGAGCTCCGGTAAGTCGGCGAACACAAGGCGATGTTTGAACACGGGGGTGGTGTTCGAACACGATGCGTTATCCCACAAAGGTTCCGAGAGTTTACCGAGAGGTGGAAACACCCGGTCTGTCCGGTTAGAGGCAGCGAAACTGAACCGAAGGGGGATTTGAAATGAACGGCAGAGAGAGATACACCGAAAGGGCCATGAGGGTCCTCAACTGGGCCCAGGAAGAAGCTAGACGCTATGGTTCTGATGCTATGGATACCGAACACA
This sequence comes from Candidatus Fermentithermobacillaceae bacterium, assembly GCA_012842495.1. GTDB lineage: Bacteria > Bacillota > Sulfobacillia > Fermentithermobacillales > DUSS01 > DUSS01. The sequence goes on from DUSS01000006.1 coordinate 11,064, forward strand.
TACTTTTGGGGCTCCTGCGGGAAACCGGGAGCGTTGGCGTACAGGTTCTGGAGGCCATGGGGATTTCGCCTCAAATGGTAAGAGAGGAACTCATGAAGACCATGGAACCCAGACCCCGCGTGGATTCGGTGGAGGCCCTCACGCCGCTGGCGAAAAGAGTGCTCCAGGTGATTCCCGAGGAGGCTTCTAACCTCGGCCACAATTACGTCGGTACCGAGCACATTCTTCTTGCCCTACTCCGGGTGGAGGAGGGCAAAGCGGCCATGGTCCTTAGTAAGCTCGGTGCCGACCTCGAAAGGGCCAGAGAGGAAGTGGTCAGGCGGGTCGGAGGGGAAATCAAAACTCCGGGACCTGCGGTGGGACCGCGGCGAGACGGACGTAAACGGACCCCCACCCTTGATGCCTTTGGAAGGGATCTCACCGCTCTGGCGCAGGAAGGAAAACTCGATCCCGTCATCGGGAGGCAAAAGGAGATCGAGAGAGTCATCCAGATCCTCGCCAGGCGTACTAAGAATAACCCGGTGCTTATAGGAGAGCCGGGCGTAGGCAAGACCGCAATTGTCGAAGGGCTAGCTCAAGCTATCGTGCATGGCAATGTTCCAGAGATCCTCAAAGGCCGCCGGGTGGTGACCCTGGACCTGCCCGCTCTCGTGGCGGGAACCAAGTACCGCGGCGAGTTCGAGGAAAGGCTGAAGAGAGTCCTCGATGAAATCCGCCGCGCCGGGGACATCATCGTTTTCATCGATGAAATGCACAATATCATCGGTGCAGGTGCCGCCGAAGGGGCCATAGACGCTTCGAGCATCTTAAAGCCCATGCTGGCGCGGGGAGAGCTTCAGTGCGTCGGAGCGACCACCATCGACGAGTACCGGAAGCACGTAGAAAAAGATGCTGCTCTCGAAAGGCGTTTCCAGCCCGTTATGGTGGATGAGCCCACCGTGGACGAGACCATCGAAATCCTGAAAGGCCTCCGGGACCGTTACGAGGCGCACCATAAGGTTCGTTATACCGATGAAGCGCTGGAAGCTGCTGCCAAGCTGTCCGACAGGTACGTGAAAGATAGATTCCTTCCCGACAAGGCCATCGACCTCATCGACGAAGCCGGTTCGAGGGTAAGGCTGAGGGCGTTTGAAACCCCGGACGACCTCCGCGAACTCGAGGAAAGGATCGCTGCCCTTGCCAAGGAAAAGGAAGCTGCTGTGAGCGCCCAGGAGTTTGAGAAAGCAGCTCAACTCAGGGACCAGGAGCAGCAGCTGAGAAAGGAACTGGCTCAGCGGAAGGAAGCGTGGCAAAAGAAAGACGTTCCGGAGAAATCGACCGTGACGGCGGACGACATCGCCAAGATCGTATCGTCATGGACGGGTATTCCCGTGGAAAAACTCACGGCCACCGATGCCGAGAGGCTGCTTCACCTCGAGGACGAGCTCCATCGCAGGGTCGTCGGGCAGGACGAGGCGGTGACCAGCGTAGCTAAAGCCATCCGCCGGGCCAGAGCCGGCCTCAAAGATCCGCGAAGACCCATCGGTTCCTTCATATTCTTGGGTCCGACGGGTGTGGGTAAAACCGAGTTAGCTAGAGCCCTCGCCGAAGCGCTTTTCGGCGACGAGGACGCCATGATCAGGCTGGATATGTCGGAGTATCAGGAGCGGCACACGGTCTCTCGGCTCGTCGGCGCGCCTCCCGGATACGTGGGATACGAAGAAGGAGGTCAGCTGACCGAGGCGGTCAGGCGGAAGCCGTACTCGGTCGTGCTTCTGGATGAAATAGAGAAAGCTCACCCTGATGTGTTCAATGTGCTGCTGCAGGTCCTTGAGGATGGACGGTTGACGGAGGCTCGAGGAAGGACCGTTGATTTCAGGAACACGGTAATAATAATGACGTCCAATGCCGGCGCCGAAGTCATACACGGCAAGGCCATCCTCGGGTTCGTTGCTGAAACCGAGCAGAAAAAAGCCCACGAGGAAATGCGGGACAGGGTGATGGACGCGGTCAAACGAATCTTCCGCCCGGAGTTTTTGAACCGTGTCGACGAGATCATCGTCTTCCACGCCCTCTCTGAGGAGCACTTGAAGAAGATCGTGGATATCCAGCTCAAAGAAGTGGAAAAGAGGCTGGTCGACTCCCTCAAGGTCCACCTGGAGGTGACGGAAAGGGCGCGGGAAAAGCTCATCAAAGAAGGAACAGACCCGGATTACGGCGCAAGGCCTCTGCGGCGCACCATTCAGCGACTCGTGGAAGATCCGCTGTCCGACGCGGTGCTTCGGGGTGAATTCAAAGAAGGGGATAAAATCCTCGTGGACCTGGACGACGAGGGGAAGATCGTATTCAAGAGCACGGGAGCGGTTGCCGCGAGATAGATCAACCGCGAGCAGTTGGCTTGTGTGACGACCAGCTCTCAGGCTCGACCAGTGATGCCGCCCTTCGGCCGGCCCAACGGTTTGACCGCCGGGTGGACGGAGGGCGGTCCCTTTTTGTAACGTCGAGAGGAACCATACTCTGGCCGGTCGAGTCGAGAGAGGAACATTGCAGCTCACAATAGAAGCCTTGTTGTGAAACCGGCGGTAAAAGGAACCGGGGGCATCGGTGCCGGGGCACCGGGGAACCCGCATAACGAAACCCGGAGCCTGCGGGTGGAATTCCCAGCCGGTGCCTCAGGGACCAGGCATGAGGATAGGTGAGTTGCCGTGAAACGGGCTGGTTCCATCTTTGTGTGTTCATCTTGCGGCTTTCAGTCGCCCAGGTGGTACGGGAAGTGTCCGGAGTGTGGCGAGTGGAACACCATGACGGAAGAAGACAAGGGAGGTCGCGAAGATACTCGTCGACGCAAAGAGGCTAAAGCTATCCCATTCACCGAGATTCCCGAGTCCGTCCTCACCCGTTTCAGCTCGGGGTTCGAAGAGTTCGACAGGGTATTGGGGGGCGGGTTCGTTCCCGGGTCTGTGGTGCTCCTCGGCGGAGAGCCAGGCGTCGGCAAGTCAACGCTGCTCCTGAAATCGGCCGATATGGTGTCCGCATCGGGCAGGAGAGTTCTGTACACGTCGGGGGAGGAATCGCAGTCCCAGGTAGCCCTGAGGTCAAGGAGATTAGGGGTAAAGAATGCCGACCTGTTTTTTCTCGGGAGTCAAAATGTGGATGATATCATAGATGCGGCCCGGAAAATAAAGCCTTCCCTCGTGATCGTCGATTCCATACAGACCGCCGAAGACGAGTCGCTCCCTTCTCTTCCCGGCACACCTGCGCAAATCAGGGCGTGCGCCACCAAGCTTTTGGAGTTCGCCAAGGGAAACGACGTGACCGTGGTACTCGTGGGGCATACCGTAAAGACGGGAGACATCGCCGGTCCGAGGCTGTTGGAACACCTCGTGGATACCGTGCTGTATTTCGAGGGCGAAAAAACCAATCTCCACAGAATCATAAGAGCTCAAAAGAATCGCTTTGGTCCCACTTACGAAGTATGCGTATTCCGCATGGAAGACGAAGGCCTCGAGGAGGTCAAAAACCCCTCTCAGGAGTTTCTGTCCGAAAGAAACCCGGAGAACCCCGGCTCGTGTGTGTCCGTTTGCCTCAGCGGAACGCAGCCGATTTGCATTGAGGTGGAAGCCCTCGTCGCTCCGTCGGTCTACGGAGCTCCCAGGCGCATATGCACGGAGATCGACCAGAATAGAGTGAGTCTGGTCCTGGCGGTGCTGGCGAGGAATGTCGCGGCAGGGCTGGAGACCAAGGATGCGTTTTTGAAAATACCCGGAGGTTTCAAGGTGAGCGAACCCGCGGTCGACTTAGCGTGTGCTGTCGCCCTCGTCTCCAGCTACCGGCAGATTCCCGTCGCCAGCGATCTGGTGGTCATCGGGGAACTCGGTCTTTCAGGCGAAGTGCGAATGGTGCCTCGACTGGAGGATAGGGTAAAAGAAGCTTTTAGGATGGGGTTCTCGCGAGCGCTTGTCCCCGAGCGGTTCGCGAGGGGAGAATCCCGGAAAAACCTCGTAGGCGTACGCACTGTCGATGAAGCGGTGCGACACGCCCTGAGCGACCGAGACTAGGAAAAATTGAACATACCCAGGCAGGAAAGCCTTTCCTGTTCTTTTAAGAGCACATCATACAGATTGAGGTCTAACGTGTTACATAAAGCCGCCAGGTAGAAGAGGGTTCGTCCGATTTCTTCCTCGAGAACTTCTCTGCAGTGGTTGCACAGTTCTCCTTCCACGTGAGTGGACATATGGTCCCGAAGACCTTCGAGGGTTTCAACTCCCGGAGGGATTCTCTGACGCCCTGCGTGTACTTGGATACAACCGCAATTCGTGACCGCCTTGGCGACCGCTCGGTTGACCCGGCTTGATGACTCCTGGAGCTTCGACATAATGTCGACTATGCTTTTGTGCCTGATCAGGTAGTGCCGAACGCAGTCCTGGAAGCCGTCGCACAAAAGGTCCTTCACATTTGTCACCTCGCGGAAGGTTCTGATTAAAATGGTGGACGTGGCGGGATTCGAACCCGCGACCTCCCGGATGCGAACCGGACGCTCTCCCACTGAGCCACACGCCCACCAGCGTGACCGTATGCGCACTCATTCTACTTTAAGCCGCAAAGGGGAGTCAAGATGGCCTGTTCCTGGAAAGATCCTTCTACGCGAGGATTTGCTGGAGAACTGTCTCCGCTTCTTCCCGTCTCCATCCTTTCACCAATGTGAGTTCGGAAATGAGTATTTCTTTGGCGGAGTCGAGCATCTTCCGCTCTCCGGTGGACAGACCCTTTTCCTTGTCTCTCATGGTGAGGTTTCGTACGACATCAGCGACCTCGTAGATGCTGCCGCTCTTTATCTTCTCCAGGTTGGAACGGTACCTGCGGTTCCAGTTGGAGGACATGGCAGTGCACTCGGCTCTGAGAACTTCCAGGACGGCGCTTACTTCCGAGTCAGAAATGACCTTCCTGAGGCCGACTTCGTCCGCGCTGTCAACGGGGACCATGACCTTCATGTCACCGAAGGAAAGGCTCAAGACATAATACTTGTGGACCTGTCCCAGAACCTCCCGTTCTTCGATAGATTCGACCACGCCGGCGCCATGCATCGGATATACCACGCGGTCGCCTACTTTGAACATCATACTTCCTCCCGTAAAATACCTGCGTAGATTATACCATATCCTGGGGGATGGGTCAAACGAACGCGGAGGCAGGGGCTAACGTCTCTACCTTGGAGGTGTATGGTGCTTGTCATATAATAGGGACGCACGTGCCAGCCTGCGCGTAGTTGCTCAAAAAGGGAGGTGCGCATATGGGGTCATCCGCTAGAAAGTATTTCGCTTTAAGCGGGCTCTTGATCGGGATTGGCCTCTCCCTCTACTTACTGGGGCCGCTAGCAAGCCTGATGCAGAAGAGACCTAATTTCTACGAGTCTGCCGGTTTCGTGGCTCTCGGATCTTTGGTCGTCACCGCAGTCTTTGCGTTCGGCGGACCTCCTATCGCAAGGACGATAGTCCTGGGTCTCACATGGACAAAGGAGCGGCTCGTGAAACTTCCCATTTCTGACATCGTGGTGGGGGTTGGCGGACTCATTGTCGGCCTCATAATAGCTAATCTATTAGCGCCAGCCCTATCCCGGATTCCGGTGGCGGGGAGTTTTCTTCCCACAGTGGGAGTAGTAGTGCTGGGTTACATTGGTATCGCCGTGGCCGTAAGCAAGAAGGAGGATCTCGTGGTATTGATACCCCCTCGTCTCCGTCAATCTGTGGGGAAGCGGGCTCAGACGGTCTTCTCCGGTTCGGGTTACAAGCCGAAAATCCTCGATACCAGTACGATCATAGACGGACGCTTCGGCGACGTTTGCAAGACCGGGTTTGTTGAGGGTCCCATAATAGTCCCATCGTTTGTCCTGGACGAGCTCAGGCACATCGCGGATTCGGCTGATACCGTCAAGCGCAACAAGGGAAGACACGGGTTGGAGGTGCTGAACGTCCTTCAAAAGGAGCTTCCGCTGGAGGTCTCCATAAAGGATTGGCCCGGTCAGCAGGACCTCGATGTCGATTCGCGCCTCGTGAAAATGGCCAAGGAGCTCGGGGCCAGCATAGTCACGACCGACTACAACCTGGCGAAGATAGCTGAGCTGCAGGAAGTGGCTGTCCTCAATATCAATGAGCTCGCCAATGCGTTGAAGCCCGTAGTTACAGCGGGAGAAGAGATTTATGTAAACATAATCAAAGAGGGTAAAGAACCGGGGCAAGGTGTGGGCTATCTCGAGGACGGTACCATGGTGGTAGTTGATGCCGGAAAGCGCCATATCGGCGAGACGATTTTGGTAGTAGTGACTAATTGCCACACAACACCGGCCGGGAGGATGATTTTCGCCAGGCCGAAGCACCAGGGGCAGGAGAGTTGAATTGAGCGGTACACTTTGGGCGATAATCGCCGCCGGTGGCGTGGGTGCGCGAATGGGGAGCCCGGTCCCAAAGCAGTTTATCTCCGTGGACGGTAAGCCCGTTCTGGGACTGACTCTTGAGAGGCTCATGAGCTCGCCGCTGGTTTCGGGGGCAGTTGTCGTATTGCCGCTGGAGTGGTTCGATAGGGGCGAAGAAGTGATCCGGAGGTATTCCAAGGGCAAGCCCGTCCGCACGGTGCAGGGTGGTTCCACCAGACAGGAGTCGGTGAGAGCTGGACTCGCTTGTTTGCCCGAGGAAGTATCGTGGGTTTTAGTCCATGATGCTTCGCGTCCTAACGTTTCTCCTGACCTGGTGCGGGAGGTAGCCGAGGAGGCTTTTAAGGCCGGTGCGGCCATTTCCTGTGTTCCCATCTACGATGCGTTGAAATCCTCGAACAAAGATAGGGTGGTCAAACTCACGCCGCGGAGGGAAGAGCTTGTGGCGGTTCAAACTCCCCAGGTGTTTTCGAGAGACCTTCTGATCCGGGCTCACCTAGCGGCTCTGAGAGATAACTATACCGGGCAAGACGATTCCGAACTCGTAGAACGCTTGGGGCATCCGGTAGCTCTTGTGGCAGGATCCAGACTGAATTTCAAGATAACGACTCCCGAGGATCTAGTGATGCAAGAGGCGCTCGAGCGCTCCGGGTACTTCGGGAGAGGTGAAGAAAGCCGGTTCCGGTTGCTGAGGCGTTACGGAAGGCCCATTCGGCGAGAGGGCCTCGTTTCACAACCGGTGAGGACGGGTATCGGTTTTGACGTTCACAGGTTTGCCAGCGATAGGCCCTGTGTTCTCGGGGGTGTGACGGTACCCGATCACGCCGGTCTCGAAGGCCATTCCGATGGAGATGTGCTGTGCCACGCAGTGATGGACGCCTTGCTTGGGGCAGCCGGTGAAAAGGACATCGGACACTGGTTTCCTCCCGGCGACCCCAGATATGAAAGAGCTTTCAGCCTCGGCCTTTTAAGTGAGTTGTGGAAGGTTTTATCTTGCCGGTGGCAAGCTATCAACGTAGATGCGACGGTGATAGCTGAAGTGCCGAGAATATCCCCGTACTGCGACCCGATGCGAAAGAACATCGCGCATGCGCTGGGACTAAATCAGGACAGCGTTTCGGTGAAGGCTACTACCCCGGAAAGCATGGGCGCCCTCGGGCGGAAAGAAGGAATCGCCTGCGTAGCCGTGGCGTCCCTGGCACGTCGGGATTGACACAGCGAGATGTGACGGCTTTTTGTCATCGTCGGGCCACAAAAGCGTGAGGTGAGGCCGGTGGGTATAAAGGTATATAACACTCTGACGCGCCGGAAGGAGGATTTCGTGCCGCTCAATCCTCCCCGCGTGTTGATTTACGTCTGTGGCATCACTCCCTACGCCAAGAGCCACGTGGGACATGCTCGGCCCAGCGTGTTTTGGGATGTCGTGCGGAGGTACCTTACTTACCTCGGGTATTCGGTTACGCTGGTTCAAAACTTCACGGACATCGACGATAAGATCGTTAAGAAAAGCAAGGAGACGGGTCTTCCTCCCGAGGAAATAGCTGAAACCAACTCCAGGCAGTACCTGGAATCCATGCGGCGCCTTAACGTCATCCCGGCGGACGCTTATCCAAGAGCAACGCAGTACATCGACGAGATTATCCGAATAACGGAGGGACTGTTGGCCAAGGGCCATGCCTATGTAAGCGGTGGGGATGTGTATTTCCGCGTCATGAGCTTTCCGGAGTATGGAAAGCTTTCCGGCAAAGACGTGGACCAGCTTCTCCCCGGAGCTAGAGTCGAGGTGTCCGAGGCGAAAGAATCGCCGCTCGATTGGGCCCTATGGAAGGCGGTTCCCGACGACGAACCCGGTTGGGATAGCCCGTGGGGCAGGGGGAGGCCTGGGTGGCACATCGAATGCTCGGCTATGGTCACGAGCATTCTAGGACCGTCCATCGATATGCACGGAGGCGGGACAGAGCTGGTGTTCCCCCACCATGAAAACGAAATAGCTCAGTCGGAATCGTTCACCGGAGTTAAGCCTTATGTCCGGTACTGGCTCCATAACGAAATGCTCAATCTCGAAGGGGAGAAGATGTCCAAATCCCTGGGCAACGTGGTAGCTCTCGACGAGCTCTTAAGCCGGTACCCCGCGGAAGGGCTTCGTATCTACCTTCTTTCAGCTCATCGCAGGAAGATCTTGGACTTTTCCATAGAGCTCCTGGAGTCCTCGGTACGCGGCTGGGAAAGGCTGCATTCCACGATGGAACGGTGTTACGATTTTCTGCGAACTCCCGCGGACACCGGGGTTTCCAGTCCGGATCGCCTGCAAAACGCAAGGCAAAAGACACGCCAGACTTTCTTCTCTGCGATGGATGACGATTTCAACACCGCTCTGGCTTTGTCAGCTGTTTTCGACCTCGTCTCGGCGCTGAATTCCGCGCTTACTGACGACAAAGGGCGCGCGGCGGGTCCCGAAGCGAGACGCCTCTTCGCCGAGGCATACCTTGACCTCCTGGAATTCTCCGGAATCCTGGGGATCCTGCCGGATGTGTGGGGAGGTCAACGAGAAGCTTCCGCCCAAGTTCGCGGCGCCGGTTCTAAAGACTTAATAGAGTTGCTGGTGAGGATCAGGGACGAGGCCAGAAGCAGAAAAGATTGGGGCCTCGCCGACGAGATACGGCGTAAGCTCCAGGAGAACGGGGTCGTAATTCAGGACGAGCCCGGTGGCGCTCGCTGGAGCATTAAATCGTAGGGTTTCCGGGCACGCTCAGTTCGCAAGGATCTTGCAGTCGCGGGGACACTCGTCGGACCATTCCACAGGATTAGCTGTTCAACCTTATGTTGCCAATGTCGAGCGACGTTTGCGGCATCTCTAGGCTTAGAACAAGGGCGAAAGAAAGGTGATTATACGATGTCCGACGCGTACCAGGCCAAACGGGACGCATCCGATGAGCAGAGTCATTCGTCACCAGAACAATCTTCTGAACGGTCTCCTACCAACAAGACCTCAGGTGAGCATCCCAGAGAGGTCGAGCTCCAAGTAAAGATCCTGTACTATCCTTTCATGGGTACAAACGTTGACACGGAACGGCTATTGCTTTTGCCCAAAATCTGCTATGCTCCGCTGGATATCGGCGAACTGGAACGTATGCTCCTCGGGGACAAGCCTTCCAAAGACGAGGTCGGACGATTCATCAGGGGGCTGATCAATTCCGGTCACCTGGGAGCTCTGGAACACTGGTACACAACCTTTGCCGTGCAAGGCTACTCCAGAATATCGAGCCAGCAAAACGACAGGCATCGCCTTATGAAAGTGTTTAAAGACAGCGGGGTTGTCTATTACAACGAACCGGTCCAGGCTTCCCCCGACGTATCCCAGCTTCAGCAGTCTCAGCGATACGTGAGAGAGGAGAACTTTGGCTACGTCGTTCCACCGTCCTTCCGGGCTCACCCCGACTTCCTGGAACGATTTCGCAAGCTTCAGGAGGAGGTAAGACAAATTCAGCGAGAGGGTCATTCCCGCGGCATTCCCGCTGAGGATGTGCGGTTCGCGCTGACCAACGCAACGGAGACGCGTTTCGTGATCACCGTCAACGCCCGGCAGCTCCGTCATATGTTCAACCTCCGCTGCTGTCAAAGAGCCCAATGGGAAATACGGGAGCTTTTTACGAAACTACTTTATGAGTACAAAAAGATAGCTCCCAATATCTTTTACCGTGCAGGGGCCTCCTGCGAGGATTTCGGTTACTGCCCAGAGGGGAAAATGTCCTGTGGCAGGGCGCCCACCATCGAGGCCCTGCGTGAAGCTTACGAAGAAAAGCGCCGTTTGTCCCGGCGGAACGAGCCGGGAAGCAGGGAGGATTCTCGTTGAATATCGACCGCTCAAGAGGGACTTCTATAATATCGGGGAGACAGGCGGTGGCGGAAGCTCTTAGGAGCAGGTGGCCTGTCCGCGAAGTCCTCATTTCCAGGAAATCCGCCAGGCGTTTCGAGGAGATCCTGCAATACGCGGAGCAAGCTGGGGTTTCCGTCGTCGTGCTCGATGACGACCTATTCCGGACCAGATGTCCGGGAGCTTTCCAGGGGATCTCAGCTGTCGTCGAAGAAGTGCCTGCCTTCGAAGTCCAGGACCTTCTGGAACGGGCGGAGCACCAGGGAGAGGACGCATTTCTCCTCGCGGTGGATGGTGTCGAAGACCCACAGAACTTGGGAGCCATGGCACGGACTGCTCTTTCCATGGGTGTGCACGGTCTTGTGGTTCCGAGGCGGCGGGTGGCGAGACTGGGACAGGGTGCCGCGAGAGCGTCGGCAGGCGCCGTGTTCCACCTGCCCGTTGCGGAAGTCCCGAACGTACATTGGTTCATCAGGTGGGCAAAGGAAAACGGCCTCTGGGTTTACGGTCTGGACGCCGCCGGCTCCGTTGAACTGTGGCGCCAGAACTTCGCAGGCCCAGTGGCTATCATAGTAGGGGGAGAAGGACGCGGTCTTTCCCGGCTCGTACGGGAGAGTTGCGATGTCCTCGTGAAAATTCCCATGTACGGGCCGATAAACAGTCTGAACGCGGGCGTGGCGGCAGCTTTAGCCCTCTATGAGGTGCGCAGACAGCGCGTTCTCAAGCCTCTATCTCGCTCCGGAGCCTCCTATTGATTGAAACCGTGACAAGCGGTTATAATGAGGTTGTTCGCGGGGACAGGCCATACCGGAGGGCACGGGAGGGGATGCCTGTTGGCAATAAGCCCTGAAACTGACCCTTACTTCGGCTTCTCAAACAAGCCGGATGAAGAAGTAGTGGATCTGGCACGAGCGGGCTCGGTTTTGGCACAGGAGTATCTAATCAACAAGTACAGGAGTTTCGTGAGGGCGAAGGCGCGATCGTATTTCCTCATAGGCGCCGACCGCGAAGATATCATCCAGGAAGGCATGATAGGGCTTTATAAGGCGATAAGAGATTTTCGCGGTGACAAGCTTGCTTCGTTCAAGGCTTTTGCCGAACTATGCATCCAGAGACAAATCATCACCGCCATCAAGACAGCTACCAGACAGAAGCACATTCCTCTGAACTCGTACATCTCATTGAACAGGCCGATTTACGACGAGGACTCCGACCGTACGCTCATCGATGTGATGCCTGGTGCGGATGTCACCGACCCCGAGGAAATCGTGATTAACGGCGAAGAAGCTAGTTACATCGAGTCCAGGATGACCGAGCTCTTGAGTGACCTCGAACGACAGGTACTCGCATACTACCTTGATGGCAAATCCTACATGGAAATAGCGGCAGATCTCAACCGGCACGTCAAATCCATCGATAACGCCCTGCAGCGCGTCAAGCGGAAGCTCGAGAAATTTGTGTATCCGCGGAGTTCAAGGCAATCGGATTTTATGGCCCGCTAAGGCTAGAGACTAGCAAGTTTTGGAGGCCAAGCTTCCTTGACAACCGGTGGAAGTATCGGGAGCCCGTATGTGCTGGAAACGCCCCTTGGCCCGGTGGCGCTTATGTTTGAAGATGGGTGTCTCGCCGGGCTCTCTTTTTTAGACGGTCCTTTTCCCGAGACGCCCGCGGGGGTTCCAGCCGGCGCAGATAATGTAGACCAAGCAGCCAACAAAGCAGCCGATAAACCGCCCAGCAAGGCAGCCGGTGAAGCATTAGAACTGGTTCGACATGAGCTCGACCTGTACTTCGAAGGAAAACTCAGGGGCTTCTCGATACCGCTGAAGCTCTCCGGTCCTCCCTTTTACGTTCGGGTGTGGCATGCGCTTACGACTATTCCGTTTGGGGAGACCAGGACATACCGGCAAGTGGCAGCTCAAGTTGGATCACCGGAAGCGTTCCGGGCTGTGGGCAATGCCTGTGCTGCCAACCCCATCGCCATCATTGTTCCGTGTCACCGGGTTGTAGCTAGCTGCGGTCTCGGCGGATACGGGGGCGGCCTTCACCGCAAGGAGTGGTTGCTCCGGCATGAATTTGGGAGATAAATCTACCCGTAGCTCCTTTGTATAGAGGCTAAGCAAGGCCTTTGGCGGCCAGCCGCTTCTGTATAGCCTTCCGAAAGAGCTCTAGCTGAACTGGAGAGCTGTCGTAGGGAACCCCGTCAACATAGATGTTCTCATCACCGAAGCGCATGGCATCAGTTCGGGTAAGGATTATTCTTTCCGAAGTGAGGACCCTATTGAGATCTCTCGAGCTGCCTTTAGCCAGCGTCTCCGGCTCTGGATGAGCCACGGGCATCTGCCGGTGAATATTGCTTCCACACGAACCAGCCCCCCTTCAGCGGCTGAGTTCGATAGGAGCTCCCGCCTATGGCCAAGGGGGCAAAGGAGACGGTAGCATGGGGGTTGATCTTCAGGAGAAGTAGCGTGGCTCTCTGTTTTCTCTCCACTACCTCAAAGCCGAATTTCTCGAAAAACGGTACTGGCCTCTGGCAGGCTGATCCGACCGTTGCGTAGAACTAAACGACCGGATTGCGGAGGTGGGGAAATTGAAGTGGATTATAGATACAGATCCTGGAATTGACGATGCGGCAGCGATTATCACGTTCTTGGCTTATCGCGGGGAAGACGTTTTAGGTATTACAACCGTTCACGGAAACGTTGGGATCGAGCACACGACGAGAAACGCTCTGAGACTGGTAGAGCTCATGGGGACGGATATTCCCGTTTGCAAAGGCCTCACCCAGCCGCTCCTGCAACCCCCAGCTACTGCGACCGCGTTTCACGGCAGCGACGGTTTCGGTGATGTGCATTTGCCCGATCCTACTCGAACAGTAGCTCCCGGGCACGCAGTCGACTTTATCATCGATCAGGTACACAGGCATGCGGGCGATATTTGCCTGCTCACCCTGGGGCCTCTTTCAAATATCGGTGTGGCTATAGCAAAGGACCGGAGCATCGCCAAAGAAATAAGGGAGATTCATATGATGGCCGGTACCTGCTGGGGGAGGGGAAACACAACCGCAGCTTCGGAATTTAACATTTACACCGATCCCGAGGCGGCTGCCATCGTGTTTGCGTCCGGTATTCCGATTACAGTGGTTCCGTGGGAGACATGCGTTGATACCATGTTTGGCTCAGACGTAATCGACGAGATTCGAAAGACTGAAACGCCCGTAGGAAGGCTGTTTGGCAGAGCTATGGAATTTGCAGTTAAAAAGACCCTTGCCTCGACCGGAAGCGAAGGTGTGATCCTGTGCGATCTCCTGGCGGCTTGTGCTGCCATCGATCCCAACGTAGTTTTGGAGTCTGAGAGAGTGCTCATGCGGGTTGAAACCGGTGGAGTTTACTCGAGAGGTTTCACGGTAGTTGATGGACGCCTAAGTCGCGGTATCCGACCCAATGCGGTACTCTGTACGAAGTGCGACCGGCCCAGGATCGCTTCCATGCTTCTTGCAGCTTTGAGACGTGAAACCCCTTGAGGACTATTCAAGAGTTTCACGCGCACAACACACCGAGCCGCCGGTCCCGAGGGGCGGCTCAGGCAACAAACCTGGAGCCGGCGATGGGATTCGAACCCATAACCTACTGATTACAAATCAGTTGCTCTGCCGTTGAGCTACGCCGGCACTTGCCGGAAGTATTATACCAGAAGAAGTATAAGCCGTGGCGGCCTACACGTTGAACCTGATTAAGAGTATATCACCGTCCTTCACCACGTAATCCCTGCCTTCAGACCGGTATAAGCCGTGTTCTTTAACAGCTTTCACCGAGCCCAAACGATACAGGTCGTCAAAGGCCATAACTTCAGCACGAATAAATCCCTTCTCCATGTCGCTGTGGATCTTCCCCGCCGCCTTGACGGCGGTCGTTCCCTGGGGTATCGTCCAGGCTTTAACCTCGTCTGCTCCGATGGTAAAGAATGATATAAGGTTGAGATGGGCTCGGGTGATCCTGGCAAGCCTCCATGCGCCGGGTTCATCCAGGCCGTACTCTTCGAGGAATTCCTGACGGTCCTCCGCAGGAAGGCGAGAGATCTCTTCTTCCACCGGTCCTGAGAATATCTCTACAGGAATTCCGGCTTTTCGCGCAATCTCTTCAATCTGTTGCTTGCCGGGAAATGCCAGGCTCGTAAGCGAGTCTTCTGCAACGTTTACCGCGAAAATGAACGGTTTGAGCGTTAGGAAGTCGAAGTTCTTTAGAAATGTATCGTACACCGGGTCGAATTTTACGTTCCGCAGCGGGATTTCGCTTTCGAGAGCTTCTTTACATTGCTGGAGGAATCCCGGTTCCATCTGGTTTAAGGGTCTAGCCTTGTTCAGCCTAAGGCGCTCGAGCCTGTTCTCTACCGTTTGCAGGTCTTTGACGAGAAAAGCGAGGTTAACGTGGTCAAAGTGGGAGGTCACATTGCTCGCCGCCCCTTCCCCTCCAAAACCTGCGACGAGGAACGCCGGAATCACCTCGATGAGCACGTCAGATGACCGCACGCCTTTGAGAAACGATTGTTCGTCTCCTTCGTCGAGGACGACTACGTCCATGCGGGCGAAAGTCGTTTTCTCCGGCTTACAGAGGTTGCTGAGATACTGAACGCGCCAATCCGGGATTTCGGCGACTCCAACCTCGGTCCGATCTCTCTGACCCGCGGGGCGTTCAGAACCAGTGAGAACCCGGAAAATCGTGCTCTTGCCGGACTGAGGTTGTCCGATGATAGCTGCTCTCATGATACACCCTCCAACCTAGGCTCGCAGCCTCAGAACCATTGTACACCCACCGGCGAATTCCCGCGAACAGCGGGTGCAACTAACTGGGTCGAGCGCCGTTGGACCGTCGCTCGTTCCGCTTTCTCACTTAACCAGCCGCAGCCACTGCTGAAGTTCAGACACATGTGAGACAGGTGGACTAAAAGAGAGCGGGGACCTATTCTAGGGTTTGGAAGCAAATCCAGAAAGGAGGTCCCCGCGTGAAGAAGCTTAGCGCATCTTCGAGGAAAA
>DUSS01000052.1 GCA_012842495.1 Candidatus Fermentithermobacillaceae bacterium
ACCGTGGACAACACCCGCGTTATCGCCGCAGTCAACGTCGTCTTCCCGTGATCGATGTGCCCGATCGTCCCCACGTTCACGTGAGGCTTCGTACGCTCGAATTTCTTCTTGGCCATGAATATCCTCCCTCTCTAAAACGACTTTTCTTTTTGACCGTGGTCGGTCGCTATTTGACTATTCCAGGTTTTATGGAAGCCGCCCGAGATACTTGTCGATGAGCCTTTGCGCCTCTTCAGGCGGTACTTCGCCGTAATGTGAGAACTGCATCGTGTACGTTCCCCTTCCCTGGCTCCTTGAGCGAAGGTCCGTCGCATATCCGAACATACTGGAAAGGGGCACCGTCGCCGATATTGTCTCCAAATCGTTCCTCGTTTCCACACGGGTGATCTCGGCTCGCCTTTGGCTGAGGTCGGCAAGCACGTCTCCCAGGAACGCAGAGGGCACCACGACTTCTACTGACATCACCGGTTCAAGGAGTATGGCACCGGCCTTTTCCAATGCCTGTTTAACCGCCAGAGAACCGGCGACCTTAAATGAGATCTCGGAGGAGTCTACCTCGTGGTAGGAGCCATCGACCAGAGTGACACGGACATCGGTGACGGGATGTCCCATCAGCACTCCCGACTCCAAAGCTTCCCGCACTCCCGATTCCACCGCGGGAATGAACTCCTGGGGTATCACACCGCCCTTTATCTCCGAGCGGAACTCAACTCCCGACGACCTCGGAAGCGGTTCCATACGGATAACCACGTGTCCGTACTGCCCCCGGCCTCCGGTTTGTTTTACGAACTTGCCTTCTGCTTCCACCGGCTTGGTTATGGTCTCCCTGTACGCTACCTGAGGACGTCCCACCGATACCTTAACCCCGAATTCCCGCGTAAGCCGGTCCACGATGATTTCGAGGTGCAGCTCGCCCATTCCGGAGATAAGCGTCTGACCGGTTTCCTCATCCGTCCGCACCGAAAAGGTGGGGTCTTCCTCCGCGAGTTTCTGCAACGCGAGGACGAGCTTATCCTGATCCTGGATGGACTGGGGTTCTATAGCCACCGATATGACGGGTTCCGGGAACCTGATAGGTTCGAGGACGATGGGGTGATCCTCGGGACAAAGGGTGTCCCCGGTAAACGTGTGTTTCAGCGCCACGGTTGCGGCGATATCCCCGGTCCTCACCTCGTCGATGTCCTCCCGGTGATTGGCGTGCATCCGCAAAAGCCGCGATATTCTCTCGCCTTTTCCGCGGGTGGCGTTGTAAATGTACGACCTGTTGGTGAGACACCCGGAGTAAACCCGGAAGTACGAAAGCCTTCCTACATATGGGTCCACCGCCACTTTGAAGACCAGCGCCGTGAAGGGCTCGTCGTCCGATGGCTTCCGCACAACGATCTCGCCCGTCGCAGGAACCTCACCGGCCACCGGCGGTATGTCCAGGGGGGACGGCAGAAAGTCGACTACAGCGTCGAGGAGCTTCTGAACGCCCTTGTTTCGAAGGGATGAACCACACAGCACCGGTACGATTTTCATGGCTATGGTGCCTTTCCTCAGAGCTGACAAAAGAGCCTTTTCGGACACATCCGTACCGGTTAAGTAGGCTTCCAACACTTCCTCGGAGAAATCAGCTGCAACTTCGACCAGCTTATCCCTGTACATAGCCGCCGCTTCTCTCAAGTCCTCGGGGATGACGCCCTCGCGGATTTCGACGCCTAGTTCGTCCATCCAGTAAAATGCCTTCATCTTGATGAGATCAACGACGCCCGAGAACGTCTCTTCGATTCCCACCGGCAGGGTGAGGATGGCGGGCCGTGCACCGAGCCGGTCTACCATCATTCTGACTGCCCGGTAAAAGTCGGCGCCTACGGCATCCATCTTGTTGACATAAGCTATCCTGGGAACACCGTACTTGTCAGCTTGACGCCACACTGTTTCGGACTGGGGTTCGACGCCGCCCTTGGCGCAAAACACCGCCACGGCCCCATCGAGGACGCGTAAACTCCGCTCTACCTCGGCCGTAAAATCAACGTGCCCTGGCGTGTCTATAATGTTTATCCTGTGGTCCCGCCAGTAGCAGGTGGTCGCCGCCGATGTGATAGTTATCCCGCGTTCCTGCTCCTGAACCATCCAGTCCATAGTCGCCGAACCCTCGTCGACCTCGCCCATCCTGTGAACCCGTCCCGTGTAAAAAAGGATCCTTTCGGTCGTAGTGGTCTTACCCGCATCGATGTGAGCCATGATCCCTATGTTTCTGACGCGCTCCAAAGGAAAATCCCTCGGCATCGAAATCCCCCCTTTCCCCAAACTGCGGCGTTCTTCTACAAGTTACCACCGGTAATGGGCAAACGCCCGGTTAGCTTCGGCCATCCGGTGCATATCTTCCTTCCGCTTAATGGTGCTGCCGGTGTTGTTGGCCGCATCCATGATCTCGGCGGCAAGCCGTGAGACCATACTTCTCTCCGGCCTTTCCCTGGCAAACTCCACAAGCCACCGGAGAGCCAGGGAAAACCTTCGTTCTGGCCTTACTTCCATGGGAACCTGGTAGGTAGCGCCACCCACTCTCCTGGGACGCACCTCCAGAACGGGCATGGCGTTCTTGATGGCTTCCTCCAGAACCTCGCTGCCCTTCTTGCCGGTTTTTTCCTCTACAACCTTCAGTGCATCCATCACAATCTTTCTGGCCAGGTGCTTTTTCCCGTCCCACATGACTTTGTTGATCAACCTGGTTACCAGAACCGACCCGTAAACGGGATCCGGCTCCCACGTCCTGGCAGTCGCTCTCTTCCTTCGCGGCACCAACTTCACCTCCTCCGTTGCCTTGGTCACGAGCAATTCTCCGTCGAACAAATCGCTGAAAAAGCCAGCGGAAACAACGGCAGCTTAAGCGGAAATCACTTCTTGGGTCGCTTGGCGCCGTACCTGGAACGGCCCTGCGCCCTGTCGGCGACCCCGGCGGCGTCCAGCGCCCCTCTAACTATGTGGTAACGGACTCCTGGCAGATCCCGAACTCTCCCGCCTCTTACGAGGACGACCGAGTGTTCTTGCAGGTTGTGCCCAATTCCGGGAATGTACGCCGTTACCTCAATTCCATTGGTCAGCCTTACCCTGGCGATCTTCCTCAATGCCGAGTTCGGCTTCTTAGGGCTGGTCGTCCTTACGACGGTACACACGCCTCTCTTGAAAGGATTACCTCTCAGGGCAGGCGCCTTGGACTTGACTTTTGGCATCTGCCTTTCTTTCCGCACCAGCTGGTTTATGGTGGGCACGATCTTCCCTCCTTTTGTCCAAATTCACCCCGCAAAGGTTAAACCGATCTCCTCGACCCGCGTGAGACCGGCGAACTGTCTACTTACCACTGTTCTCCCTCAAAAGGCATGCCGCGGCGGAACCAACCCGCAATTTACAAGCTTTTCCCAGTTCCGCCATGGTATCTACGAAAACGACCTCGACTCCCTTCTCTCTGGCGAGGTCGAGTACCCTCCGCACGACTTTCGGGTCTGCGTCCCTAGCTACGTATAGCCTGAGGGCGGCCCCGGAAAGGAGAGCTCTTTCCGACTGTCTTGTGCCACACACCATCTTGCCTCGCTCGAACATACGGTTCCTCCTGGAAGCAAGAAAAAAGGCACGTTTATGAGTTTAGCACCCGCTCATAAACGTGTCAACGAAAACACGGCGGTGTGTTATCGGCTAGCGAGCCGCCTCCGGACTAACCTATCCTCACTATCTTTATCAGCTGACGTGGTTGACTGCCGTGCCACCCGCTCTTCGCATGCCTGGTTCGCCACGTGGGCGAGACAAAAACTCGGCTCTATTTCTTCGGGTCTCAGTACCAGGGTAAGGTACCCTCTCTTTTTGCCTGTCGATACAATAGGACGAACCCTGCGCCGCTCAGGAAGATGATAACCAGCGTTGCGACA
>DUSS01000053.1 GCA_012842495.1 Candidatus Fermentithermobacillaceae bacterium
AAGCTGAGAAGGTGTACGTGGCTGTCGCGAAAACCAGGAAGGGCGACGCAACCCTGGAGGTCCACCTCATCAAACCTCACCCCTGGCGGGAAAGCATCGATGCACTCTTTCCTCTCCCCGACCCGAATGATCCTCCCTCCGTACGAAGCCACCGCTTCGGCGGTGGGTTTCGACGGAGAAAGGGTGAGGAATTTGCCGTTACAATAGAGCACCGCCTTCGTCACCGCCGACACCCCCGCTTCCTTCTCATACCGGACACCGACGTAAAGCCGTCACGTACGCAACTCCTCGAGAGTCCTGTAGCACCTCGGGCACAAGCTCGCCTCATCGTCCTTCCGCGTCTGGACGGAGTAAGCCCAGCACCTGGCGCACTTCTGTCCTTGAGCCCGGAAAACCGATACTTTCACGCCGGCGCCCTCCAAATCGACTAAATGAAGATCTTCCCCTTTATCCGGAACCTGAGAGCGCGTTTCCACCAGCGCCGACGACACGCCAGATTCAGCGGGTTCCCCGGTTTCGGGGCCGGGTGCAACAGACACCGCCGAAACGATGAAGAGCTCCGGTAAAATCTCTATGGAGTCCCTGAGAAGATGCCAAACATCCTTGTCGAGGGCTTGCAAAACAACTTCGGTTTCGAGTGAAGCGCCCACGAGTTTCCTTTCCCTGGCCATTTCCAGAGCTTTCGTAATGACTGAGCGCACCTTCAGAAGTCGCTCCCACTTTTCCATCAGCGCAGGATCATCGAAGGCATCGTCCGGTTCGGGCCACCGGCTGAGATGCACGCTCCACGGGTCTCCTTCCGCCCTGGGGAAGTACTGCCACGCCTCATCAGCTGTGTGCACCAAAACGGGGGCGACAAGACCCAGAAGCGCCCTGCCGATCTTCCAGAGAGCTGCCTGGGCGGCCCGTCTCTCCGGGTGGTCCGGTTTTTCGCAGTACAGGCGATCCTTGATGACGTCCAGGTAGAGCGAAGACATGGTGATGACGCAGAAGTTGTGAATCTCGTGGTAAAGCAGGTGATACTGGTAAGTCTGGTAGTGCCGGGAAACCCTGCGGATGAGTTCGTTCAATTCCCCCAGGGCCCAGCGGTCAATCTCCCGATAGCGGACTTCGCTGGAAAGATGAAGAGCCGGGTCAAAATCCCGTAGGTTGCCCAGGATAAACCTGATGGTGTTCCGGATCTTCCGGTAGACTTCCGCCATCTGGTCGATGATGAGTTCGGACACCCTAACGTCGCCGGTAAAATCGGACGAAGCGGCCCACAACCTCAGGATGTCTGCGCCGTACTTTTTCATAACCTCTTCCGGGTCTATAACGTTACCCAGGGACTTGGACATCTTCCGTCCTTCTCCGTCCACGACGAAACCGTGGGTGAGCACAGCTCTGTACGGAGCAGAACCCCTTATCGCCATCCCGGTGATGAGTGAGGATTGGAACCAACCGCGATGTTGGTCAGAACCTTCGAGATATAAATCCGCCGGCCAGGCCAGCTCCTCTCTCGAATCGAGGACGGCGTAGTGGGAAGAACCCGAATCGAACCAGACATCCATCGTATCCGTCTCTTTGCGGAATTTGCGACCACCGCATGACCTGCACGAAGCTTCCGGGGGCAAAATCTCCCCGGCGCTCCGGGAAAACCAGGCGTCGGAGCCTTCCCTCTCGAAGAGCTCCGCCACTCTGTTTATGCTTTCTTCGCTGATAAGCGGTTCTCCACACTCCTCGCAGTAAAAAACGGGAAGCGGCACGCCCCACACGCGCTGTCTGGAGATACACCAGTCCGGGCGTTCCCTGACGGTCCCCGAAATCCTCTCCCGAGTAGCTTCGGGGATCCAACACACGCGCCCGATCTCCCGGAGCATCTGTTCTTTGATCCCGGAGATCGACGCAAACCACTGGGTGGTAGCCCGGTAAATGATCTCACCTTTACATCTCCAGCAGTGGGGATAAGAGTGTACGATCCGACCTCGTCCCCATAATCTGCCCCTCGATTCGAGCTCGGTGAGGATGGGCTCTTCGGCCTCGTCGTATCTCAAGCCCGCGAATTTTCCGGCTTCGGTGGTGAAAAATCCCCTCCCGTCGATGGGCATAACCACCGGTAGGCCATAAGGTTTTGCCGCTTCAAAGTCTTCCTCGCCGTGACCCGGCGCGGTGTGAACCAGGCCCGTACCCTCGTCCATGCTGACATGCTTTCCTATAATGGCCAGGGATGTTCTGCCGTCGAAGAGCGGATGACCCAGGACCACGCCTTCCAGGTCAGCACCCTTCCAGCGCTCCGGGAGAACCTCCCCTTTCAAATTCAGCGATTCGAGGACAGCTTTTAACCTTTTTTCGGCCGCGAGGAACACCCCGCGTTGAGTTCGGACCGCTCTGTAAAACTCCTCCGGGTGAAGGGACACCGCGACGTTGGCCGGCAGAGTCCAAGGCGTGGTCGTCCACGCAAGGAACTCGATGTCCGGCGGAACCTTGCCTTTGGTATCCACTACCGGAAAAGACACGAAAATCGAAGGGGACGTCGTATCCGCGTACTCTACCTCGGCCTCGGCCAAAGCCGTCTCACAATCCGGGCACCAGTAGACGGGTTTTAAACCTCTGTACAGGTATCCTTTTTTCATCATTTCCCCGAAGACCCGGATCTGTCTTGCCTCGTATTCCGGGGCCAGCGTGAGGTAGGGATTTTCCCAATCTCCGCATACTCCCAAGCGTTTGAACTGTTTCCTTTGCAGGTCCACGTAGCGCAGGGCGAATTCTCTGCACCTTCTCCTGAGTTCGACCGGATCTATCTCGTGCCTTTTCAACCCCGTAGTCGTCAGCACACGCAATTCGATGGGTAAACCGTGACAGTCCCACCCGGGGACATACGGAGCATCATGCCCCGTCATCGTCTGGAATTTCACGGTGATATCTTTGAGGGTCTTGTTCAAAGCCTGTCCCAAGTGGATAGGAGCGTTGGCATAAGGCGGCCCGTCGTGCAAAATGAACTTGGGGGCACCTGCCCTTGCCCGCCGGATTTCTCCGTAAAGATCCTTATCTTCCCACAGAGCCTCGATCTCCGGTTCCCGAACCGGCAAATTCGCCTTCATCGGAAAATCGGTCTTGGGAAGGTTAAGTGTTTCCGAAAAACTCTTTCCGGTTTTCGTCTCTGCCACGTTTATCACCCATCTATTCATTAGCTTTCGGCGGCCCAAAATATCGCCGGGATTTCCGATATTCTATCACCCTTCTTCCGGTAAGGAAAACCTGCCCGTGAGGAACAATGCGGGTACACGGTCGGGCCCTGGCCGAATGCGGCCGGGAATCTTCCTCGCCGTCAGCGGAGCTTTCCCGGCAACTTCGCCGACACCAGGGCATTGAAAAGGCCTTGCCTTGTAAGTCCTTCGACGAAAATTTTCTTGCGTCTGGATGTCTCACCAGACATGATGGAAACAGCCCCAGGGCGAAGCCCGAGAGTAGATGCGAGAAACCGGCGGAGATCTTCGTTTGCTTTTCCGCCGACAGGTGGTGACTTAAGCTTGATGATGAGACCACTGGCGGTGAATCTCATGGAATTTGAGCCCGACCGGGGGATCGCCTTTACCCAAAAGCTCACTCCCCCACTTTCTTCGCGGGCACCCATCTCATCGAGGACTTGACCTAGATCTACAGTTTCCGGTTCGGGCAAAGGAACCTCATTCCTCATTCTCGTCGTTCTCGGCTTTGAAGGCGTCTAGAACTTTCAACCTTGCTCCAGCTGTTTCCGCAAACGGGGCCGTAAGCGCCCCTTCCATCGAGGCAGTAGCTTTCTCGAGCATATCCAGATACGTGCGCAGGAGCGCTTTGAGTTCGGCATTGAACCGGCCCAGCGTTTGTCTGGCCTCAGAAACCCGGTTGAGAATGGACGCAGCTTCTCGTTCAGCTCTTTCTTTGATCTTACGAGCCTCCGCTTCAGCCTGCTCCTTGATGACCACGGCTTCCTTTCGAGCTGAAGCCTTCAGCTCCTCAGCCGCTTGCTGGGCAACCACTATGGCGTTTTGAAGCGTCTCTTCTATTGTCTTGTAATGCTGCAACCTCCCATCGAGGTCGGCGTTCTTCGCCTTGAGATCCTCGTTCTCCCTCAAAAGCCTTTCGAACTCAGCGACAACCAGGTCGAGGAACTCATCCACTTCCTCCTCGCTGTAACCGCGGAAAGACCTCTTGAACTCTTTGTTATGGATATCGAGCGGAGTGAGCACGAGCAACCCTCCCTACACAGGATTGGTACTATGTTCCACGGAGCGGCGCTGCGTTCCTGCCGCATGTAACGGTACACGTCAGGCTCTTTCCCCGAACAGTCCCCGCCCGATCCTGACCATCGTGGAACCCTCTTCCACAGCTATTTCGTAATCCGACGTCATGCCCATGGACAACTCTGAAAGGGCATCTCGTGGTATACCTTCTGAAAGCAGGCGGTCCCGCAGCGAGGCCAGACCCCTAAACACCCTTCGCGCGACACCGGGATCTTCCGGTGCCACCGTCATGAGCCCCGTTAGGACGAGCCCCGGCAAACCCAGCACATACCTGGCCAGGTCCAGAGAATCCTCCGGGCTCACTCCAAACTTGGCGGGATCGCGGCCCACATTGACCTCGATCATAACTCGACAGACTTTCCCGTATCTCACGGAAGCTTTGGAAAGGGCAAAAGCGACTCTGGTAGAGTCCACGGACTGGACACACGAAAAAATACGGGCGGCCAGGGATGCTTTGTTGGTCTGAAGGTGGCCGATGAAATGAAGCTCGGCGCCGGCAAAAGTTCCTTTTCCTACCTTCTCGCGGGCTTCCTGAACTCTGTTTTCCCCGAAAATCGAGATTCCAAGTTCCCGAGCTTTCTCAATCAACGCCGGAGATACCCCTTTGGTTACAGCCAGGATTTTTACCGGGCCCTTTCTTCCCGACCGCTCGAGAGCTCTATCAATTCCCTCACGTATCCGCGCCAGATTCGATGTAAGCTTCTCTTCGATAGAACTCCATGCCATGCTTACCGTACCCTCTTCCCTTCCAGAAATGCCCAGCCTCTCAGGACTATCTGGCTTTCGGGAGATATTCCTCGGACGACGGCTTCATTCCCTTTCACCAGTATTACTTCAACGGGCCGAAACCGCGCCACGGTCTTTTGGACCACGAGAACTCCGGTCGTCCCGTTCTTGTGTACGAGAGCGGTTGACGGAACGATTAGACCCCTGGCCGAAGACGTCACAAGGGTGA
>DUSS01000054.1 GCA_012842495.1 Candidatus Fermentithermobacillaceae bacterium
ACGGATTTGCTGAAGAGCTCTTGTCTCATCAACCTGCCTTCGCGGGGTACCTGGGAGGCTGTGGTCGTCACAGACCCGCTGTCGGAAAGTTTCGGAGTCACCGAGCAGTTCTTCCAGTTGTCGGCGAACACGGGAGGGATGGTGTGCGAGGAGGAGGTGCCGGTTGAGGTATCTCAGCCTGCCGGCGGGCGAGCGGAAACGGGGGCCTCGGTTAAATGGCTGAATTCAGGGGCACCTTTCACCGGGCAGGTCTTCGTGAGCGACCGCGACAACAGTTTTTTTGAGCGTAAACGGATCTGGGTGTCCCGGTCGGCATCAACCGTGGAGAGTCTCCCCAGGATCGCTGAGGGCATGGAGTACCTCTACGTCTCCATCGAAAATCCCAAGGATCCAGAAGCCTCACTTGCCTTGTATCTATACAAGTACGACGAGGTGCAGAAGAAATGGGTCGAGGTGCCGACAAGCCCTCAGACTCCAGGGAAGCGCACCAGCGTATTTGTGGAAAACCCGCCGCCGGGAGAATACGTCGCGTACGTCGAGGCCGCAGGGAGTAAGGGCGACGGGACCTATGTGGAGTGGGTTGCGGCGGTCGCCGGAGCCGCCCCGGAATGGGAGATTTTTTGTGATGGAACACCGACGCGGACTGTCAAGTGGTGGGCTTGGAGGGAGCGGAAACAACTAGAAATCCGTCGAAAAGAGCCTGCGTCCTCCGACCAGTCCGCTTCCCTCGTCCTTACGATCTGGGATGCGGGAGACGGAAAGCTCAAAGGCATTCTGCCCGTGGAAATCCAACCCCAGTCGCACCAGCCCGTCGTATCCGCGCTCAAAGGCCAGATTGCGGGCGACCTCCGCTTCATGACCCTGAAGACGTGGGACAGACTGACCGGAAAGCCGGTTGATGCCTGCGTATATCTGGGGGGCCTGTGGTACCAGCTGTTCAGGGGGGAAGCTACTTTCCTTCTGCCTGCCTCAGGCGTAGCGGAGCCCACAAAAGTATCGGTCGACGGACTGACTTTTTCATTGGACAAAGTCGCTGGAGGAGGAGCCACCCGATGATCCGGGGAAAAAAGATGTGGACCCTCGCCTCCAGGGAGCAGGGAGCCCGGCTCGGGTGCTCGTAAAGGGGTTGTCAAGTAGGATTACGCAGGAAAGCGACTTTCCGCCGAGCTCTCCCAAGACCATCCGGAGCCTTACGGGTAAGTTGCCATCAAGGTGTGCGTGGAGTGGAGATAGAAGTTCAACGAATGTGAATCGGGTGAACGAGACATGTACATCTTTTTCAAGGACAAGGTTTCCGCGGGCAAGCGCGGATTTCGCACGCTGGCGATTCTTTCTCTCGTGGTCTTAGTGCTCACGGTGTCGCTGGTAGAGCCTAGGGTTGCTTGGGCAAAGACGAGTCCTTCGTCTACCCAAGAGCCGGGCCCAGAGCCAAACCAGACCAGCGAGACCGAGGAGGTTACCATCACTCTCTCCCAGGAGGAAGCCGAGCTCTACAGGCGCCTACGGGATGTGATACAGTTCATCAGGGAGGTTCATCCCGGAGCCGTTTCCCTTGAAACGCTCTACGAAGGAGCTCTCAGGGGAGCGGTTGACGCGGTGGGCGACCCCTATACGGTGTATATGGGCAAGGACGACTTTGGGAGTTTCACCTCATCGGTCGAGGGAGAATACGTGGGCATCGGGGTCACGATGGAACTCGTCAAGGGCAAGATCACCGTGGTAAATACGTTCCCGGACTCCCCCGCGCGTCTGGCCGGACTCAAGGCCGGAGACATCATCACGCGTATCAATGGGCAGGACGTGGAGGGTAAGGGCCTTTCTGACGTGGCTGAGCTCGTGCGGGGACCGGAAGGAAGCGGCGTCGTCGTAACAGTTTACCGTCCCTCCACGGCAGAGGTTCTCCATTTCAACCTGACCCGTCGGCGGATTAAGATTCCCACCCTCGACGTAAAGGATCTGGGGAATGGCGTTCGATACATAGCAATATCCCAATTCACTTCAGACACGGGCCGGGACTTCTCCGCTGCCCTTGCGGGGATGAGGGCTCTCGGCCTGAAAGGTCTTGTGCTCGATCTGCGGGATAACCCTGGTGGCGGGCTCGAGGAATGCCTGGAAGTGCTCAAATGCCTGGTCCCGAAGGGTCCCCTCGTGTCTCTGGTGTATAAGGAAATGCCACGAGAAGAGTATGCGAACGAAGAGGAGCCCCCTCAGATCGTCCCGGTCGTAGTTCTCGTCAACGGCGGGACCGCCAGCGCAGCTGAGATCGTGGCCGCCTGCGTTAGAGACAGAGGCGTCGGGATCCTGGTGGGCCAGAAAACTTACGGGAAAGGGACGGTTCAAGCAGTTGTGCCCTTCCGGGACGGGTCCGGGCTCAAGGTCACCATCGCCGAATACCTGCCGCCGAGCGGCCGCACCATCGAGGGAGAGGGACTTTTGCCCGATGTTCCCATCGCCGACACGGTCTTCGACGTTCCCGAGAAACCAGAATTCACGCGGGTCCTTCGTCGAGGGGTGGTTGGACTCGACGTCCTGGGCGTCCAGGAAGCTTTGAGATTCATGGGATATGATGTTGGAACGCCGGACGGAATTTACGGCCCCGCCACCGAGAGGGCAGTGAAAGAGTTTGAGAAGACGGTTCCTCGAACGCCCACAGGTGTGGTCGACCGGGAGCTGCTCGACAAGTTGTTTGAGGCAGCTCTCGTTTATTCCGTAGAGCACCGCCAGGACGAAGCGTTGAACAAGGCGATCGAGCTACTTAAGAGAAGAATAGATACCGGCGCGTGGGACCTCCGCGCAGCCTCGCCGGCGGCATGACGGGCGCACTGCGGGACGGCAATGGCGCGGTCGAATCACGCTTCAGCCGCCCTGAGATCTTCCGGGACGTGGGTTCTCCTGCGCAAACGCCGGGTCACCGAAGGCCGTCAATTCACCAAGGAAAGGAGTGAAACCTGGCCTAGGGGGAGGAGGCCGGCCCCTTACGACGCAGTTAAGGTGCAGCTGGCTTTCTGGAGCCGGGTCCATACCATGACCGATACATGCATCTCCTCGCTCATCCGCGTGCGGATGAGCCTTGCTGACGCCCACTATGGCGGAAACCTTGTCGCAGGAGCCAAGATTATGGAGCTATTCGGGGACGCCGCGACGGAGCTTTGCATCCGTCACGACGGCGACGAAGGGCTCTTTGCCTCTTACGACAGGGTGGAATTCAAAAAGCCGGTCTTCGCCGGGGATTTCCTGGAAATACGGGGCCGCATAACCCAGGTGGGACGCAGGTCGCGTAAAGTCGAGCTGGAAGCTTATAAAGTGATAGAGGCCCACCCGGAAGAAGGGCCTTCCGTCGCCCGGGTTTTGGACGAGCCGCTCCTGGTCGCACGAGCGACGGGCACGGTGGTCGTGCCCAAACCGAAGGACAGCTAGAGCTGTAGACGAAGTCAAAGGCGACCGTGCAGGAGAAAGTCCAGACGGTGACCCCGTTTCTGTCCGCCATCGTACCATCAAAAGTGCGCGAAAGGCACCGGGTGCGCGGGAAGGAAGTCGTCCTTGTATCCAGTTATCGACCTCGTGCAGTGCCAGCGCACCGGGGCGCGTCGGCGGTGGGCCTCAACCAATGAATCCAGGCAGGTTCTTACGGTGCTGCTGAAGAACATCACCCCGAGAACACCATCCCCGGAGGTGAATGCTGCTGTGGACCCGCTGATGATTACCGTGGCGCCGGTCGGCGCCGAGGTTATGAGAGAACACAACCCGCACGTGCCCTACACGCCAGCCGAGATCGCGGAGGAGTGCTACCGCGCCTGGAACGAGGGCGCGTCCATCGCACACCTTCACGCCAGGATGCCGGACGGCAGACCTACACAGGACCCCGGCGTTTACCGGGAAATAATCGAGCTGGTTTCCGCCCGCACGGACCTCATCATCCAGGTCTCTACGGGAGGCGCGGTCGGGATGACCCGCGAACAAAGGGTAGCACCGGTATCTCTCAAGCCCGAGATGGCCACGCTTACCTGCGGGACGGTGAATTTCGGTGACGGGATCTTCGTCAACTCCCAGGAAGACATAGAGTTTTTCGCATCGGCCATAAAGGCCCATGGAGTCAAGCCCGAGATCGAAATATTCGATGCCGGAATGGTGGAGAACGCGAGGAGGCTCGAGAAGAAAAAGCTCGTAGAGTTTCCCGCCCACTTCGACTTCGTGATGGGAGTACCCGGCGGTATATCCGGCGATCCGCGAAACCTCATGCACCTCATATCGCTCATCCCGGAGGGCTCCACGTGGAGCGTGGCCGGCATCGGCAGGCACGAGATACCTCTCGGTACCATCGCGGTGGTCACCGGCGGGCACGTAAGAGTCGGGTTCGAGGACAACATATACCTTGGCCGCGGCGTCTTGGCGAAGTCCAACGCCGAGCTCGTGGCCAAAATTGCCCGCATAGCTCGGGAGGTAGGAAGGCCCGTCGCAAGCCCCGCTGAAGCCCGAAGGATCCTGGGATTGCCGCAAAGGGCGGCGTGATCTGCCGAACCGGGCGCAGGGCATGGCCCCTGGGGCTGTACAGGGAGCAGGCTGCCTCCCGGCCCGGGGTGCGAGTCAATTCGGGAAGTGAAAGGAGATCTGAGCTTGGAACTTTATCTTGACACCGCAAATGTAGATGAAATCAGGACGGCACTGGACTGGGGAGTCATTTCGGGCGTTACCACCAACCCCACCCTGGTA
>DUSS01000055.1 GCA_012842495.1 Candidatus Fermentithermobacillaceae bacterium
ACTGTCCCCACCTGGCCTTGCGCTGCTGAGTGAAAGATAATCTCCCCGAACCTACGTAAATCGGGGAGGCTCACTGCGATGACCAAGACCCAACAGCAACGACGGCAACAGTGGCAGCAGTGGATAGTCTGCCCATCGTGCTCTTCGACTACAAGACCACTCGCGCTGGAAAACACCCGAAGAAGTTCCTTTCGGGGTTCAAGGGTTACCTGCACGCGGACGGTTATTCTGGTTACGACCAGCTGCCCGACGTCATCCTTGTGGGATGCTGGGCTCACGCACGCCGGAAGTTCGATGAGGCACTGAAGGTACTGCCTCCAGATAAGCGCGCTTCGCCCACGGTCGCGCTTGAGGGGCTGAGTTTCTGCAACAAGTTGTTTGAGATAGAGCGAGAGTTGGCGGGGGCGACCCCGGAGGAAAGGTACAGGGCCCGGCTCAAGAAGAGCGTTCCTGTGCTCAACGAGTTCTGGGAATGGCTTGAGAAGCAGCCCTCCCAAGTCCTTCCCCAAAGCCTGTTGGGGCAGGCCATAGGGTACTGCCAGAGCCAGTGGCACAAACTTCAGAACTTCCTTCGGGACGGAAGGCTTGAGATCGACAACAACCGCTGCGAGCGTTCGATCAAGCCTTTCGTGATAGGCCGGAAGGGCTGGTTATTCTGCAACACGCCCAAGGGAGCCAAGGCGAGCGCGGTCATCTATACTTGTGATTGACGTCAAGTCAGCGCCTGCATACCTTGACCGCCATACCTTAAGGACGGATCGGGACCTCTTCGAACGGCTGGTGAGACTTCCCTTGA
Organism: Candidatus Fermentithermobacillaceae bacterium; assembly: GCA_012842495.1. Taxonomy (GTDB): domain Bacteria; phylum Bacillota; class Sulfobacillia; order Fermentithermobacillales; family DUSS01; genus DUSS01. Next base: position 797 of record DUSS01000055.1, read on the forward strand.
GCAGAGTGATTCCTTCTGGGTCATTCTCCGAAGAGCGATTTCTTTTCGGCGGGTCTTGGAAACTACCTCGTCTCTGTATGGTTCCCCGGTCAGGAGTATCTTCCACGCCACGACTATGAGTTTGCGTGCGAGGGCTACGATCGCCTTCCTGGACCCGATGTGCAAACTCTTTCTGCGATAGGACTGACCCAGTCTTCCATGGTCGTGCCTCGCCACTACCTGTGCTGCCTCGATCAGAACGGTCCTCAGCAGCCTGTTCCCGCTCTCGCTGACCTTGCCGTGATAATAGGTCTGGCCAGACTGGTGCACCGGCGGGTCAAACCCGGCGTAACTTGCTACCTGCTTGGATGTCCGAAATCTTCCAGGCTCACCTATCCAGGCCCACATCGCAGCCGCAGTGAGGATCCCGACCCCCGGAATGCTCAACAGTGCTTTCGCCTCTGGATGCTCTGCAAGCCTGCGAGCAATTTCCGCTTCTATAGACCCGCGCTCCGTTTCCAATGAGGCCAAAAGATGCGCAGCGCTCACCAACATCGCTGCATCCGCTGCGTCCAGGTTCAGATGGTCACGCACCTGCAGGACAGAAGCGGCGTTGTTCATTCGGCTGCTACCACAGTCATAGCGCCGAAGGATCGCTTTCACCTGGTTCTTGCACCGCACCTGATGCCGAACCAGTTTGAACCTGTACTGAAGCAGCCTCCGGATCTCTCTTACTTCCTGCGGACGGACCCACACAGCAGGAACCGCGTTCATCGCCATCATCTTGGCCAGCCGGGCGGCGTCTACCCTGTCAGTATGCTGTCCTGAACCAAACCGCCTCAGCGCCGATGGGTTAGCCAGTACCATCCTGGCACAGTGGGGAGACAACGCATCGTAGAGCTCGAACGTGTTCCCCGTCACTTCCACAGCAACCTCACAATCGGGCCCGAGCATCTTCGCAAGATTGGCCCAGGCGTCCCGGTTGTTCTTGAGCCGAAAATGCTTCTCCCTTCCCTCGTGTGAAATCCATTCACAACCGTGGATATAGTCTTTGTGGAGGTCCAGCCCTATGTATCTCGTCACCAACGCCACCACCCTGTCATTGCCTTCGGCACTATCAGGTTGCATACACTTGTCCGGGCTTCGCGGATTCATCCGCACCCATATGGGCTTTCCGCAGGAGGGGGCCGACCAAACACTATCACGAGTTTTCACACCCATGTAGACGACCGGCGCACCCTCCATCCTGCACTGGTGCCTGTGCCCATACCGACCCTATGAGATTCGATCGCCTTCGCAGCGATCCTTCGGCTGCTGGTCGGCAGGCGCTGGCTTGGTGTCAACCGTACCAACCTCAGATTCCGCATTTGACCCGTGCTCACCGATCGGCTTAGGAATTATTGACGAAAGGACGGCTTGAATGTGTCAGGAACGGCTGGCGAATCATCACAGAGTCAGGGAACTGTCCGGCAACAGTCAAACGTCGCAGGACCGTCCGCACATCTCAAATGGGGTTGTGAGTTGACTATGAGTGGGCAAGATAGGAAATACATGACGCAGTGGTCGGCCCAGTTTTTTGCTGCTGCCGAGTTAGCTCGTCGAGGCTATCTTGTATCATTGACGCTCGGCAACGCCCCATCAGCGGACCTCATAGTTCAGAGTCCCAAGGGAACCCGCTTTACTGTGGACGTGAAAGGACAAGCAACGAAGAACTTCTGGCTGATCCAAAAGAGGGAGGCAAATCCTGCTGCCCATTTCTTTATTCTTGTTTACCTTCCTAAGAGCTACGATCCTCCATGGTACTTCATTGTCCCCTCGGATGAGCTAATGAAAAAGAGGGAGGAGTATGCGCGCAAGATCATTTCAAGAGGCCGTCCCTATAGAGACGACCTGGGAGGGATCAATTGGTCTACGGCTCATGAATATCGAGACAAGTGGGATTGTCTGCCACCATAACGCTATCCAAGATTCGCATGTCCCGTCGTGAGCTCCGCAACTGTCCGTGGCTACCTCTGCGACGTGCGGTCCTTCGCCCGGTGGTTCTCCGAAACTCTCGGCGAAAAGTTCTCGCCGTCCGCTGTGACGCCCGTTGACGTCCGGGAATACTTCGCCTCAATGCGCGACCAGAAGCCTGCGACCCTGGTCAGGAAACTCCGCGCGCTCAACAGATTCTTCCGCTGGGCGCAGTCGGTCGGACTGGTGAAGTCAAACCCGGTCTCGGGCATCAAAGCTCCTCGCGAGCAGCGCAAGCCCCCGAAGGCGTTGTCGGAGCAGGAGCTCTACAGGCTCAAGAGAGCAGTCTACCGGGCGGGCAAACCCAGGGACATTGCCATGTTCGAGCTTCTGACCAACGCCGGTCTTCGCGTGGGCGAGCTGTGCGCCCTGCGGGTCGGTGATGTGTCGCTCTCGGAGCGCAAGGGGAAGGTGATTGTTCGCAGAGGCAAAGGGAACAAGTACAGAGAGGTTCCTTTGAACATCGCAACCCGCAAAGCTCTCGCGGCGTATCTCTCGACGTGCCCTGGTGTCGACGCGAACGAGCCGCTCCTGGTAGGCCAGCGCGGTGCCAGGACGCCTTCAGGCGTCTGGCGCACCCTGCAGAGCTACGCCGGAGAAGCCGGGGTGGCTGTGTCTCCCCACGTGCTGAGGCACACCTTCGCCACCCGCCTCCTGCGGAAAGCGGGGGCCGACCTGCCGACGGTCAGGGACCTGCTCGGTCACGAGAAGCTGGAGACTACGGCTATTTACACGAAACCCAGGGAGGAGGACATGGAAGCGGCGGTCGAGCGCCTCAACTGAAAAAGAAGAGCGCCTCCCCGTTCTGGTCCGGCGCCCCTTCGCTGGGAGGCTGATTCCTTATTCGAGGGTACTCTTCTCAATTCCTGCCTATTTTTGTTAAAACCGATTCACGCGTTACGGACATCTGATTCAAACTCGATATTAAGGGTAGGGAGGCCATGAGCGCCAGATTTCATTCCCGTGTAGATGCGAAACGTTCTCGCGGGCCCGATGTTGCTGCATGTCGTTGGGTTGCCGTCGCCCTTATGAAATTATGTTCGGAGGTGCGCTGCGTTGTCCGTGCTGGTGACTGTTGCTGAGCCCACTATTATCGATGCGAGGTGGTTTTGGGACGGCATTTTTGTAGCCTTAAAGGCCCTGCTAACGATCTGGTGGGTGTTCCCCCTAATGCTGATTCCCACGATACCCGCCATGGTTCTGAGGTTGTGGGAGATACGCATGTATGCGAAAGCTGGTCTGCCCGAAATCGACCGGATGACAGGCAGACAGTTCGAGGAGTGGCTGGCCAGGTTTTTCAGGAGCCGGGGTTACGATGTCGCGCTCACCCCGGAACAGGGGGACTACGGTGCGGACTTGATTTTGAAAAAAGGCCCGGTCACGACTGTCGTCCAGGCCAAGAGGCGGAGCGGCAAGGTGGGGGTGAGCGCAATTCAGGAAATCACCGCAGCCAAAGGCTATTACAAGGCCGATAGCGCTATGGTCGTGACCAACAGTTTCTTCACAAAAGAAGCCATTGAACTGGCAAGGAGAAACAACGTCGTGCTCTGGAACCGAAACAAGCTAAAGGATGAAATCCTTGCTGAGCAGGCCAAGAAAGCCGCTGCGAGAAACCAGTCCTCCACTAAACGGGTTGCCGTTAAATCCGTTGGAAAGCCGATGGTCTACGCGCCAACACCGTCGGATGTGGGAAGAAGAGCACCTTGCCATCAACTTTCTCACGTTACCGCCACGATCTCCAAAACTGATCGGCGTCGTTGAGAGACCCACCCGGACGTTCCGAGAGGAGTTCTGGTCCTGCTATGACGAGGACCCTGCCCTGAAGGCCATGAGGTCCGCGCTCCGGAATTGGACGAGGGAGGTATATAACGAGCTGTGACCACACCAAAGCCCCTGGTTCGTGAGCCCGGCCCGCTACTTGGAAACGCTCGGCATAGGCCGGTGTGTCGCATGACCTGAACTGATATGAACGAGGCCGTCAACCCCGCTTTCTCATGAGGGTCTTTTCTGAGACTCTGAGTGGTCGACGGTCGGCATTCTGATATTCGCGGGTTGACTACCGCATCCCATACCTCCGTCTGGAGCTACCTCGGACTAGTGGCG
>DUSS01000007.1 GCA_012842495.1 Candidatus Fermentithermobacillaceae bacterium
GAACCCATCTCTTTGAGCGCCCCGGAAACACCATTTCCCCTCCCGGACGAACAATTCTCCTCGACCGGTTGAAGGGATGTCGAACGGGATCCGGACCGTACCGCAGTAGACATCGAGTTTGAAAGACCCGGACAGCCCTCGAATATCTCGGGCAGCGCCACGCGAAGAACCCCTGCATCCCAGAGCTCTACGATCGTAGGGTAAGCGCCGGGAGAAAGGAGTATCGCCCGGAGTTCGGAAAAACACCTTTGTCCGGACACCGAAGAGACCAGGCTGGCCATGTCTCGGACGGCCCTCGACACCTCGGGTGTCATATTGAACCCGAGCTCGGCTTTCAGGCGGAAAGCCCGCAGTATCCTCAACGGATCCTCCGAAAACCTTGCTTCCGCCTCGCCTACCGTGCGAATTACCCTGTCTTCGAGGTCAGCCTTACCCCCGAAGGGATCCACGAGCTCTTTCCTGTCCAGGTCCAGTGCCATGGCGTTCACTGTAAAATCTCTTCTCCCGAGGTCATCCTCGACGCTTGCGCCCAGCTCCACGCGGCTAGGGTGCCTGCGATCGAGGTACTCCCCTTCTGCCCGAAAGCTCACCACATCTACGCCCGATACCCTCACCCGCCCGAACTGGATTCCATCAACCTCAGCTGAAGGAAAAACTGAAAGAACCTGAGCGGGTTCTAGAGTTGTACCAAGGTCCCAGTCCTTGGGTTCGACCCCCAAAAGCACGTCCCGGATGGCGCCGCCGACGAGGTAGACGCGCCCACCCTTTCGTTGCAGGGCGCCGGCTATTTCCAGCACCTGCCCGGGAATCTTTCGAAACACCTTTTGAATGCAGTCTCCTTTTGCCACCATGAGCCCAGATTACACCGCCTACAGATTATATCAAACGGTCCCGCGCGAACGCGCATTTGGTGGCCCGTACTTCTTCTCGAGGAGACGCTCGTCCGCCACGGAGAGAACCGAGCGAGCATCATCCCCGTCTTCGGGATAAACAGCTACGGCGAAAGTCGCGCTGGGAAGAGGAACTTCCCTTCCGTCTGCCGATCGAATCGTTTTCTCCGTCCATCCCTGGACTATTTCTTGCATGTGTTTTTCCACAGCTTCGCGGGAAGCACCCGGAAACAACAGGACGAACTCGTCTCCCCCGTAGCGTCCCACCACGTCGCAAGCCCTGGTCCCCTCTTTAAGGTTTGTGGCAACAGCTATCAGGACCTCATCGCCGGTAAGATGACCGTAGGTGTTGTTTAGGTTCCTCAAACCATCCACATCCAGGATGACAACGGACAGAGTCGAGGGTCGCAAACCGAGGGCGGCATCCCGCACCCAGGATTCGAAAACGGTCATGAAGTGTCGCCGGTTCAACACACCCGTGAGCGGATCGATTTGAGCGCTCTTTTTGACCTTGTCGTGCAAATCCGCCACTTCCAGAGCTTGAGCGATATGGCCTGCAACCGCCATCATGAGCTTCATGTCCCTGGCGTCGAAGGCATAAGGCTTGTCCTCCTGCAACAAAAGTACTCCGTGACACTTGCCCGCCACCAGCAAAGGAGCGTAAAGCTCCGAGCGCACCTGCAAGAAATCTCCATAGAATCTGGGATCTTTGGTAACATCGGAGATGTTCTGAGGAAGCCCGTGTTCCATGACCCACCACGATATCCCCGTCCCTTTCGGCACCCTTAAACCGACGACCCCGCCGGACAACCCTGTGGACGCCACGATGACCAGGTTGGACCAGGTATCGTCGGGTAGGAGGATGACGCAGTTTCTGTAGCCCATTTCCTCGTGGATGATGTTGACCACGTGGTTCATGAGCTCCCGTATGTCCAGGAGCTTCCTCATTTCATCCACGATCCTGAGAAGAACTCTGACCTCCCGCGCGTTAATGGGCTCAACAGCTTCCTCCGCCAGAGTCTCCCGGCGCACCTGGAAACACATGGCCGGTTCGGCACCTTCCTGCACTATGCCCTTGAGCCACGAGGCGTCCTCACCGAGAGCTTTCTCGATCACCCTATCCAACGCTTCGACTACCGCCGGATGGAACTGAGTCCCTGCCATGCGCCGGAGTTCCTTCCTCGCCTCTTCCAAACCGCGCCTCGGCCGGTAAGACCTGTCGGATATCATCGTATCGAAAGCGTCGGCCACGGCTAAAATCCACGCGCCTATGGGAACTTCCGAACCCTTAAGACCGTCGGGATACCCCGACCCGTCATACCACTCGTGGTGATGTCTCACGAGAGGTACGAGCTCTTCCATCATGCCGGCCCTGGCCAGGATGCTGGCGCCGATATGCGCATGCCCCATCATGATCGATCGCTCAGCCGGACTCAGGGGACCTGGTTTGTTCAAGATGGCGTCGGGTATTCCAACCTTTCCCAGGTCATGCACCAACCCCGCCATTTCCACTATCTCCACTTCTTCCGGGCCGAGACCCATTTCCTCCGCCATGGCTTTAGCCAGCCGCGCCACGTGTTCCGAGTGGTGCATCGTATAGCTGTCCCGGGCGTCCACGGCAGCGGCGAGCGCCCTCACCGAAGACCTGTACATCTCGCGGGTCCTCGCCAAGAGCATCGCGTTATTGATCGCAGCGGCCAGGTGCCCGGTCATCGGCTCTAGAAAGGCGAGGTCGTCGTAGGAGTAAGCTCGGGGCGGTACGGCAGCTAGCACCCACACCCCGATCATCCTGCCGGAAAGGTAAAGCGGCACGGCTATCACCGAACGCATTTCGTGAGAGTAAAGGGCCGCTAGAAACTGCCGGGGAAGCACCCGTGACGGCAGCCCCTCTCCTTCCCGAGTTTGAAACATGCTGCTCTCCAGATCGGAAATCAAATCGACGAGGAAATCCCCTTCGATTCTCCCTTCGTACGTACGCCCGTGGACACCGGCATCCCGCTCAAGTTTCTCCGGACGCGCTCCTAACACCGTGAGCCTGCCCCCGCCGTCGACCTCCAGAATGGCCATAGCATCTACGGGCACGTAAGGTTTTACCGCCTTCATGAGTTGGTCCAAAATCGCCCCGATCTCGAGGTTCCTATTGATTTCGGCGGCTGTTTGGCTTACGGCCATGAGTACCCGCTGAGCTTTGCGAAGGTCCGTAACGTCTGAAATTACCAGAATTCTACCCAGGCATTTCCCGAAAACATCGGTGACCGGCGATAGATAGGCTGAAAAGTGAGCGGTTTTTCCGTGGCGGGACATATCCAGTTCACACTTGCCGGGCATCCCCCTCTCCTCCAGGGAAAGCCCGGAGATGGCGTCGGCCAGGGAAAGCCAGTCCTGGAAGGTGTCAAGATCCCTTATCCGCCAGCCCGCGTTCTCCCTCAATAGCTCCGTCAGCGACATGCCGCTGATGGCAGCCGGGTCCATCCCAAAGAGCTCTCCGGCCTTCCCGTTGGCGACCCTCACTACCCCTTCGGGGTCCACAAGCAATATCGCGCTCTCGGTAGCGTTGAGGATCGCGTTTAAGCGATCTTGTCCCTCGCGATTTAGCCGGATAAGGCGTCTAGCATGTATAGCGAGGGCGGACAGGTTGGACAGGAGCTCCAGCGGCAACAGGATGTTCTCATCGAGTAACTGCCCCGGCCAGGACACGACATCGAGGACCGCGATGACTTCTTCTCCGATCTTGACGGGAAGCGCCACTTCCCATCCGTGGCTCCCCTGTCCGGGCCCGCTGTACACATAAGTTCGGCCGGTTTCCGCCGCGATACCCACCGCGCCTTCACCCATCCGGCACCTTCGTCCCAGAGGTTCACCCTGGCGGTCGGCGGAGTCCCTCGTCGCCAGCACCAGGCTGGACGAAGATCGCTCGGTAAGATAGAGACCGGCTTCCCTGCATCCGAATATCCCGACGACTTCTCTGACAACCAGGGTCAAAAGGTCATCGCGGTCGGGCTGGGAGAGGAGTCTCGTGGCAGCATCGAATACAGCACTCAGGTAGCTTCCTTCGCTCGGCCGGCTCACACCCGCACCCTCCACTGGCTTCGCTGCCCGATTTCATAGGACCCAGTTGAAATCCGGCTGGCAACGAATCGATGATAGGGATCAATTCTGATCTCGGGACACAAATCCTTCCGAAAGGGCGCGAAATACGGCATGTTGGGCCCAGTCTTGACACGTTAGTCGAGGACCGCGGTTTCAGGCCACAGCGGGCCCGGGCGCCGGCCGCCGCCAGTACCGCAACCCCGACCGGCTGCAGAGCTAGACTATCTGCCCATCATGGTCCTGTTCCGGCGGCTCCTGGGATCCCATCTCGGGCATTTCAGCGACCCCGGCCCGCCGCCTTCCAACAAACGCCAGGACCAGAGACAGCACTACCAGTGCAGCGGAAGCGATCTGGCCGTAACTCAAACCAAACAGGTAAGACTCGTTGTCTCTAAAGAACTCCAGGAAAAATCGGGCCAACGAGTAACTTCCGAGATATGCCAAAAACAAGCCGCCTTCCTTCTTGACCCGCGAGCTCAGCCAGATGAGGCCCAGGAAAATGAGGAAGTCCGCTCCGCTCTCATAAAGCTGGTAAGGATGCCTGAAAAGAGGCGCATACCTGGTCATGCATCCCCACGTTCCCCCCGTGGGAATCCCATAACAGCACCCGTTAAGATAGCAGCCGATGCGTCCGATGCTCTGACCGATGATAATGCCGGGAGCTATTACGTCCAGGAGTCTCGGCAGGGGTATTCCCTTCGTTTTCGCATATGCCGCAACGGCGCCGATACCGCCGGCCAGGACTCCATGCATGCTGAGACCTCCGTCCCTTATGTTCAGCGCAGAGAGAAGCCCGTCCTGGTAGTACCAGGGATAAAGGGCGACATAGGCGATTCGACCACCCACTACGCCAGCTCCAAGCAACAGGATGAAGAACCAGAAAAGGGAATCCGGGTCAATCCCTCGTTTTCTGGCCATCCAGGAGGCAACCAGTACTCCGGC
>DUSS01000056.1 GCA_012842495.1 Candidatus Fermentithermobacillaceae bacterium
GAGTGATGGCTTTTCCCCCCAGACCACCTGCGAGGGTTAAGAGCAGTCCCGCCACGACCACTCGTCGCCACAGAACTGTCATTATTGCGAAGAAGAATTCCAACGGGAACATCTTAACGAGCCATTCTGTGGATGGGTCTAAAAGCCACAGGTCGTTGGAGAAAGAAATCCTGTGAAACGCAGTCCACCAGTCCGAGAAATCGGCTACAGCCGGAACGGCCAGAAGAAGCGCGAGGACCAGGACGGCGACGCCTGCGAAGAGCGCGATGCGGGCAAGGCAGAAACGAACAAAGTCTCTCAATGAATCCGAAGCCGCCACAGGTGTCTTCCTTGCCTTGACCGGAGAAAGTTCCCGGCGCCCCGGTCCCGGCTGCCTGTCGCTCTGGGTCATCCGCCATAGTACAAAAGCGAGTCCTACAAGACCGGGGACGGTTACGTACAGTCCGTTTCTGAGAAAAACGCCCTTGCGATAAAGTTCCCTTACATCGGCCAGGTGCCGGATCTCCCTCCATCCGTAAAGTGCCCTCTCGCGGCCATCGATCACGACCCTAATCTGCGGGGACTCGATTTTCCCTTCGAAGTAGGAAACGAGGGTACGTGCTGCCCGCAGAAGATCTTCCCGACTCATATTCGTTTCGTCATCGATTCCCAGATGTTCCCACTGCTTTTGCCACAAATCGATGTTAAGGGCGACTCCCTGGACTCCTAGAAGGAAGATCAGGGCGACAAGGCTCACTACCAGGATAGTACTGACGGCCGCCAGCGCAACCCTGGGGGCTTTCCTTTCGCATGCCACGACCGATCACCCTATCGAAAGTTCTCTAACCAATCCCCGGATACCTGTTCCTCTTCGGTTAGGCGGTTGAGTAAGTTTAATGGCTACGGTCGCATCAGGGAGTGTTTCTTCGCACTCGGCTATTTTGCCGGGCATACAATGGTGCGACACCAAGGAGGAAGTGGGGGAGATGACTTGTCACCCGTCAGATCCTGTATCAAGCGAGTGTTCCCCGGCAATAACACGCCTCAGGGTTTCTACTCTTTCTACCATGAGATTCTTCCGCCCGACGCCACGCGGGTTTTCGTGATTAAGGGTGCTCCGGGGGTCGGAAAGTCCACATTCATGCAAAACATAGCCCAGGACCTGTTTGCCCTCGGGTATGACACCGAGATTCATCACTGCTCTTCCGATAACAACTCCATCGACGGAGTGGTGTTTCCACAGCTCGGTATCGGAATAGTGGATGGGACCTGGCCCCACGTTATGGATCCAAGGGCACCGGGAGCGGTGGATGAGATAGTCTGGCTGGGCCAGTTCTGGGATGAACAGTCGGTGAGAGCCCACAAGCAGGAGATCCTTGCCCTGCAGAAAGACCTGGAGCTCTTGTTCGCGAGAGCTTATCGGTACCTTAAAGCTGCCCAGGTCGTATACGAGGACTGGGAATCGGTCAACACGGAAGCTATGGATTTCGGCAAGGCAAACCTCCTCGCAGGGCAAGTCATCGAGGAAAACTTTTCAGGGCTTCCCGTGGCGCGAAAAGCGGGGCGCGTACGTCACCTTTTCGCCAGCGCCATCACCCCTGACGGGATGGTAAACTACCTTGATACGATAGTCGGGAACTGTTCCAGGCGTTATGTAATCGAAGGAGACCCGGGCACCGGAAAGTCATACCTTCTGGAGAAGGTAGCCAAGGCGGCTGTGGAGAGGGGGTTGTACGTCGAGCTTTACCATTGTCCTCTTAACCCCGAGAAGGTCGAGCATGTGCTCATACCCGGTTTGAGCTTGGCGCTGACCAAATCGATAGAGCCGCACACCTTCACTCCGCGCTCAGATGATACCATAGTGGACATGAACCAATGCCTCGACATGGAAGTTGTGGAAAAACACTACGCGTCGTTGGCCAGGGCCTCGGAAGCGTTCTCGAACCTGTTCAACACGGCGATTCATTATATCCAGCAGGCCAAGGCCCATCACGATGTCCTTGAGGGGTTTTATACGCCCCATGTGGATTTCGAAGGCATCAACCGGCTCCGCCGGCAGATCGTCGAAAGGATCATGGAGTACGCTAAAGAAAACGGAACCATCCACGAATGACGAGGAGAACCAGCGAACACGACGGGCCCTCCCGGGCCCGTCGAAACATCACCTCAGCGACACCGGAAAATACTTCTTGAGCTGTATACCTTGGCAGGCAAACGCAGGCGCTGCTCGAGGAGGCACTCCTCCTGGCCGTCAGGGCCTACCGTGGCCAGGAGGGCAAGGGTGGTGCGCGGTATATCCTCCACCCCTTGCGGGTGATGCTCTCCGTCGATAAGCCGGTGGAAATGATCGCGGCGGTGCTCCACGACGACCGACCGCGAGCGGTTTGAGAAGTACCGACGGGCTTTGGCGAAGCTGGCTTCGCCGGAAAGCTAGGTCAAGACATTCCGAAGAGCCCTTATGAGAATTTCGTTCTCCGCCGGAGAACCGATGGTAATCCGCAGACAGGTCATGAGCCCCCAGGCGGAAGTAGGCCTCACTATAACCCCTTCTCGGAGAAGGTTTTGAAAAACAGCTTGGCAGTCCCGGCCTGTATCCACCATGATGAAATTCCCCCAGGTCCGGTAGACTTTCAGGCCCATCTTCCGAAACTCGGCCTGAAGATAGGCTTTTCCTTCTTCATTCACTCTCCGCGAGCGCTCGACGTGCTCCTGGTCGCTCAGGGCAGCCAGGGCGGCCGCCTGCCCTATGGCATTGACGTTAAAGGAGAGTCTGACGCGATTGAAGACTGCTTGCACGTCTTCGGGCACGAGTCCGTAACCGACGCGGAGTCCCGCCAGCCCGTAAATCTTCGAGAAGGTATGTAAGACTACAACGGGAAATCCCTGCTTGAGGTAGGGGAGGAGGTCTCCATAATCCGGGTCGAGGACGTACTCGGAATAGGCCTCGTCGGCGACAACCAGGACGCCCTCGGGAACCTTGTTCATGAATTCGTCCACCTCGGTGCGGGAAACCATCGCACCCGTAGGGTTGTTGGGATTGCAGATGAAGACCATCTTCGTCTTCTCGTTGACCTTCTCGGCCATTGCCGGCAGGTCGAGAAAACCATCCTTCAGCGGCACCTCCACGGGGGTGCCGCCTGCCAGAAGGACCGATGTCCTGTAAACCGGGAAAGAAGGCGCTGGCATCACTGCCTCGTCACCCGGAGATATGAACGTCTGACCGAGAAGGATGAGGATCTCATCGGACCCGTTGCCCAGGATGATTTGACTCTCCGGTATCCCGTATCTGGAAGCCAGCTCCTTTTTCAGCGCCCACGCAGAGGCATCGGGGTAAATATGAGCCTGGGCGGCCATCTCTCTTACGCGTTCAATAGCCTTGGGTGAGGGTCCCAGCGGGTTTTCGTTGGAGGCGAGTTTAATCACCCGTTCGAGGCCGAGTTCTCTTTTTACTTCGTCGGCGGGCTTTCCCGGAATGTACGGCGAAAGGCGGAATACTTCGGGGCGAACTA
>DUSS01000057.1 GCA_012842495.1 Candidatus Fermentithermobacillaceae bacterium
GTCTTTCAAACTCGATGTCTACTGCGGTACGGTCCGGATCCCGTTCGACATCCCTTCAACCGGTCGAGGAGAATTGTTCGTCCGGGAGGGGAAATGGTGTTTCCGGGGCGCTCAAAGAGATGGGTTCCGAGCGTAGCACAGTGGTTTATGTCGGGAAGACCGTGGGGTTTTGTCCCGAAAAGCTTCCTGTGAGACTCGCCGCTCTGTTCCACTTAGCTCCGCCGGATAGATGGGAAGAAGCTTCGCGCCGCTTCGGCCTGTCTTCGAAGCTTTCCTCTCATGTGAAGTACCTGTTAAACGGCGTACCGCTTCCGGCCGGTGCCGATCCGGGTTACGTCGTGAGAAAGATCGTGAAAGAGGCGGGCTTAGAGAAGTTTACAGACCTTGTTGCGCTGGAAATCGCGAAGTCGCTTGCAGCACGGGGAGACGCTATGCCTCAAGTTGTCGTGGATCTCATGGCCGGGGTTTTTTCCTCCCGAGGTTATCCCCCCGAGTCCTATGTGAAACTGAGGATAACCGGAGACGATTTAGTGAGGGAAGCCGGGATATCCAGAGGACCGGAGCTCGGCGAGGTAATCGCGTACCTGGAAGAGGCGGCCTTGAGGAATCCCGATCAGAACACGAAGGAAAGGTTGCTTCTGCTCGTCGAGGAGTGGCTAAAAAATCGATCTGGAAGGGTTTGGGACGAAGGCGAGAAAAAGTGACTAAGATAGCATCGAAAAGCCGGGGCCAGGCCCAGAGAATTGCCCGCGTCGCCGTTCTTGTGGGCCTGGCTAGTGTACTGCATGCAGTTGAGGCCCTTATCCCGGTTCCGTATTTGATGCCGGGGGCCAAACTCGGCCTGGCCAACACGGTGGCACTTTATGCGGTGCTCAGATTGGGGTTGGGAGAGGCTCTTATGATAAGCTTCCTCCGCACGCTTCTTGGAAGCTTGCTGTCGGGGACTTTCCTGAACGTGAGCTATTACCTCAGCACAGGGGGCGCCATTGTGAGCACCGTCGTCATGCACGCTGCCGCGAAAATTCCAAGGGAGCGGTTAAGCACCGTCGGCGTGAGCATCGGGGGAGCTGCAACCCATAACATCACCCAGCTTCTTCTGGCCGCAGCCATTCTGAGGACCACGGGCGTGTTCTTTTATCTCCCGTATCTTCTCTTTTTCGCTGTTCCGACCGGCATTTTCACAGGGTTTCTGGCCGGGCGTCTGATTAAGTTGGGCTAGCTAGTCCGTCTTGTGTCCGGCACGGACCTGGTCGCCCGGAGTAACCGGCGCCGTGCGCCGGCTTTTTTGAAAGCCTGGCCAGCATGTTCGAAGCCTGGGGGTCTTACGAGCAGGTATTCGAGCTCACCGGGAGCCGGCGGCCCTCGTTGGGTGCTTCGGACTTCGATCCGCCGTTGTGGAACGGCGAAGAAGGTGGTCCTATAAAATGGTAGAATTACGTTAGTAGTCGGGGTCCAACGATCGAATCTCTCAACTCGTGAAGGGAGGTTCCGTTTCTGTGGTCAGAGTGAAGGTTCCGGACGTGGTGGTTAGAAGACTCGTGAACTATCTTCGGATACTCAAGGAGAAGGAGGCATCGCCCGAGGACTACATTTCGTCTGCGGAACTGGCCGCCCTCGCCGGTGTAAACGCGGCTCAAGTGAGAAAAGACCTCGCTCTGTTCGGTGAATTCGGGAAGCAGGGAGTGGGCTACCCCGTGCTCATGTTGAGGCAGGAACTCGTGGAAATCCTGGGTGCTGGCGAGCCCGTATCGGTTTCCATATTCGGCGTAGGCGAACTGGGGACTGCTCTTGCAAGGTACCTCACGACTAGGGACAGGTTTGACAAAGATTATCCCTTCCATGTGAAAGCTCTTTTTGATGTGAACCCGAAGAAGATAGGCACAACGGTCGGCGGAGTTAAAGTAAGCTCCATTAAGGAAGTCGCCGACCTCGTGAAAGCCCATGATATCAAAGTTGGAATTGTCACTGTTCCTCCCGAGGCGGCCCAGGAAGTGTGCGACACTGCGGTTCGCGCAGGCATACAGGCGTTTTTAAACTTCGCTCCCGTAAAGCTCAAGGTGCCCGAAGGGATCCTGGTAAGGTACCAGGACGTCACGTCTGACCTTCAGGAGTTGACTTTCTTCCTGAGGCAGCGTATGGAACGTTGAATGTTTCTGCTACTTCGCGTGACTTTAGATTGTCCTGGTCGTTAGAATTGAAGTTACCGGAATGAAAGTCTTTGGAATGGAGCGTTGCGTTACCCCTATTGGATCTCTTTGTAGAACGTTTGGCGCCACTTTTGGAACCTATCGTGCAATCCAATTCCCGCCCAAAATACCCCTGGACGGTACAGATGAGGCTCTGATATGCTATGACTGGTCTGGCCGGAAGCTCTTTTTAATTGGCTGGGCCAATTCCAGGAGGTGAAAAGCTTGCCTTCTTCCAGGGAGCAGTTGGAAGAGAAGCTTAAAGAGCTTCGGGATCGCCGCCGAAAAGTCCACGAAGGTGGTGGAGCTGCTCGAATAGAACGTCAGCACAAGTCGGGCAAAATGACCGCCAGGGAAAGGCTGGACGCTCTCCTCGATCCTGGGTCGTTCGTGGAGATAGACGCCTTTGTAACCCATCGCGCCAGGGATTTTGGTATGGATAAAGTGGAAGCTCCCGGCGAAGGGGTGGTAACCGGTTACGGCCTGATCGACGGCAGAGCCGTGGGCGTCGCAGCCCAGGATTTCACGGTGATCGGTGGTTCCCTCGGCGAGATGCACGCGTCGAAGATCGTCAAGGTGATGGAGCTGTGCGCGAAGGTGGGGATTCCCTTCGTTTCTTTAAACGATTCGGGTGGGGCCCGCATTCAGGAGGGAGTGGACGCTCTTAAAGGATACGGTGATATATTCTTCAGGAACGTTCAGTATTCCGGAGTCATCCCGCAGATATCCGTGATCATGGGACCGTGTGCCGGCGGCGCCGTGTATTCGCCGGCTTTAACCGACTTCGTCTTCATGGTAAAAGGTACTGCCAACATGTTTATAACGGGGCCTCAAGTCATCAAAGCTGTGACCGGCGAAGACGTAAGCGTGGAGGACCTGGGGGGCGCTTTGATACATGGTCAGGTTTCAGGAGTGGCGCACTTTGTAGCCGACGACGAAAAGAGCTGTCTTCAAATGGTCAGAGCGCTCCTGTCATATCTTCCCTCCAATAATCAGGAAGACCCGCCTTACGTGACGCCGTCGGATGACCCCGGAAGGATCGAACCGGGACTTTCCGATGTCGTACCGGTTGATCCCAATAAGCCGTACAACATGTATGCCCTCATCGAGCCGGTCGTCGACCGTGGCAGTTTCCTGGAGGTATCGCGAAACTACGCTCCCAATATCATCACGGGTTTTGCCCGGTTAAACGGTCACGTGGTTGGAATAGTGGCTTCCCAGCCTCTTGAAAAGGCGGGTTGTCTCGATATAAACGCGTCGGACAAGGCTTCGAGGTTCGTGAGGTTTTGTGATGCCTTTAACATACCCCTGGTTACCTTTTCCGACGTTCCGGGTTACCTTCCCGGTGTGGATCAGGAGTACGGCGGGATCATCCGGCACGGGGCGAAGCTTTTGTACGCCTACTCCGAAGCCACCGTACCCAAGGTAACCGTGATAGTCAGGAAAGCTTACGGAGGAGCTTACATCGCCATGTGCTCCAGACATCTCGGGGCGGATCTTGTATTTGCTCTTCCTACAGCTGAAATTGCCGTAATGGGGCCGGAGGGCGCAGCTAACATTATCTTCCGGGATGAAATCGCAAAGGCGCCCGACCCCGAAGCGGCAAGACAGGCCAAGGTAAAGGAGTTCAGGGAAGTGTTTGCCAATCCCTACGTTGCTGCGTCCAGGGGCTACATTGACGACGTAATCGAGCCGGAGGAGTTGAGGCCGAAGATCATCGGCGCGCTTGAGCTCTGTCGCACGAAGAGCGAGTCGCGACCGGTGAAAAAGCACGGAAACATGCCGGTTTAGACTGGAGCGGGACCAGCTCGTAACCTGTTAGGACCGGGCTGGTGCGTGGTTACAGGGAGGTCTTGGGCTTGCCCGATACTCTTCTCGGAGGGTTTTTGCTGAGCATCATAAACATGACTGTGGTTTTTGCCGTGCTGGGGTTTCTCGCCCTGGTAATCAGGGTTGTGGCGAAGGCGGTGCACACGGCTGAAACGCCCCGAAACGCGGGTGTGGCCGGGACCGGCACCGGTTTTACGATACCCAGGGCAAGAGATGCGAACGGGACTTGTGGAGATTTGACGGTGAAGGAGAGGGTGGCGGTAATAGCTGCGGTGATGGCGGCGACGGCCGGTGCCGGCAGGCGCCATGTTTTCGTGCGTGGTCTCAGAGACTCGGGCGCATGGGGAAAGCTGGGGAAGGCTGGCGCCGTCCATCAAGGTAGAGCTCGCCGTTGAGCCAGCAAACAGCCGGTTGTCTGACGAACCGGATGAAGTTTGGGGCTTAAGGTTCAGGGGTTAACGGAAAAAGGGGAGGTCGGAAGCTGTGCGGCGGTTCAGAATAAAGGTTGATGATAAGGTCTTTGAAGTCGAAGTAGAAGAGATTTTGGGCGGGGACGTTCCTTCGGGGAACGAATCTCCGTCCACCGGGGTTCGGGCAAACCCGGCGACTTTACCTCCGGCGCAGCCCGTGAGAGTGCCGGTGCCCAGACCGTCGGTGCCGCCCGCAAAAAAAGATGTGCCTGTTGAAACAGCAAGAGTCAGTTCTCCAGCGGGTCCAGGCGTGATGAAGGCGCCGATACCCGGTTCTGTCAGCGAAGTTAAGGTCAAACCTGGGGAAGCGGTTAAGAGGGGACAGGTGCTGCTTCTCCTGGAGGCTATGAAGATGCAAAACGAGATAATGGCGCCGAGCGATGGAGTTGTCGAGGAGGTTTACGTCTCCCAGGGGCAAACGGTGAACACGGGCGATCCGCTCCTGAAGATTAGTTCATAAACGCTGGCCTGCAATGAAGATTCGGTGCCTTGGTCTGTCTTGAGCTGGTACTGGCAGGTCACAGGGCGAGGAAAACGGGGAGGAGCCGGACAGAAGAATGGATATAGCAGCGGTGCTTTCAAAACTTTGGTCGACCACGGGTCTCGTCGGTTTCGAAGCGGGCAACGCCGTAATGATCCTGGTGGGGCTGATTCTTCTCTACCTGGCCATCTTTAAGAAATTCGAGCCCCTTCTCTTGGTTCCCATCGGGTTTGGAGCGATCCTGGCGAACCTGCCTTTTGCCCCCATTATGACACCGCCTTCCGGCGCTATGCCCGGAGGGCTGGTTTACTACCTGCACCAGGGAGTGGAAAAGGAGATATTCCCGCCGCTGATTTTCATGGGTGTAGGGGCGATGACTGATTTCGGTCCGCTTCTCGCAAACCCTTCGACCCTGCTGTTGGGAGCTGCAGCACAGCTCGGGATTTTCATCGCTATGTTGCTTGCGAAGGCTCTGGGTTTCTCGCTAAGTCAGGCAGCCGCCATAGGGATCATCGGGGGTGCCGACGGGCCGACGGCCATCTATACGGCCATGAAACTGGCGCCCGAGCTTCTGGGGCCCATCGCCGTGGCCGCCTACACCTACATGTCCCTGGTTCCCCTCATCCAGCCGCCCATCATGAGAGCTTTGACGACCGAGAAAGAGCGAACTACGGTGATGTCCGAACTTCGTAAGGTGTCAAAGACGGAGAAAATCGTATTCCCAATCGTGGTCACCGTAGTCGTAAGCCTCCTTCTGCCGCCGGTAGCTCCTCTTGTCGGGATGTTGATGCTGGGGAATCTATTCCGCGAATGCGGCGTGGTAGAGAGACTTTCCAAGACCGCGGCCAACGAGTTCAATAACATCCTCGTGATCTTGCTGGGAGTCTCGGTGGGGGCGACCATGGACGCCCGGTCGTTTTTGAGGCTCGAGACCATCGAGATCATCTTGCTCGGCGTCGTAGCCTTCGCGGGCGGTACAGCCGGGGGCGTTTTGCTCGGGAAACTCATGTACAGGCTGACGGGGGGGAAGGTTAATCCCCTCATAGGATCGGCTGGCGTGTCAGCTGTGCCGATGGCCGCCCGGGTTTCGCAGGTGGTGGGGCAAGAGGCGAATCCGGGGAACTTCCTGTTAATGCACGCTATGGGACCCAACGTGGCCGGCGTCATAGGAACGGCGGTGGCGGCGGGCGTGATGCTGTCGCTGTTGCTGTAGTGAGGTCGCATTGGGTTTGCGGGTAGGCGATTGGGGAACCGGAAAATCTTTGAACGGAGATGTCCTTCCGTGCAAGGGGGAGCTGTTCGGAAATGGAAAGGAAGATCAGAGTCCTCGTAGGGAAGCCGGGGCTCGATGGCCATGACCGGGGTGCCATGGTCGTCGCCCGAGCATACAGAGACGCCGGGATGGAGGTAATCTACAGCGGACTCCACCGTACGCCGGAGGAACTGGCCCGGATGGCTGTGGAAGAGGATGTTGACGTTGTCGCTTTGTCTATCCTCTCGGGCGCCCACGGGACACTCGTCCCGAAGGTGATCGAACACCTCAAGAAGGAAAAGGGAGGAGCTCTCGACGTTCTCGTCCTGGTCGGAGGCGTGATTCCACATGAGGATATCCCGGCTTTGAAAGCAGCCGGCGTGGCCGAGGTGTTCGGGCCGGGGACCAGCACCGAGGAGATCGTGGAATACACCCGAACCCACGTCCGAGAAAAGAGGGCAAGTTAAGTGGAAGCACTCTTCGAGATGATCCGTCGCGGCGATAGGCCTGCGCTCGCCAGAGCTATTAGCCTTGTCGAAGATGGGGCTCCAGGTTCCAGGGAGCTCGTCCAGGCTGCTTACAGGACTCCAGGGAATTCCCGGATCGTCGGTATCACGGGCGCCCCGGGGGTTGGAAAGTCCAGTTTGGTAGACGGCATCGTCAACGAGCTCCGGTCGATGGGCAGGTCGGTGGCTGTCATCGCCGTGGACCCTTCCTCTCCTTTCACCGGCGGCGCGATCCTGGGGGACAGGGTCAGGATGAAGCACCGTACCACAGATCCTCACGTTTTCTTCCGCAGTCTGGCCAGCCGGGGGCACTTGGGTGGCCTTACTCGCGCTACGGGTGATGTTCTAACTTTGGTCGGGGTCGCCGGCTTCGATGATGTGCTTGTCGAGACGGTGGGAGCCGGGCAATCGGAGGTAGACGTGATGAAATACGCCAATACCGTTCTGGTGGTGTTGAGCCCGGGGCTTGGCGACGCGGTGCAGACGTTGAAGGCGGGCATCTTTGAGATAGGAGATGTGTTTGTCGTAAACAAAGCGGATCTCGCCGGCGCCGACAGGACCAGAGCAGAGTTGGAAATGATGCTGGATATGCGTCCGCCGGGGGGCTGGAGGCCGCCGGTGCTCAAGACCGTGGCCACGACCGGTGAGGGCCTTCCCGAGCTGGCCGGCGCCATCGAAGCTCACTACGAATACCTGAAATCCTCCGGAGGTCTTAAAGCGAGGGTGCGTAACAGATTTCTTGCCTCGCTGGAAGAGTACCTCAAGAGAGAAATGGTGGACGAGGTGCTCAGAGCTGCTTCCGCCTCGGGCGAGCTCGAACGCTGCCTGGCAGCGCTGGAGGCCGGAAAGGACGACCCCGCTTCAGCGGCGTCGCGCTTGGCCTCGCAGTATCGAGCGGCGAGCTCCTGTTCCGCTCTTGTACCTTCGGAACGGTCGTGAAACTAAGACCGGGCCGGTGGAAACGGGCCCGGTTATCTACATCTTTGCTGCAGGGTCTTCCTCTTGATTGCGGGGTTCCTCTCTACCCAGTGCTGTTTACCGACCGGTAGAGTGCTGCCGGGCACAGCACTATAAGGCGCTATTACCCGCGCGGTAGCGTGGTAGTTCCCGTGCCGGCCCGGAGGCTGCCCCGGTTACAGTTAACGGGTACAGCGTTCCGGGCACGCACGCTTTCAGACGGCGAGTCCGTCGCCGGCGACTGCGTCTCCAGAGCTCTCGACGGCGTCCCCGTACAAGAAACATGCGACATAATGGCCAGACTCAGCTTCGCACAGCGCAGGAATAGCTGCCCTGCAAATCTCCTTGGCCTCGGAGCACCGGGGTGCAAACCGGCAACCCGGCGGAAGATTGATGGGACTGGGCACCTCGCCGGGGAGGATTATGCGCTGTCTTGTGGACTCTACGTCCGGATCCGGTATCGGGTTTGCCGACATGAGCGCCCTGGTGTAAGGGTGAAGCGGATGCCTGTAAACCTGTCTCGAGGGCGCGATTTCCACGATCTTTCCCAGGTACATTACGGCGACCCTGTGGGAAATGTGGCGCACCATGGAGAGGTCGTGAGCTATGAACATGAAGCTCAGCCCCCTCTGCTCCTGCAGGGACGTGAGCAGGTTCACCACCTGAGCTTGAATGGACACGTCCAGCGACGAGATGGGCTCATCTGCTATGATGAAGTCAGGGTCCACGGCGAGGGCACGAGCTATGCCGATTCTCTGCCTCTGGCCTCCTGAGAACTCGTGGGGGAATCTGTTGGCATGCTCCGGATTAAGTCCGACCACATTAAGAAGGTACTGAATCCGTTCAAGACGTTCGGCACCTGAAGCCAAGTGGTGCACATCAAGAGGTTCGGCGATGATTTCCCCTACAGTCATTCTCGGGTCGAGCGAGGCGTAAGGGTCCTGAAAGATCATCTGAAGCCGTCTTCGAAAGCTCACAAGGTCTTTTTCAGGTAGGTCAGTAATGTCGGTACCGTCGAAGATGATGCGGCCGGCGGTCGGCTCGTAGATCCTGGCCACAGTTCGTCCCACCGTTGTCTTACCGCATCCCGATTCACCGACGAGGCCCAGAACTTCACCCTGTTTCACCGAAAAAGACACACCATCCACGGCCTTGAGAATCCGCTTTCGACCGACGCGGAAGTACTTCTTGAGATTCTTGACCTCGAGAATAACTTTGTCCGTCACTGGTCTCCGCCCCCCTCCTTGAAGTCCCTAACAGGTGGATTCGGATTGTCCGGATGCCACAGCCAGCAGGCGGCGAAGTGTCCGGGCCGGGCTTCGGTCATTTCGGGCTCCGCCTCGGTACAGATCTTCATGGTGTACCTGCAGCGTGGAGCGAACGCGCAACCGGGGGGCGGCACGAACAGGTCCGGAGGGGTCCCCGGGATGGAGGCCAGCGTCTGCCTCTCGGGAGCGTCCAGACGGGGGACCGAGCGCAAGAGGTCCCTGGTATACGGGTGTCTGGAGCGATAAAAGATGTCGGAAGCTTTGCCCTTTTCCACGACCTTGCCCGCATACATAACGACGATGTCTTCGGCCAATCTCGCCACGACACCAAGGTTATGGGTTATGAGTATCAGAGACATACCCAGTTTCTGCCGCAGGTCTTTCAGGAGATCCAGTATTTGAGCTTGAATTGTCACGTCCAGAGAGGTGGTAGGCTCGTCGGCTATCAGGAGCTCGGGCTGGCAGGCCAGAGCGATGGCCATCATCGCCCTCTGGCGCATTCCGCCGCTAAACTGGTGCGGATACTGCTTCGCCCTGATGTCCGGGTTCGGGATCTCCACCATGCGAAGGAGCTCGATCGCTCTCTTCCACGCCTCACGGGCGGACAGTCCCTGGTGCTTGATGAGTCCCTCGGTGATCTGCCTTCCCACTGTCATGGTAGGGTTGAGTCCGGTCATCGGGTCCTGGAAGACCATGCCTATCTCTTTACCCCGGATCGACTGCATCTCTTTTTCGCTTAGTGCGAGGATATCCCTGCCGTTGAACAACACCTTCCCGCCGTCTATCCTGCCGGGAGGCATCGGTGTAAGTCTCATCACCGCCTGGACCGTGACGGTCTTGCCGCATCCGGATTCGCCCACCACGGCCAGGGCCCCGTGGCGCTTGAGGTCGAAACTCACACCTCTTACCGCGTGCACCGTTCCGGCGTACGTGTGGAAGGAGACCTTCAAATCCTGAATGGATAGGAGGACGTCGGAAGCGGGTTCGTTTAGACTTGCTTCTGCCACTGCCATGTGCTTCCCCCCTACTGCCGGAGGCGCGGGTCCAGCGCGTCTCTGAGACCGTCGCCTACGAAGTTAAAAGACAGAATTAGAAGTGATATTGCGATTGCAGGAATGACCATGCAGTGCGGGTGAATCTTGAGGACCTGGTAGCCTTCGTTGGCTATTGTTCCGAGGCTCGCCAGCGGCATCGGAACTCCAAGCCCGATGAAGCTCAGAAAAGCTTCTCCGAATATGGCGCCGGGAATAGTCATGGTCAGGTTGACCAGGACGACTCCCATGGTGTTGGGCACGAGATGCCTTGCGATTATCCGCTTGGGTGGAGTTCCCATGGATTTCGCCGCCAGGACGTATTCCATCTCCCGGAGCTGGAGGATCTGTCCGCGAACGAGCCTGGCCATGCCGACCCACCCGGTAATACTCATAGCCAGGATTATCGTCCAGAGGCCCGGTTCCATCACGACCAGGAGCAGGATGACGACCAGGAGGTAGGGTATGGCGTAAAGGACGTCCACGATCCTCATCATGATGTCATCGAGGACTCCTCCGAAGTACCCCGCTATCCCGCCGTAGACCACGCCGATGGCGAGGTCGATGAGAGCCGCCATGACGCCTATGAAAATCGAAATCCGGGTGCCGTACCACAGCCGGGTGAAAATGTCTCTCCCCAGGTAGTCCGTACCGAACCAGTGCCTCGATGAAATGAACTCGTTAAAGTGCCCGTAGTCCTGGGTGCGGTAATCCCACGGCGATATTATCGGCCCGATAACGGCCATCACCGCCATGATCGCGAGGACGGTAAGACCGATGGTCGCAAGCCGGTTCTTTCTAAACCTCATCCAGACGTCCTGCCAGTAGCTAATCGGAGGCCTCGTGAGCGCTTCGGCTTCGTGCTGAGCGAGGGTGACCGGCATAAAGTCTTCTGGTTTGGGCCGGAACGTTATCACGGTTTAGACCTCCTTTCCTCTGGTAAGACGGATTCTGGGATCTATAAAGCCGTACGCCACGTCCACCAGGAAGTTCAGGAACAAGAGCAGGATCGCGTAGAAAATCGTCGTGCCCATTATGAGCGGGTAGTCCCTGTTGTAGATGCTGTCCACGTAAAATCTTCCGAGACCCGGTACGCCGAAGATCCGCTCTACGACAAACGTCCCCGTCGTTATCGCCGCGGTGAGAGGCCCGAGAATCGTGACTATCGGCAGGATCGAGTTCCTTATGATATGCCTCCACGTGATCTCGGCGGAGGACAGACCCTTGGCCTTGGCGGTGCGAACGTA
This sequence comes from Candidatus Fermentithermobacillaceae bacterium, assembly GCA_012842495.1. Classification (GTDB taxonomy): domain Bacteria; phylum Bacillota; class Sulfobacillia; order Fermentithermobacillales; family DUSS01; genus DUSS01. The sequence goes on from DUSS01000057.1 coordinate 11,229, forward strand.
ATCCTGATTCACTACTTCGAGGGTGGACGACCTCATCATCCTGGTCATGGTGGCAAGCGTGCCGAATCCCAGGCAAAACGCCGGGAGGATCGTATGCTTGAAGTCCCCCCACCTTGCAATCGGTAGGATTCCGAGCTTGACCGCGAACAACCATTGCATGAATGCGGCCACCACGAAGTTGGGAACGGACGCGCCGATTATGGCCAGCACCTGAGCGACGTAGTCGGGCCAGCGGCCCCTGTTCAAAGCCGCCACCACGCCCATGGCTAACCCCAAACTTACGGCGTACAACAGCGCCTCGATTCCGAGAAGAGCGGAAGCAGGAAACCTTTCTTTTATGATGTCGTTTACGTTGCGGCCTCGCTCCCTGATGGATATCCCGAAATCGAAATGAGCGAGCTGGTCGAGAAGAATGAGGTACTGCTTCCAGAGGGGCTTGTCAAGGCCGTATTTTCGTTCCAGTTGTTTCCTGACGGTGGGGGTGAGTTTCGGGTTGTTAAAGGGACTGCCAGGAACAGCCATCATCAGTATGAACGTGATCGTCACTATGGCCCATAGAGCGATGAACATCAAGCCAAAACGCCGGAGTATATACCGGCCCATCTACCCATTCCCCCTCATGAAGAGAGGCCGGGAGAACGGTGGAGATCTCCCGCGCCTCTCCTCGTGACTACCCTTTCTATGTGCTCAGCTTCTTTGAAGACCCGGCCGGGTGCCTACCGGGTCCGCCGGCCGGGAGACTAACTTCTGCCAAGTTACTTACCGGTCTTGACCGGCTCGTACTTGTACCCGAGTTCCTTCAAGCCCTGCTTGAAGAGCTCCACCGCTTGTTCCTTGTCGGCAGTCTCGTTGAGGACCTTGCCGATGTACTTCTCGGCGAAGCTCACCGTGGCGTCCTCGCCGTGGATGGTGGGAGGCGTCAAGCTGGTCGCCGGTTTCGAGTAATTCCTCAGCACGTTGTCGCAGAAAGTCTTCCTGTCGAACGCGAGGGAGATCGCCTTCCGGATCTTGGCGTTCTGGAAGAGCGGATCTTTGAGATTGAGCTGCAGGTACCAGGTGGTGGCATCCGGCATTTGCTTCAGTATACCGGCCTCGAGGTACTTGGGGATGAAGTCACCCGGGACACCCATGGTGTCGAGCTGCTTGGCGTCGAACATCGTCACCGGAGTGTTGGTGTCCTTGATCATGTCGAAGTGGATGAATTCCAGCTTCACACTGTTCTTGTCCCAGTAGTTCGGGTTCTTCTTCAAGACCATCTCGGAGTCGGGCACCCACTTGTCGATGACGAAGGGGCCGCAGTAGAGCATCTTGTTCTTGTCGGTAGCGTACTCTTCGCCCCACTTCTTGTGGGCGCTTTCCTTCACCGGGAAGTAGGTGGGGAAGGCAAGCAGCGAGATGAACCACGGGGTTCGGGCCTTGAGGTCGACCACGAGGGTGCGATCGTCCACGGCCTTAACGCCCACGTTCTTTTTGGCCTCTTCGATCTTGGCTACCGCCGCGTTGTAGCCCTCAGGATCGGCGTCCTTGTCGGGTACCTCGATGCTGGCGAGCTCCTCCGCGCCCTTAATCCAGAACAGCATGTAGTTGTACTGCGAGGCCGTCCTCGGATCGAGCGCCGTCTTCCACGCGTACTCGAAGTCGTGGGCGGTTACGGGGGTGCCGTCCGACCACTTGGCGTTCGCCTTGATCTTGAACTCGAAGTGAGTGCCATCCTCAGACTCGGTCCAGCTTTCGGCGAGTCCGGAGCCCTGGGCATAGGTACCATCCGGCGTGAGCCTTACCAGGCCCTCCATGACGTGATTCAGGACGTCGAAGGATACAACATCGGTGGTGGTGCAGCTGAAGAGATCCGGCGGGTTTTCACCGAGGTTCAGGTTGAGGTGCTGCGGATCATCCCCGCCGGGCCGGCCCTGGGTATAAGCCCACTTCAGGTCGATTTCAGGTCCGATGACCGACCTGAGAATGCCCTTGACGTACTCCTGCTCGACGTAGTTTCTCTGAGGCCAGTAAAGCGGTACGATGGGAAGCTCCTCCAGGAGGATCTTCTCGGCTTCCTGCATGGCCTTCATGCGCTCGAGCGGGTCCGACGACTCGTGAGCTTTCTTCATGAGCTCATCGTACTTGGCGTTAGACCATTTGACGTCGTTGTAGGGCGAATTGGTCGTCCACATGTCCAGGAAAGTCGAAGGATCGTCGTAATCCCCGAGCCACCCGGCAAAGCACATCGAGAACTCGCCGTTCCGCATCTTCTGCAAGCGCGTATTGAAGTCGACGTTCTCGATCTGGATCTCGATGCCCAGGTTGTTCCTGAGTATCTCCTGAACACCCATGGAATACCTCTTGGCCGCTTCCGAGTCGCCTGCGAGAAGCTTGATCGGAGGCATTGGCTCGCCTCCGGCGCAGCCCGCCACCAGCGGCGTGAGCATCGCGACCGCCATAAGGGCTGCCAAGACCTTTAGCTTTTTCATACATCCCCCTCCTTGATTATAGAAAAAAACGAGAGCCCGGGCCTTGCTTCCCGGCCTATGGCCTATAGTTCTACTCATCACCTTCAATTCCTCCAATGTCAACTAAATTCCTTCGAAATCTTTTTTCTAAGCGAAGATGATTAAGGAAATTCACCGGACTCCGAACCAGCCGGGCCACCGGGTGTGATAGTAGTAGCCCAGACGTCACCCGGGTAATAAACGTCTTTGGGCGTATTGACGATAAAAGAATTAGAAACCGGGCGACGTCCGGTGGCGTCCCGGTGCATAAAACGGCCACCAGCCACGTATGCCGCTGGAGAAGTCGCTGGCTGGCTGGGAGGAGAGGTGCCCGGCTGGTTCGCGTGGCTCTGGCCCGGGTCGATCCGTCCGGATGCGTGGTTTTGGACCAGCCGGCAGGCACGCATGTTTTGTAAGTCGACAGCCATCTAGAGGGCAATGCAAAAAAGTAGGGGGGCGGAAGGCGTTGGGGATAAAAACCCGGATTATCCTTGTGTTCATCGTAATGATCGCAATGCTGGTCGCGCTGAGCTTCATTTCTTCCCGGCAGATTCCGGAAGTCACCGCGGTAGTCAAGGAAGAATTCGCGGCTGCCAGATTGACGACGCTGCACGCGTACCAGCTCTCCAAAGTGGTGGCGGCCGAGCGATTCGCGGCTGCCTGCTATTTCTACACCGGCGAACAGAGTTACCTCGATCAGTTCCTGACAGGAAGTAGGGAAGCTGAAAACCTGGTCGAAATGGTGGTCTCGGAATCGGCGGGAAAGCCTTGCGAGAAAGCGGCCAAGGAGATTCAGACGGCGTGGGCGCAATACAAGTCGTCTGTGGAGCAAGCTATCGCCCTCATGCAGGCTGGAGACAGGGACGGCGCCTTGCAGTATATGTTGAGTTCCGGCAAGAACAGTGAGGCCATGCTGGACTGGGCCATATCCGAGTTTTCCCGACTGGCGGATGCCGGTGCCGTCGACGCTGCTTCCAAAGCTGCGGTGAGGGCCAGAGAAACCCAGAAGGTCCTGGAAATCGCCACCGCTTCAGCTGCCTGCGTAGTCCTGATCGCCGCGGTCCTTAATGCCCGCGGAATTTCTCGACGGCTCGGCCAGATTGCTTCCGTTATGCAGGTGATGGCTGCTGGAGACCTCAGCGTAAAGATTCCCGAAGCCAGGGGAAAAGACGAAATCTCCAGCGCGTTCAGGGCGCTTGAATCCATGCGAATGCAACTCAAAGAGCTCATCACCCAGGTTGCCGAACTCGCCGAACAGGTGGCGGCATCCAGTCAGGAGCTTTCGGCCACTTCAGACGAGGCCTCAAGAGCTGTAACTCAGATTACCGCAGAACTCCAGGTGGTAGCAAACTCATCGGAAGAACAGGCCGCGTATGCCCGGGACACGGGCACGACCGCATCACAGCTCAGGACAGCGGTCACCGAGCTCGCCATGGGAGCTGAGAACGAAGCCCGCAGCGTACAGGAAACTCTGGAATTCGTGCGCCAGCTCGATTCCGCGGTTCAACGTGTGGCGTCGTCCGTGTCCAGCCTTTTCGATGCGTCCAACGGGATGCAGGAAGCGGCGGCTTCCGGCGACGAGACGGTTCAGAAAACGATGATGGGGATGGAGAAGATCGTCGCCGTCACGGATAAAATCGGACAACACCTCATGAGCCTCGCCTCCCATTCGGAAAGGATAGGCGAAATCGTGGGTCTCATATCGGATATAGCTGAACAAACCAACCTCCTTGCGTTGAACGCGGCTATCGAGGCGGCAAGGGCCGGGGAGCACGGCAGGGGCTTCGCCGTCGTGGCCGATGAGGTCCGGAAGCTCTCCGAGCAATCGGCAGTGTCCGCCAAGGAAATCGCTTCCCTCATTCAGAGCATCCAGACAAGCATTCAAGGGGCCGTGAGTTCCATGGGTGAAGGGAAGGCAGTGGTGGCCGACGGCATGTCTTTGGCGGGAGATACGAGAAACGCGCTGACCAGAATAATTCAGGCAATTTCCATCACCAATGAAGAAATCCACCGGGTATCCGGGGCCGTGCAAGAGATAGCGAATGTGAGTACCCAGGTGTCGAAACGTATGGACGAGGTAGCGTCCGTCATCGAGGAGACCACTGCGGCCAGCGAGCAAATGGCCTCATCCTCTGCCTCGGTGCAGGAGGCAGCTGAGAAGGGGGTCGCCAAGGCTCAGGAGATAGCCACGGCGATTGGAAACATAAGCGCATCGTCGCAGGAAATCGCGTCCTCCTCGCAGGAGATCGCGAAAGCTGCGCAGAATCTCGCCCAGATGGCCCAGGAGCTGGTGAGTCAGATTTCTAGGTTTAGGGAAGGCTAGGAGCCTGAACTGGGTTGGGGCCGCCAAATTCACGAGCTGGAGCTTCCGCGGCCGAGCTCTTTCAGAAGAGACGGGCGAGGGGAGCGGGAAGGATGGCAAAAGGTGCAGCTGGATGGCAGCAAGATCTTTTTCTTTCACGAGGAAACGCCTAGCGAAAAGAAACTCGCCAGGGAGCTTTCCCGGCGCGGAGTTAGCTTCATGCGCGAAGCCCCGATACGAAACTACACCGTAGACTTCCTGATAGATAATTGGCTGGTGGTGGAAGTCGACGGGGAAAGCCACATTCCTACCTCCCGGCGCAGAGAAGACTTGCGCAGGCAGAGGGACCTGGAGACGTTGGGCTTTACGGTGGTCCGCGTACCATCCAGAGATCTCTTCGACAAAAGGCGGACCGCCTGCTGGGTTGACACCATCTTGAGCGAGCTCAAACATCAAACGAAGAGAAAGCCCGGCTTGGAAGCGTCCAGGCGCAGGGCTCTGGCTGCGGGACAGCACGCGATGGAAGAACGCAGGCGGCTTGCTCTGAGCCCTCCGTCGCCCTCATTGCCCGGTTCATCTTCACCTGACGTCGTGACGCCGGCCTCAACGTCATCAGGCCGGCATTCAATTGTCGGGAGATCGGGGTCTCTACGGCGTTCCCGCGAACCCACTATGGCCGAGCTGTTCGGGCCGGATTCTCTTTCCTTCGCCGAATTGTTAGGACGGTCAAGATGGTTCCCCGAAGATTTTCGCAAGGACGAGGACTTTGACGACGAAGGTCCTGATGGGAGGAAGGCACGGAACGGGAACCGGAAACGACGACGCAAGTAGCGGGTACTACAAAAGCACTCTAGACACCGTGGGAAAATGCGCGGGGAGCTCCCAAAGACGAACTGGTAAAGCAGGAAACCGCCAAGAAGTGAGATGCACGGGCGAGTGTTTTAACCACCTTCTCGCCGTCATCTTCCACCGGAGAAGAGGTTCGTACCGGATGGGAAAGGGCGACGTGAAAGACCCGGGATACCCGCGGCATCGCGATTTCCCGGGTCTTGTCCTTGAGGTTGAAGTTTTCCCGGCTACGGTTCGGGAAACCTATTGCTGGTCCTCAAATAACGTTCTCGCTACCAGTTCCAAGAGGCGGGAGATTCCCAGACCGACTACCACTCCAGACCCCGTCTGGATCAGGTCAAACAGGAATTCTGCGGGGACAGCGGTGGGTCCGTAGAGGACAAAGGCTCCCAACGAGTACCCGGCGATGGTAACCAGAGCTCCTGCGACCATGGCCGGCGCCCTGTGAAGTTTCCTTTTGATAACAAGAGTGCCTACGAGGTACCCGGTCAGTCCCTTTATAACGATCGACCACGGGACCCATACGGGATAGCCCGCCAAAAGGTCGGCTATCCCTGATCCGAGCCCTCCCGATACGGTCGCCAGAGCCGGGCCGAATGACGCCGCGATTCCGTAAATGAGCCCATCGCCCAGGTGGATGTAGCCGTATCCTGTGGGGATGGGGATTTTCAGGAAGGCGGTGGCGGTGGCCACAAGAGCTGTACCGAGAGCACCGATGGCGATAGAGCGCGTCCTGGAACTCCTCATTACTCAAACCTCCCAGAAAGCCCGGCGCATCCGCAGCCGGGCAACATTAAAGCCCCGGACCCTCCGGGGCTGTTCTTGACGACAAACCAAATATGGCGCGGTAAAAGGCAGCAGCTTGCAAGTACCAGGCCATCGAAAGTCTAGACAAAGGTCTGCCCGGCCCGCGCGATGTGAAACCACCTTCGCCCAATCGGACTATACCGTCGGCGCCGGAATCTCACCGGACTCAACCGCTGGGGCTGATGGGCTAACCTCGCCTTCCGCCGGAAGACGGCGCTGTACCTGCCTCCAGTCCGGATTACTGGCGAGGCATTACCACCGGTTGGGAATTTCACCCTGCCCCGAAGGGTTTCCATACGGATTATACATCAGGCTGTTCCCCGTTGTTATCTAGAGCGAAGAGCGAAACTATTCTCAATGGCCTCCTTTTCTGCATTGCGCTTACCTGATTCCGGCTTGGGCGACCTCGGTACCTCCCCCGAAGTCGACGGGGTGCTGGATATCTCAGTGTCAGGAGCAAACTTATCCCGCGGTGAACAGCACACCTGATTCTCCCGGGCAATAACAATGTCGGGAGGGAATCAACGCCGGCCCCAACTCTGCTATTGCCGGGGAGGTTGTCTTTTCATGACCACCGTGTTCTACCCTCCGACCATTCCATGGGGAAAACTTACCCAGCGTCCTCAGCAGCTCATGAGATGGTTTGCGGAGCTGGGCTGGACCGCAGTCTACCACGACATCGGGATGCAGCGGGTCGACCCTCCGGTGGTGAAAGTGCGTCCTGGGCTCTATCTCCTGTCAAGATATGCTCGCCTGGAGGCGCTGCACGATAAAGTGAATCTGACGCGCCCGATAATACTTTGGATAACCTATCCGCCCCACTCGAATCTGGTCGGGACCACGTATGACGAGGATCTGGTCGTCTTCGACATTTGCGATATGCCTTCAGAGGAGTTTCTCCCATGGAAAAAGTGGGTGAAAGAAATGCTCTCAAAAGCTTCCGTTGTTTTTACGGCGTCCCAGGTTCTCTACGACGCGTTTTCCCGATCTCACCCTTCCGTACACTGCGTGCCGAACGGTGCGGACTGGCAACATTTTGCGCCTGCTTCCCGGACCGTACCGGAGGACTTTCCCAGGAGAGCCGGCAGGGTGGCGGGTTACCACGGTGCCCTCGCCAGCTGGCTCGACTGGCGTCTGATACAGCGAGTCGCCGAAGCTATGCCCGACTGGAACTTCGTTTTCGTTGGACCCCTTCTGGGGCTCGACCCAAAATGGCTTCCAAAACGCTCCAACATGTTCTACCTTGGAGAGAAGAGCTATGAGGAGCTTCCGTCCTACGCCGGGCTCTTTGACGTGGGAACGGTTCCTTTCGAGGTGCGCGAGGTCACCGTAGCTTCCGACCCGATCAAGGTTTACGAGTACCTGGCCTCGGGAAAGCCCGTAGTAACGACGAACTTACCGGCGGTAGCAGGACGACCCGGCGTGTATCTGGCACGGAACGAGGAGGAGTTCGCCGCCATGCTAGAGAAGGCGGTCTCGGAGGATTCGGCGGCCAGGCGCGGAGAGCGGTTAGCTTTCGCCAGGGAGAACTCGTGGGAGAACAGGGCCAGGAGAATCATGACGGTCGTGAACGATGCCTTCCGGTCCGGAGTTGGCTGAAAGGTTGGTTTCCGGAGACTGTCCCCTTGACCTTTAGCGCTGCCGGGAGGCTCGCTGAGGCAAAGTAGGGCTTTAACTTCCCAATATCTCCCGGGTGAGGAACCATTCCCGTCGCGACCTGTCGTAGTAAAGCTCAAACGTCCGGCCGTCCGCGGTTTTTACCCGGTAGTAGGTGCGGTGGCGGCGCTGCCACCAGTGGCGGCGTTTCGGAGGTGTAGCGCCGAAACCCCAGTCATCCCACCGGCTGATGACTTCCGATACAGCCGCCTCCTGTCCGTCCCAGCTAAGAGTCAGCGGCCGCTTGTAGCCGGGTTCCTGCGAGTATTCGACCTTCACCGGAGAACCTATGAACCTGCTCTGGAGGGGCTTCCCCTGGATGCCTGAGCCGGTTACTCTGTCTTTCCGGTCTTCGTGCGTCATGTGCCGACCCCCTCAGGACAAGTATAACTGTATAATCACTAAAGCGGAGCAAGACCGGGAGCGAAAGTCCCGGTGCCGATACTTTTTCTGCTCTTTAGCGTAATCCGATACTGAGCCAGGTAGCATAGGCGGGTCTGAAGATGGGGGGCTTTCTACTGGCAAGCGACTCACTTCTCATCCAGAGAGCCCTTCGTGGGGATCCAGACGCGTTCGCTGAGCTGGTAGGGAAGTATCACAAGCAGGTGTTCAATCTGGCCTACCGGCTTACAGGTAACAGGGAAGACGCTATGGACGTTACCCAGGAGACGATGCTTCGCGCTTTTCGGGCCCTGCCATCTTTCAGAGAGGGGGCGGACTTCCTGCCCTGGGTATACCGGATAGCCTGGAATATCTGCGCGGACCGGGGGAGGAAGCAAAAGAGGACCCCTGCCATGTCTTCCCTGGAAGGTAACGAGGCGGAGGCCAGGACGCTTCCGAACCCGGGGCCGTCTCCCGACGAAGATGTAGAGAGGGAGGAGCTGAGGCGGACTCTGGAGTCGGCGATATCCAGGCTAGACGACGGGTACCGTGAGCTCGTGGTCATGTTCCACGTAGACGGGTTATCCATAAAGGAAATCTCGGAAATAACAGGGCTCAAGGATACCGTGATAAAGAACAGGTTGTATCGGGGAAGAAGGATGCTAAGAGAAATTCTTCGCGAAAGCGGGTTTGCCTATTGAGAGGCACAGATAGTTTTCAAGCGCGACCGTGTACGCCGGGTTCGCGGTGGCTCCGTTCCGCCTCCGACCGCGACCCGTCGGAGGGGCGTAACACGGTGACCGGAGGTGTTCCGGGTTGACGGTCTTGACATGTCCGGACGATTTTGAGATCGACCTTTACCTCGATGGAGAACTGGGTCCGGAAGAAAGCGCAGCTATCTCGAGGCACATCGAGACATGCCCGCGCTGTCGCGAACGGATTGAATCTGAAACGAGGTTCCGCGAAGCATTGCGGCAGATACCCGTGGTCGCTCCACCTCCCGAGTTTTCGGACCGGCTTGTAAGGATGGCTCTACAATGGGCTCTCCAAGAAAGGTCTGGCTCAGTTCCGTCGGGATACGCCCCAGCTATATCTGAAACGGTATCTCAAAACGCACTGGAAGGGTCTTCCCGGGGGATATTTGGCCGAGTGTCGCGGTGGGTGGGGGGAAAGACGGCGGCGTTCGTCCAGAGTCTGCTGGTTGGACCCCGCGATTTCTTCGCTCGGCTCGAGGTGCGCCGGGCGGTTGCCATGATGTTAACGGTGATAGCGGTATTCGTCCAGATTTACCTTGGAGCTCTGGGCATCGGGGGCGAGCTCGGGAACGGATCCCCCCCTGGGATGGAGGTCCTGGACGAGGCCGTCGCTTTCTTGAGGACCTTCTCATTCAGGGAGTTCATGAAACACGTCTCCGAGTTGCGGAGGGCGTTCCAGGCAGGCGGGA
>DUSS01000058.1 GCA_012842495.1 Candidatus Fermentithermobacillaceae bacterium
AAACCCCTTTCGATGATGCAGGGGATAGACTCGACGTTCCAGGCGGCAATCTTTGTGGGGTATCATGCGAGAATGGGTACGCACGGCGTGCTTAGCCATACCATTTCCGGTGCGGTCGTGGCGAACATATGGGTCAACGACATCCTGGTCGGCGAAACCGGAATCAACGCGGGCCTTGCCGGGTATTTCGGCGTGCCGGTGGTGCTGGTGACCGGAGATGACGTGGTTTGCGAGGAAGCCAAGTCGCTCTTGCCGTGGGTCCACACGGCTACGGTGAAGCATGCGGTGAACAGAAACTCGGCTCAGTGTTTACCGCCGGAAAGGGTCAAGGAGGTTCTCAGGGATGCTACCATCCGGGCCCTTGGAGACATCAAGAATGCCAAACCTTGGCTTCCCGCTTCTCCGGTGACGTTCAAGGTCGAATTCAAGGATTCGGGGCTCCAAGCTAACGCAGCGCGGATGCCTTTCGTGAAGGAAATCGACCCGCGCACGCTTGCGTTCACAGCTGGCGATTATCTCACAGCTTTGACGGGCCTGAGATCGATGATAGCGTTGGCAGCGGGGTAGGAAAGACCTGCACCCTGCGACCGAAGTCCACCGCTGCAATCCCGCCTTCCGCCGGAGTCGGGGGTCCTTGGCCTACGAGGGTCCCTGGGCAAAAACCAGCGGGGTGCCGGGGCCCGGCTCCCACGCGGAGTCGATGATCCTCGCCTGCCGGCCCCGCTGGCTTGTTTTCTGCTTCCGGGTGAGACCTACCGGTACCTTACGTCTGCCTGGTTGCGGAGCTGGCTGAGCCAGTCCGGAAGAGCAGCCTGAATCTTTTCTTCCAGGACGAGCTCCCGTACTTTGTCTTTGACCTCGTCAAGCGTAACTTCCCTGGCCTGGGTCTTTTCGGTCACGTTGAAGATGGCAAAGCCGCTTTCGACCTGAACCGGCTCGCTGAATTCCCCCACCTTGAGGCCGAACACCACGGATTCAACCTCGGAGGGAAGAACGCCGCGGTAGATCTTGCCAAGATCACCGCCGTTGTCGCGGGATGCCGCATCGATCGACTTCCGGCGGGCGAGATCGGCGAAGTCTGCGCCCGAGCGTAGCTCCTGAAGGACGGCCCCGGCTTCGTCTTTACTCGCGGTGACGATTTGCCTGAGCGTCACCGACTCTTTCTGGTTCAGTTCCTCGTGGTGTGCCTCGAAGTACGCCTCGATGTCCTCGTCCGACACAGAAAGGGTGGGCTTGAGAATCTTCTCGGCCGTGAGGTAAGTTCTCCATTCTTCCTCAAACGCTTCGCGGGTCATACCGTAATACTGGAGAGTTGCGTTGAACATATCCTCCGAGCCGTATTGCTCATCAATCATCTTTTGAATCTCGGCCTGAAGTTCTGCATCCGATACGGACACTCCAGCTTTCTTGGCCTCCTGTTGTACCAGAAGCCTGACGACTAGCTGGTCCAGAGTAGCAGAACCTACGCGCCCGTACATCGCCTGGTACATATCTTCTTTCGATATGTTCTGGCCGTTGACCGTCGCGACGATTCCGGTGAAGTGTTGTACCAGGGATAAAGCCGCGGCTCCTGCGGCCGCGACGCAGATCATGAGCGCCATAAACGCGAACTTGTTCAGGACCACTCTTCCGGAAAACCTGTTCCTCAAAGAAGAATTTGAACTCACTCGGTCGTCCCCCTTGTTGAATTGAGCCGGATTTTTAGCCGTTTACACTGTTCAGCTCCAGCTACATCATACATGATTGAGTACGATATTACCCGCCGAGCGTATGAACAAGCTGTCTTCTGACAGGGGCACACTTCCGTTCGGGGAAGACTTTCTTTATGGTAAACTGGTATCATTCTCGAAGAGGTCTGCTCTGGAGGTGTGGACATGGATGCCAATTACTTCGTAAACTTGGCTTTGGAGCTTGGAGCCAACCACGCCGTGGCCTTCACCATCGACGATATCGTTTTTGACCCCAGGACGATCTTGAAATGCGCTTTTGGCTGCGACGACTGGGGGAAAGGTCCCACGTGTCCTTCCCGCCCTAACTCGCTGAAGCCCTGGGAGTACGAGAATGTTCTCAAACGCTATTCGTGGGGGGTCATAATCCACTCCACCGATAAGAGGAAGTCGCAGGAAATCTCGTTTGCCATCGAAAGGGAGGCTTTCCTGAAAGGGTATTACTTCGCCTTTTCTTTGAGTGACTGTGCCTTGTGCAGCGAGTGTGCCGGGCTTTCCGGGCGGCCGTGTGTCAATCCGAAAAAAGCGAGACCTGCTTTCCATAGCGTGGGCATAGATGTATTCAAGACCGTTCGCAAGTTCGGTCTACCCATCGACACGCTGAAAAGCAGAGAGGAAACTCCGAACTGGTATTCTGCCGTATTCATCGAATGATCCGTGGGGCGTTTTCGGTGGTAGCGGGAGTGTGGAATTCACGTTCCGTGTGAGGTCTCCACAGCTCCCGTAAAGGAACGGGTCCTTGAGAGGAGGATTACGACCTGGGCACCATGGGGACGTACTACCTTATCCGGCATGGCGAGACTAAAGCTAACCAAGGCGGAATAATACAAGGGCACATGGACGTGCCTCTTGCAGAAATAGGTAAGAAGGAAGCGGAATTAGTGGGAAAGGCCCTCTCTGTGATAAGGCTTGATGCGGTCTATTCGAGCGACTTATCCAGAGCCCGCGAAACTGCTCAAGCCATCGTAAGGTACCAAAAGTGTAAGCTCATCCTGGACAGCAGACTGAGGGAACTCCATTGTGGTGAGATGCAAGGCCTTACTCTTGCAGCATCTAGAGAGAGATTTCCCGAGTTCTTTCAAGCCTTTCAGCGAGACCCCTTAAGGACCAAGCGCCCCGGCGGTGAATCCTTGTTGGACCTTTACGAGAGATCCTGCCGTGCGCTGGAGGAGATTTACCGGAACTATCCCGAAGGGAACGTAGCCATAGTATCCCACGGCGGCGTCATAAAATGCCTTATGGCCTATGCTGCGGGCCAAGAGGTAGACCCGGCGTCACCGGTGGTTGCCAACGCATCAATCAGTGTAATCAGCCGCGACGATAAGGGATGGCACGTTTTGAAGGTGAACGACGTCGAGCATCTTCGGCCGGTGATGGAGGCCGAAGAACTCGAGGAGTCAGCACCATCTTAATTAGTCTTCGCCGGTTCTAGAACTTACTGCATTTGCGTGTCCTCATCGTGCGAGTTGGGGGCAAGACACTTTCCTGTGAGCACCTTGGCAGGTTTTTCCGTCAGGCGTGGTGGTTGCTGGCGGGGGAGGCCTGGGGCTCTTGCAACGCTCCTACAATCGCCCATACCCTGGGGTCTTCTTGGCCCAGGCGCCAGACGCCGGTGCCTCGCCACAGTCTCTTCAGGACCTCCTCTAGTTTGACCAGGAAACTCCTTACGTCTTCGAACCAGACGATATGCTCGACCCCGTCAGCCGTGTAGGTAAAGTGCGGCTCCTGAGCTTCTTCGTCGTAGACTATTGTAGCGCCATGGGCTTGGGCGGTTTCGATGGCTTCGGCGAAGGAGAGGGTGAAGGGGAATCCCCCTGGCGGAACCCAATCGTATCCGTAAACAGGGATGCCGAGTTTCAATTTTGCGGCCGGAACCTGAGTTTCGGCGAAGTCCATCACACGACGAACGAAACCTATGGATGCTACAGGCCCGGGGGTCGCAAAGTGCTCGTCGTAGGCCAGGACATAAAGATAGTCGGAGTACCGGGCCAGGTCCCGATAACTGAAGGCACCTGAAAACGGGTGTTGGGGGTTATCTTCGAGCTCAGCCGGAACCGAGATGGTAACCTTCCTTCCCAAAGGCGTCAGGGCCTCGTAGAGCTCACGCATAAACGCTGTTAGGTCGGCTCTGTCCCTAGGTGGGACGAATTGAAAATCTATGTTTACGCCCAGGTACCGCTTCATCCGAACCAACCTTACGATGTTTCGTATCAGGTTTCGACGGATGGCCTCATTTGTAAGGACTCGATGTACCAGAGGTCCGTATTCCCGGCTGGAGTAGTTGTGTATGATGGCAAGAATGGGGAGGCCCGCCTCTTCAGCGTTCCTTTCCGCTTCCCGATCCACGTCGGAGTTAAGGCCGCCTTCTTCGGTGATTCCGAACCAGAAGGGAAGAAGATGGTCGATTTGCCTGGCGTGAAGTTGAAGGTCTTGCCGGGCTGTATCCTCGTTTACGTAGTACCAGTCGTTGTCAATGACATGCCGGTTGTTACCAGGGAGCGGTTCGTTGATCTCCCTGCCGGGCCGGGATTCAGCTACCATGTGACCTGCTCCTTTATGCCGACGTTTACATAATGAATCAGTCCATCATATGCTGCCCGCCGCCAGTGGTGTGAATCAAGTCTGCTCCAGCTTGCTAAGAATACCGGTTGCGACTTAAGGGTTAACGTACCCTGCCTCGTATGCGACCAACAAGGAAAGGGGGAAGTACGAGACCGGTTGCTGGAGCAAATGCCAGAAGTGATGCTGCAATGATAAGCACGAAGGATAAGAAGGGTAAGCAGAGACTACACATTCTCAAGACCAAGCAAATACTCGCGGAGAGCGACCTGGTAAGCCGCATATGTCCGGTCGTCAAAACAGACGAACCTGACTTCCTCTATTGACTTGTTGGTTCTCAGGAACTGCCCTACTGTCCTGACGGCGATCTGCGAAGCTTGATCGACCGGATACCCGTATGCTCCTGTGCTGATAGCAGGAAACGCGATGGTTCGGAGACCATGTTCTACAGCAAGTCGAAGGGAATTCCTGTAGCAATTAGCCAAGAGATCTGCTTCGCCGCAGGTCCCGCCCCGCCAGACGGGTCCGACAGTATGTATAACCCACGGAGCAGGGAGGCGGTACCCATGTGTGATAACGGCATCGCCGGTGTTACATCCTCCAATCGCCCTGCATTCGGCCAACAGCTCGGGACCCGCCGCCCTGTGTATGGCTCCATCCACGCCTCCTCCACCCAAAAGGGTTGTGTTTGCGGCGTTAACGATGGCGTCGACATGCTGCTTTGTAATATCACCTAGCACTATTTTCATGCGAGGGTTTTCCACATCGGATCAACTCCGTTATCCACCGGGATCAATTGTACCTCTGTAATTCTAACCGAACTCCCGTAAGCGCATGAGCGCGGAATCAATATGCTGTAGAAGGGTGCGACAAGAACTCGGAGACCTTCGGGCAGATAAGGCAGTGGGGGAAGTTGTACTTAAGTCTACGGGTACCTCGTCCAGTTCGGAATTCGGTGGCCCAATTCTTAGTGGGAATCTTCGGGGCGAAGGAAAGTCCAAGAAGCTAGTCATGGAAAGAGGCAAAATGCTGGATTGCGATGAATCTGGAGTAGAGGCGAACTCCTTCTGCGAACCAATGCTTAGTGAGGACTGCCAGTTTTCGCTAGGCCAGTCTATGCCGAAAGGAGAGTGACGACATGCCTTTCACGATAATCAACCTGAGTGAAGCGGAACGCCAGCTGCTGGCGCTGTTCCGAAATAGCCGTGACCCCTACGATGAGCAGAGCGTTACCCTCGGTTACGTCAACGGAACAGAGGTGTGTCTCATGGGATGGCCCCAGAGACCATCTCACCGCGACCCTAGAGAGGTTCCTCCCCACAAAAACCAACTAGACTCCATGCAAATCGTCCTGGAAGGGGAGATGACGCTGTACTACCCCGATGAGGATGAAGTGGTGACCCTGAAGCCTGGCGATTGTCATGTTGTGCCCGCCGGAAAGATGCACTCATGTGTCTCGTCGAGGAAAACTAGGGTCCTGGTGATAGTGGGAAGCCGGGGACAAATTCATGGCTTGACCGGAAGCGGCGCAAGATAAAAGTGAGTACTTGTTGAGGAAACAATAGGAATTGCGTCGAAGACTTTCCATACCGCGGGGATATTACCGCTGTGGACACTATGCGAGAACCTAGTTGCATTTCAGTCTGAAACGTTTGGGAAAAGACCTCCAACCTGGCGGAAATATTAGCTGGGTGTGTCGATTTAGGAAGATGACAAACGGTGCGTCAGGAAGTCGACTCCCCCGCAGAGCGACTTCCGGGGTCACAGGATTGGTGAGAGGAGATGCTAGAGAAGTGCTCCAGTCTGAGAGACTGTGAAAACGCCCTCCAGTACCGGCTATCGGGAGTTCGTATCCTCGGAGAGGTGGTTCCGGAGCCAGGTGACATCGAAATCGTGTCTGCACTCATCAAGAGGGAAATGGGAACCGGTCGTCCTTCCCGCGTTATTGAGAGCCTATCGGAGCAGTTGCCCTGGACCTTTAGCTGGTATTTGACGTGGGTGGGTATGATGAAGTACACGGAAGGGCGCTTCTGGCCGGAGATTCTCGAATCCGTGGGCCTTTCAGGGGTTAGATGGGAGCGGCAAATCGGGGAAGCGTTCCTCAAAGCCCTTAAGACGATCGGACTGGATTCGGCGGATGTTCCGGGGACGAACAGGTACGTTACCGCGATTCTCCTCCAGGGAGGCATTCCGGACAGCTGTGTAAGCGGTTACTACCAGCACGTCGTCAGGTACTTCGTCGAGGACAACCTTCTGAGCCGCGACGCTATCGCGATAGAGCTCGACCTTCTCAGAGAGGAAGAGGTTAAACTCAGAAGGGGACAGGAAGAGCTCGGAGAAAAGCGAGAGCTTGAAAACCGCGTCGCTGTCCGTGCTGAGGAGCTCAAACGGTACGTCGAGCTCCGCGCTGAGCTTGCGTCTCGGGAATCGGCAGTGCCTGTGCTCTCCGAAGAGGAGGGTTTTTTGATCGAACGAGGCGACGGACTGCTGTTAAATTGGGACGCGACGCGGCAGCACTTCTCCAGGGAAATCGCGACCGGTTTGGCTGCTGCCGAGAAAATGTTGGACAAAAGACAGACGCTTCTCGGCGTAATGAAGCGGTTCACGCCGCAAGACGAGCGAGCTCTGACCCTTTCGGAAGTCGTAGACCGGCTAAGTGAACTCCTGGTGGAAGAGCAACGAGTGTCGCGGAAGTGCGAAATGCTTCAACAGCAGGCCTCTATGTCTTTGAAACGTGCATCTGACGTACTCTCACCGCTCAGCGAGAGGCTCGGGGTACGCGCGGCTGACATGGTCAAAGCCTTGTGGGCATGCGGTTCCTCTGATGCAGCTTTATCTGCCTTGAGGGAGGTTCTCGCAGCAAAGGACAGCGTCGAAGCTGAACTTCGCGAAAAGGGTTGGCTCGAGCAAGATGGGAACGTCCGGGACATTCATCCTCCGTCAGGGCGACGGTGGTTGGGAGTAGCAGGTTGGGGCATATGCGCCTTGGTGTCATTGTTTGGCCTTCTCGCGTCCTGGCAGCGAGGACTGATATCAGCGCAACCCTTCATCATCGCGACGATCCTGAGCACCGTCGCAGCTGCACTCAGGGCGTACTCGATTGTGCTTACATCCAAGTCATGGAGGCGTCTTTTGGGTTTGTGGGATGCTCAAAAGAATCAGGTCGCCCAGGTGCTGTCCCGCATCGGAATAGCGAGCGACCGTGCTACGTTCCTGGCATCTGAGGACTGCGAAATTCTTGGGGCCGCTTTGGATGAGCGACGCGTTTATCAAAGCCTGTCTTCTGAACTCGACATCGAATTAGGTAGACTCCAACAGCTACGAGAAGAGATCGACCGGCTTCGGACCATCGTTGATTCCTGTCTATCCGATGGCACATTCGAAGAGCTGGGTACCGTGGCGCCAGGGGGAGCGGTCGGCAGCCCGGCACTCGGGGGGACCGTCATTTGCCCCGCTTTCAGGATAAAACTGGCCCGTCGCCGGAAAGAAGAAGCCGAGCGAGCAAAAATTGAGCTCGAGGAACAAATCGAGCCCGCGCTGACTCGTTCCCTGAGATACATCTTTCACACTCAGCTCTTAAGGTACCTTGGGGACACGAAAGTGAAGCTGGTCGGCTGTGGTGATATGGTTCGCGGGGCCGAACTTCTAAAGCACAGGGACGACGAGAGGCGGAAAATGGAAGCGCTTCGCTGTGAGATCACCCGGTTAAGCAGTTCTCTTGGAGAGCTGGTTCATTGCCCGGAGACATCGCTATTCCTCTTACAGCAGAAGCTTGACGAGATCCGGGGTGACATTGCGCGAATTGAGGAGTCAATCAAAGGACTCTCACGCGCTTTCCCATATGCGGACGAGCCCGTTTCCAACTTCATCGTGTACGGTGGCGAGGCAGCCCGGGACTTTCTCGTCGAGTCGATAGAGCTTCTGGTGGCCCACAGGCGTCCGAATCAGAGAGCGCTTGAGAGGGTTCCGGCTGTCCCCGTAGGCCTCGCCGGGAAACCCTCTTCCTTGGCCGAGCGTACGTTTGCGGTATTGCTGCAATCTCAGACCAAGGCCGGGGACGGAGTGACGCCCAGTGGAATCATCTTACCCGAAGAACGCGCACCATCCGTCGTTCTTGATACCGAGGAAGGCGGGGTCATGTTGAGGGTCCCCGAAATCAAACTGTCGCTCGGTAACACGTCGGAACGGCCGGTTCTGAGGCTCTCGTGGGATGACCGGACTGAGGGCTGCGTGTTGAGGCTCTTTCAGGACCAACCGGGATACGTCAGGACTGCCTCGGCGGAATACCTGATCCCCATTCCTTGCCGCGAGTGCGAGGTATCTCTCATCTGCGGCCAAGATACTGTGCGCCGGTGGTCAATCGATGTATCTTGCGTGACTAGTCGTCCCAGTGTCTTCCATTACCGCACGGGTGCTCTGCTGAAAGACCCGACCGGTGCCGAAGTAATATGGGTCTTGCTTCCTCCAGAGTGGAACCTCATATCGGGAGTCCGAATCATCGAAAGCCAGGAGCTGGCGGGCGGGTGGAGTTCTTATCGGGCTCTGCTACTCGACCTGACGGCAGCCAGAAATGAGGAGATTCTGTTTGAGCGGCCGGATGGAGAGAGAGTCTCCATCCAGGTTAAGGCGGACCTGAAAGGAATGCCCGAGTTGGTTGGCAGGCCGGCTGGCTTCACCCTTGAGAATGAGCTGGTGTATCTTGGTGGTCTGCCCGCCCTAAGGATTCCTCTGGGCGCCTTAGAGCTCGAGCAATGGAACCTCAATGTATGGCGGTCCAGAACCACGGATGAGACGCCAGACCATCTGTTCTCGGGCAGGTTGTCGTCACTGAAAGAAACTGGATTCGTCACGGAGGAGAGTGGCTTAGTCACGGTTACGCTGGACAAGCTTGTGAATGAGGTAGGTGCTTCTCAAAGCTACGACATCGCGTTTTACGTGATTCGGGTGGGCGGGCCGAGAAAGTTCAAGCAAGTCTACCGGTTTTTCCAAGTCTCTGACGCCGACGTATGGTTCGAACCCACATTGTTGCCGCTCGATTCTGGTACCGACCAGGACCTTGGCGAGTTTTCCGAAGACACCGGTCGCGCGAGAGGGAGAAAAGTCGAGCTCATTTTCCCGGAGAGATTTCGCTTCAGGTGCATTCCGGAGGAAAGCGTTCTGACTTCTGAGCCGGGCTATGCTTCCATACTCCTGGACCGGGGTGCTTCCGCCCTGGAGGGCTGGCTCTGCGATGATGATGTACGGTTAAGCTTTTACCAGCCGCTTCCCCAGCTTCTCGTCAGGCTGACGCACGGTGAGACCGAACAACCGTGGTCAGAGCGAGTTTTGCGCGCATGGGCCGGCGACCTTGAAAAGGCCTCAAAAGCCACCCTTTCGGTATTGATCCGCCATGGAGATTATCTAGATCTGAGCCTAGCGGAGTTGACAATTAAAGGTACGGGCCACGTCGTAAGGAAAGAGATCGGAAAACACGTCTTACCGGGTGGAAGAGATTTTCTATCATTGCAGGACCGAGGTTTACATGCGCCGTCGGACGTCGGGAGGCCGGTGCAGCTAGACTTCAATTTACTGCAGTTTCTCGATTCCATGAGGTCGTGCAGGGAGGAAGCCGTGTTCAATCTGACGCTTTACTGCAGGAGTGACAGCGGCAAAACGGCGAAGGTGCTCGATCGCGTCCCCTTGTTGAGGGTCCAGACCGAATGGCTCGTTAAGAATTTCTCGTACTTCTTGACCACGAAGGAGTCGGGCACGGTCGTTGTCAGCATGTCCTGGGAGGAGGTGGGACGCCAGAGCCGGAAGTTACTCAGATTGTGGCGAAAATGGCGCCCCTGGGAGCATCCGGCTACGTTTCATATAGACGGCGAGAAAACCTCGATTGAGTTGGAACTGGGCGCTTCCACCGGTTTGGTACCGGGGCCTTACGCAGGTATGTTCGAACCGATCGACCCGTGGAGTGCGAGGAGTGAACCCACGTTCCCGCGTGCCACCGGATCGAACGTCTTTGATATTGATTTGTTGCCAGGTGAGCTACGGCCGATCATCCGCGGTGAGTCACATCCCGCAGGTCCGGACAGGTCACGGCGGGCGGGAATCCACGTCAAAGAATTTGACGGCGTTCGGGTGAGTGATACCCTGAGGAAAAAGGTCACTTGTGTTCTCGCTTTTTTGTTCCATGACACTCTCTCCGGCCTGAGTCTCGTGGCGGTCAATCCCGGCGCCAAGCTGATGACGCTGCCGCTAGACTCGACGCTAGCTCAGAGCGGAGAACTCATGTGGGAGGAACCAGCAGGTTCCACTGTCGGCCTGTCATCATTGTGTGAGTTGAAACTTTCGAGAACTGAGGG
>DUSS01000008.1 GCA_012842495.1 Candidatus Fermentithermobacillaceae bacterium
GCAGGGGTGCTGGAGCCGGTTCCTCGGGGTATGGTGTCTAAAGTGGTGGAGCCCGACGATACGTTGTATATGCCGTACGAAGAAGCTATCGGCGCGAGAGGGTTCGACGTTTCCCCGAAAGGGGCCGGTTCTGCTTGGCCCTGGCGAGGTAGGCCGGTGACGGTCATGGGAGAATTGATGGGCCTCTGTGGGGTGATGTGTTCAAGATGCCTCTGTTACCTTGCCAGGAGGGAAGGCAGGCAACGCCGCTGATGCATTGAGCGGTGGTACATCGTTTGCTCACCCGGCCTCTGCAACTTAGTCGAAGCAGCAAGTTAGCAGCACCGTAACCATGCGGCGGTACCCCGTTCGTTCACCCCCGCTCTGCAACCCTCATAATATGTGCTGTTCGGATTTACCCGCAGCTAAGAGTCTTTGGCGCAGCTAATCAACGAGTTCAAACAGGGCGTGGATAAGCACCGCCGGGTCTATGCCTGGTTGTGTCGCCGGCGAAAGGCTGCCGACACACGGCAAGCTCGGGTGTTTGACGGGGGAAAGCGGCATTGGACCAGATGGATGCGTTGGGCACCTCGAGAGCAGTTGCTCCGGCGCCAGCTCGCCCGGCGGTACCCATGGCAAGCTGTAGAACCATCTCCGGTGCTGTCAGCGTGGCATCTCACTGCGCAAACAGCGAGACGGCCAACGCAATTACTGGCGAGGTGCTTTCCTCGACCACAATTTGGAAAGGCACCAGCGGTGCGACGGGCCTCTCGCGACGCTGCACAGAAGGGACCCAGGTGCGACCTGGGTCAGCCTCCTTAACTACTACCATCCGAAAAGTCCTGAAATATCTGGGGCCAGCATTCGTGGTGAGCGTGGCATACATGGACCCCGGCAATTTCGGTACCAACATAACAGCCGGCTCGAAGTTCGGCTACTCACTTCTGTGGGTTCTCCTCTGGAGCAACATGTTCGCCATCCTGTTCCAAACTCTTTCGGCCAAGCTCGGCATCGCTACCGGGCTCACCCTTCCCGAGCAGTGCGCCAGGCTTTTCAAGCCGGGAGTAAACCGGCTCCTCTGGTGCGTAGGCGTGGCGTCAGCCGTGGCAACCAATCTCGCCGAAGTGCTGGGAGGGGCTCTCGGGTTTTACCTGCTCTTCGGAATACCTCTACTCCTCGGAGCGGCTATCACGTGCTGCACGAGCTCAGCCATCCTGGCGGTGGGCGATCGCGGCCAGAGGTTATCGGAAATGGTCATTTCGGGGTTGGTGAGCGTAATCGGTGTATGCTACGTCCTTGAGCTCTTTCTCGTGAAGCCGGACTGGAGCGCCATCGGGCGCGGGACTCTCATCCCATCCCTGACCGGACGGAGTCTTTATGTAGCCGCCGGGATGCTGGGCGCAACGGTTATGCCCCACGTAATCTACCTCCATTCGCATCTTGTCCTCGTCCGGCGAAAGCCTGACCGCGAAGCTATGAAGGAGCACCTCTTTCTTGAGAAGGTCGATGTGTTCGTAGCTATGAACACAGCTTTCGTAATCAACTCAGCTATGGTGGTGATGTCCTCGGCAACCTTTTACGTTCTCGGCGTCGCCGTCGAGACCATCGAGGAAGCCCACAGAACTCTAGCTCCTCTTCTGGGCAATTTTTCGAGTTCAGCATTTGCTCTCGCCCTTCTTTGCTCAGGGCTGTCTTCCACAGCCGTAGGCATACATGCAGGCGAAATCATTACCAGGGGTTTCGTTGGACTGAGAATTCGTCCGTGGGTGGCACGCCTGGGGACGGTGGTTCCCGCTGTCGCCATCATCATGATCGGGTGGGATCCCGTTAAGGTACTGGTTCTGAGCCAGGTGTGTCTCAGCTTTGCCTTGCCTGCGGCGATAATCCCGCTTCTACTCATAACCGGAAGACGGGACATCATGGGGCAATTCGTGAACGACACGCCAACTGCCGTCACCGGCTGGGTGGTAGCGGGATTGATAGTGATTCTGAACGCAGCCCTCATAGTGGAAACGCTCTTAGGTGGTTTCTGGTGATCGGGAAGCCCCTCTTGCGCCTTAATAGATGTAAGCATATAATGGCGTTAGGATAGTCCTCACATTCACAAATACGCGAGGACGTACACGGAGAGGAGTCGTGACCGCTTGAGCTACGTACGTGCGCCGTCTCCCGATAAGATGGAGTCGGTTGTAGCTGAAATGATGAACAGCATGCAGCACCGGGTTGCCCTGGCACCCGCGGGGATCTGTCCGGTAGAGATGACCCTCGTGTTTCTGCGACTGTGTCATGCTCAGAGCTGCGGCAAGTGCGTGCCCTGCCGTATCGGTCTGGGAAAGATGGCCGATATCATCTCGGACCTGGTCGAGGGACGGGGTGATCCGGCTCTTCTGTCCACGCTGGAGGCGACAGCCAGAGCAGTCCGGGATACGTCCGACTGCGTCCTTGGTGTGCATGCCGGTTCGATGGTCCTCAGGAACCTTGACGAGTTTCTGGACGATTTCCAGTCCCATGCTCTGGAATCCAGGTGCGTCGGGATCTTCGCGGGTCCCATTCCGTGCCAGTCAGCTTGCCCTGCCGGGGTGAACGTGCCGGGGTACATAGCCCTGATCCGCGAAGGGAAACCCAAAGAAGCGGTGGCGCTCATAAGAGAAGATAACCCGCTTCCCACTGTTTGCGCCCTCATCTGCGATCATCCTTGTGAAGCTCACTGCAGGAGGCGCATGCTCGACGATGCCGTGAACATCAGAGGACTGAAACGCTATGCGGTAGAAGCTTCGGGCGACGTCCCTCTACCCGAACCCCTACCGCCCACGGGAAAGAGAGTAGCCGTGGTGGGAGGCGGCCCGGCCGGTCTTACCTGCGCATACTACCTGGCTCTTTGGGGGCACGATGTGACCATATTCGAGAAGTACCCGAAACTCGGCGGGATGCTTCGATACGGAATCCCCGAATATCGCCTGCCTAAGGCGCTTTTGGATAAGGAAATCGAGAGGATACTGAGTCTGGGAATCCCGGCGAAGACCTCGGTTGAGATAGGAAAGGATGCCTCCATCGAAGGTTTGCGGCGGGAATACGATGCGGTTTTCCTCGCGATTGGCTGCCACGAAGATCGCAAACTCGGAATCGAAGGGGAAGATGGTCCTGATGTGGTCTCCGCCGTCTCGTTCCTCCGCCAGGTTATCTCGGGACCGCTTCCCGTGCTCCGGGGGAAGATCGTTGCTGTCGTCGGCGGCGGGAACGTGGCCATGGACGCGGCCAGGACGGCGGTTCGTCTCGGTGCTCGCGAGGTGAAGCTCGTGTACAGGCGGAGGAGAGAAGATATGCCCGCCGATCCGAAAGAGGTAACCGGTGCCCTCGAGGAAGGGGTGGACCTGATTGACCTCGCCGCGCCCGTCCGGGTAACCCGGAACGACAGGGGCACGGTTACCGGCTTGGTCATAAGACCTATGGTGGCAGGCCCCATCGACGATTCAGGTAGGCCCAGGCCGGTTCCCGCGGGAAGACCCGATGAGACCGTCGAGTGCGACGTGATAATAGTGGCGATTGGTCAGTCATCCGAATCCAGGCGGTTCAAAGAGGAAGGGATCCCCACGAATAGGGACCTTTTGGTCACCGGAGAAGATCTCAGCGTCCCCGGTATACCCGGGGTTTTCGCGGGAGGCGACTGTGTGAGCGGACCGGCCACGGCTGTGAAGGCCGTCGGCCACGGCAAGACAGCGGCTTTAAATATCCACACGTACCTCGGAGGAGAACCGGTGGAGACCGCTCGACATCCCATTCCGCCGGCAAGACCTTCAGATATGATGCCTTCAGGACGCGTGGAGCTGAAAGAGCGGTCGCCGCTGACCAGGGTGAGAGACTTCAGGATGGTGGAAAATGGCATGTCCACCGAGGAAGCTCTTAGAGAAGCGCAGAGATGTCTCAGGTGCGATCACTACGGCTGTGCTCCTTTGAGGAGCGGGAGGTGGTACGCGTGGTCAAGATAACCATCGATGGGAAAGAAGTAACGGCATCGCCCGAATCCACTATCCTGGAGGCCGCGACAAAAGCAGGGTTTCGGATACCCACGCTGTGTCATCTGAAAGGCATCAACGAGGTGGGTGCCTGTCGGGTATGCGTAGTGGAAATAGAGGGTGTCGAAAAACTCGTGACAGCCTGCAATACCACGGTCCGGGATGGTATGTCCGTGCTGACGGCCAGTCCAAGGGTGAGGGAAGCCAGGCGAACTGTGGTGGAGCTCCTCCTTTCCGAGCACGACTGTAACTGTCCGACCTGTCCGCGAAACGGCAAGTGCGATCTTCAAAGCCTGGCTGAAAAACTCGGAGTCAGGACTCAGAAGTATCACTCTTCGACTCCGCAGGGAGAACCGGACACGTCAAGTCCTTCGCTGGTCAAGGACCCGCGCAAATGCATTCTGTGCTATCGCTGCGTAAGCGTGTGTGACCGGGTTCAGTCCATGGGCATCTGGACGATTACAGGGGCGGGGGGCCATACCCAGGTTGTTCCCGAGGGAGGCGCGCCCCTGGCTCACACCGCTTGTACTTATTGCGGACAGTGCGTGGTAAGTTGCCCGGTAGGCGCCCTCTCGGAGAAGGACGACCGGGATGCTGCCTGGGAGCTTTTGAACTTCAGAAATCACGGAAAGCGGATTGTAACCCAGGTAGCACCCGCCGTGAGAGCGTCCTGGGGTGAAGCTCTCGGCCTTCCCCGGAGCGTGGCCACCCCGGGAAGGCTCGTGGCCGCCTTGAAGCACATAGGTTTCGATCTCGTGTTCGATACCTGTTTTGCTGCCGATGTTACCGTGATGGAGGAGGCGGCGGAGCTCCTCCGCAGAGCGGGTCTGGTGGAAGGCCAGCGGTCGCACGGCGGTCTGAATGCCCGCCGAATGCCGATGTTTACGTCCTGTTGCCCGGCCTGGGTCAGGTTTCTCGGAGCGGAATACCCCGAGTTCCTTCCGTGCCTGTCAAGTGCTAAATCTCCTCAGCAGATGTTCGGCGCCCTCGCCAAGACTTACTGGGCGCAGAGCATCGGCATCGGCGCCGGGGATATAAAAGTCCTCTCGCTGATGCCGTGCACGGCCAAGAAATATGAAGCATCCCTTGACGTCATGAATTCCAGCGGCTTTCGGGATGTGGACGTGACGCTCACAACCAGGGAAATATCTTCGCTCATCATGGAAGAGGGCGTCAGAGTAGAGAATCTTCCGGAAATGGATTTCGATGCTCCGTTGGGGCTGGCGTCGGGGGCCGGCGTGATCTTTGGAAGTACGGGAGGCGTAATGGAAGCCGCTTTAAGAACGGCCTATTACCTGGCCACGGGGAAGAATCCCCCTGTGGACGCATTCAGAGTCGTACGTGGCACAGGAGGCAGGAGAGAGGCGCAGTTTGATGTCGCAGGGAAGACTCTGAGAGTTGCCGTCGTGCACGGTCTGGGAAATGCCAGGACGCTTTTGGAAGACATCAAGGCGAAGAGGGTCGCCTATGACTTCGTCGAAGTGATGGCGTGCCCCGGAGGATGCGCCGGCGGAGGCGGCCAGCCGTATGCGCAGGGATTCGAGTACAATCCCGAAGCCAGAGCCAGGGCCCAAACCCTTTACGGCATCGATGACAAAGCGCCCGTCAGGTTCGCCCACGAGAACCCGGCCGTGATCGAGCTTTACGACAAGTTCCTCAAAACCCCCGGGGGAGAGCTTTCTGAGAAACTCCTCCATACCGATCACAGGTTATGGGGCATACAAGCCAGATCCAGGAGGGTTATGGCTGCGGCCGCCACGTAAGTTGCATAGCTTCTTGCGACGCCGTGCGTGTTTATACGCGCACGACGGTAACTTTTTTCCCAAGGGATTCGAGGATCTTGCTGATCTCCTCGATCATTTTCGGCTTGAGCTGAAGGGTTACGGGCAGGTCCGGACTCTGGTGTGCCGGATTGATCGCTGAACCGAGCAGGATGAGGATGTCGTCTGACTCCAGCAGTATGCTCGTAAGCCGGGAAGCTCCGTCCGCCTGGTACACGAATTCGCTGCGCGGGAGCCCTTGCTTGAGGTAAGATAGGGTCTTTTCCAGGGTGAGAGTGCCTTCTGCCACCAGATCGATACCATCGATGAATCCGGTAGGAGGCACTCCTTTTTTCATCGAAGCGAGGTTCACCGTAAGTTCGCGTCCAAGTTCTCTTGCCACTACCTGGCTGGTTGATCCACCGCACACCACCTTTTTGCCTGGAGACTCCATCAGGTAACGCACAACCTGCGCGTCGTTCTCCCTCTTCTTCGGGAGACCTACCATCATCGTCAGGAACCGGGGCTGCCTGGATTTGATGACGACGACCGCCGCGTCGTCCCCGGGCTTGCCTTGATAGAGCCGGCGCGTGACTTCGGCCAGGTCGTCGGCGGCTTCCTGAGCTGTGGCGAACGCCGGGACTGTCCTGGATAAATACTGTCCGACTCGTTCCCAGGACCATCCCAGGTTCCACACGTTCCCGAGGCCTGCATGGATGACTCCGTCGCTCACCATGACCACCCACGAGTCCGGTTCCAGATTGAACCTGGCCTCGCTTATCGTGCGGCCGCTCACCGTGCGCTTGGACCTGTCGAGGGGAAGGAGCTCTCGACCCTTTCCGAAGAAGGCGGGAGGATTGTCGTACTCGGCGAGATACGCCTCTCCCGATTCGGATGCCTGCAGCACACTGAAGGTGGAATAAGCGATCTTCCTGACCTCGCATACGGGAAGGGTCCTCGCCAGACAGTCGACGACTTCGTCGAGGCCGCACTTGTACCTGAGCATTCCGACCGACAGCTTAGCTGTGAGGCCCGACAAGATGTTAGCTTTAACGCCGCTTCCCAGACCGTCCGCCAGCGCGACTATGAGCGAAGAACCTTCCCTGACTACCTCCACCGAATCGCCGGGTAGGTCTTCTCCGTGCTTCGCCAGGACCGCGAAGCCCACATCAAGCTTAACGGCCCCTGCGGGCGCTTCTTGACGCTTCGCCGCGGCGGTCGCCATCTATCTGTGCGCTCCTTTCCTTATCCATCCTCGACCACAGGAAAAGCGGCTTTCATTTCTCGGATTCATCCTCCGGTTGCTTGATAAGCTTTAAGAGCTGGCTCAGCGAACCTCTGGTCTCCGCAACGGTCTCCCCTAGCAGTCCGGCGATCTTCTGAACCACGGTCATCTGGCGGTCGATGACCTGTTCCACCCGCCTGGCAGTTTCCTCTCGAACCCGCCTCAGCTCTTCGGACTCCTGATGCTCCCGGGTTCGGTCGGTGAAGATCGCGACCACCACCCGCTGAGCCGGCTCCCAGAACGAGGTGATTTCAACGAACCTCGAGTTCACTTCCCCGGTGGTACGGGTAGCTTTCTCCCCGTTGGTCCACACCTTGAGGAAGAGGTCGTCCCCGAGTACGCTTCTGGCATCCTGCTTGATTGCCTCTTTTCTAGATATACCCAGTAGGGTTTCGGCTGCCGGGTTCAGGTCCAGGATGCCTCCGTCTTCGGCCATGACTACTATCCCGTTAGGTACGGACTCGACGACCAGCGTCGCCATGGACTCGGCCTTCTCCCTCATAAACGGAATGCACAGCGTGGGGTCGGCAAGGCCTCTGTAACAAGCTTTAGCTTTCTCGCGGCAGCTGGGAAACCCGCACGCACCGCAATTGAGTTCATCTTCCGGTCGGACCTTCCCGGTTATC
This sequence comes from Candidatus Fermentithermobacillaceae bacterium, assembly GCA_012842495.1. Lineage (GTDB taxonomy): Bacteria > Bacillota > Sulfobacillia > Fermentithermobacillales > DUSS01 > DUSS01. The sequence continues at coordinate 7,664 of DUSS01000008.1, forward strand.
GCCAGTATCCGGCGGATTTCCTCTTCCGGTACGTCATCCAAATGCGCCTTCCTGTTGCGAAACGCCGTCCGGGTGAGCTTGAAGACCTCGTCTTCGGTTTCCAGCTGGCTGTCTAAGGCCGGTGGGGTTTCAACGCCGGATGATGCGTAATACTCTATGAGCTTTCTTCGCCTGGATACGAGGTCGAGGTCGTTTTCGACTGCTGGACCTGCGAGACAGCCGCCAGGGCATGCCATCATTTCCACCAGATCCGGTCCGGGTTCGCCCTGGACGAAGTGCCTGAGAGCGTCCATGCAGCGGTCCATACCCGACACTAGAGCAACCCGGGGGGACATCCAGTCCTCTACGATCCGGGCGGAGCTTAAGAGGCCGCCTTCGGCCGGGAAGAGACGTGCCCGGCCCGGCACCGGAGGATCGAAAGGTTCCTTGGGAAGGGAGCTGGATTCGATGCCAAGGCTGGTCGCCCAGTCGAGGACCTCACGGTACGTCAGGACCACATCCACGGCGTCCATGTTTTCGCTGCGGCGGATCTCATCTTTCTTTGCGACACAGGGTCCGATGAAGACGACGCGGGCGCCGGGATATATCGACTTCAGGTACCGCCCCATGACGATCATCGGGGAAGCTACGGGGGCGAGATATGGGATAACTTCAGGGAAGTGTTTCTCCACCAGGTTGACCACCGCGGGGCATGCCGTGGCAATGACTTTCCGGCCGTTGCGCTGGAAGAAGCGGGCGTGCGCTCGGGCTACGATCTCGGCACCGAAAGCAGTCTCGCACACGGCGGAAAAGCCGAGCTTCCTGAGGAGGGCAGGGAACACCGTGGCGTCATCGAAAGGCAGGGAAGCTACAAACGACGGCGCAACCTCAGCTATCACCGGTCCTCGTCTTAAGAGGGCCTTAACGAACCCGGTGTCGTCCGATGGACGTTTCGCTTTTTGCGGGCACACGGTGACGCACTTGCCGCAAAACACGCAGGTTTCCTCTTCGACGGTTAGATAGAGGTCCTTGTCAGTTTCTCCCTTGTTGACCCTTATGGCTTTCACCGGGCATTCTCTAAGACACTTGTAACAGTCTCTGCATCTTGCTTTTATCGTTTCTATGACGGGCATCCTATCCGCTCCTTAACACTGCTTAACCCACCGAAAGTGGCTCATCCAGAAAAGTGGCTTATCGAGGGAAGTGGGTCACCCGCCGGAAGGTCACGGAGACACCGCCTGTCTGACGAACTCGTCGAAAATTCTTGGTACATCCGAAGCCCGAATCCCCGTGAAATAGCGGTCGCCTATTCTGACCGTAACGCCTTCCTGGCACCTGCCCATGCAGAAACTCCCCCTAATGTCGACCTTACCAGGGGGGAGCGATTCGGCGAGTTTCTGAAATGCCTGTACCACCTCATCGGCGCCCTTCAGAAAGCAGGAGCTTCCCAGGCACACTTCGATGGTGATCACGGAGCCTCCACTCCCCATAGTGAAAACGTTCACTAAGTCCACTGTCATTGTATAGCTGCACGTTGTTGCAGTAAACCGTCAGAGAGAGGGTGCCCCGGCGGACTTGCCGTTACCTTCGCCCTTAAACGGTGTTTCGTGATGCCCGCAAAACCGGCGGCACGCCGTCGCCGGTGCTGTGCCTCGCCCTTCCGCTGTCGGAAGACGCGGTACTACAACATCTTGCCATCATCGTTGCGACGGGAAGGGTCGAGCTTCGATGAACAGAAACAGCGGAAACTCGTTTCTCGCGGTGTTTTCTGCTTCAGCTCTCGGTCCGGGCTGGCTTTTCCTGTTTGAGATCCACTCTTCCAATCGGGTGACGCAGAAGCCGCAGTTGGTAAGGTGTTTGAAGTACCACTGCAGCGGCCTGTGAAAGGTGATGGTGTACACGTGAGGCCGAGATCCGGGGTGCATCTGGATCTTCGACGTCGATTCAGACATGTACCGGTCTAGCCGCCTGTACAGGATCCTGGCTTTCTCATCCCAGCCCCAGCTCGACATCCGCGGAATCCTGAAAGCCGGATGGTTGAGGACGATGTATGCTGCTCCCGATGGTCGAAGGACCCGCCTCAATTCGATGAAAACGCCTCTCACGTTCTCGATGTTTCCGAGGGCGAGGACCAACGCCGCTTTATCCACGCTTTCTGCGGGGAGAAAGTCGAGATTATCAGCGGATGACACTACGTATTCGATTTGACCTCCGGTAAAAGCCCCTTGTTTTGGCCGGACGGGTCGAGCGTGGTTACCGCTGCCGGGACCGGAGGGAGGAGGGAATCCGCGAGAGGGTGACTGCCCGTAGCCGGACAGTTCCCGGGCGATGGCGATGAGTTCCGGGGAAATGTCTACGCCGATCGCTTTCGCGGCGAACTTCGCGAACTCCCTGGTGAAAAAGCCCTGGCCGCAGGCAAGGTCGAGAACGATTTCGTCGGGTTTTAAATCCATCAGCCTCAGCAGGTTGGGTAGAATGACTTCTTTCTGGTAGGTGCCCTCCTCTTTCAGAAGGGCATTGTACCAGTATGCGACGTGTCCCCACGAAGTGTTCTTCCTCTTCATGCATCTAAGCCCTCTCGAAAGAAGATTCTTCGATTTCCCGCAGATCATATGCTGCCAGGTCGGCTGATACAAGGGGGACCCGCTTGCGCAGGGCGAAAAGGAAATCTCAGGGCGACGTCGAACTGCGTCGAATGACGGGTTGGAGCCCCGGAGAGGGGTGCAAGCCTAACTCGTGAAAAAGTCTAAAACATCAAGAGGGAGGTACGGAATGTTTAGGAACAAGATTCTTAGCATCGGTCTGGCGGTCTTTTGCGTCCTTGCGTTGAGCTCATCAGCTCTGGCTTCCAACCTCGGTGACATAATCGCCGTTGAGAAGCCCTCCTTTGCCTCAGATCACCAGGCCAAACCAGCGGTCGACAATACGGAAAAGGCGCACGGGTCTGCAGCTGACAGGGACAAAAACAAGATCGCGGACGATTTGGACGACAAGATCGCCAAGACGGCCGGGGACGGCAAAATCGATGTCATTGTCCTGCTGAACGGCGATCCCGACGAGGGCATGCTCAAAGGTTTGTCCAACAAGGCGGGCGAGTTTAAGGCCAAAGTAGCCTGGCGGCATGCCATCAAGGGATTCGCGGCATCGCTTGCTCCGGGGCAGGTCAAGAAACTCGCCGAAGACCCTGCGGTAGTCAGAATCGACCTGGACCGGGAGGTTAGAGCGTTCCTCAACACCGCCACAAGCTGGACTGGTGTCCAGGCTGCCAGGACCGACTTCGGCGTAACCGGGGATAGAGATGGAAGCGAGACCACGTATTCCAAGAACGACGTGGTTGTAGCCATATTGGACACCGGAATCGACGCTGCTCACGTGGACCTTGACGGCGGAAAAGTGATCGGCTGGTTTGACGCTGTGAACGGCCGAACCGCGCCGTACGACGACAATGGTCACGGAACTCACGTTGCCAGCATCGTAGCGGGAACCGGAGAGGGCAATCCCCTTTACAAAGGCGTAGCGCCTGGGGCGGCGCTGGTCGGCATCAAGGTCCTGGATGCGAACGGAAGTGGAACCACCACCGGCATCATTTCGGGCATAGACTGGATGATCCAGAATAAGGCCACCTACAACATCCGCATCGGTAACATGAGTCTCGGGTCGGCCACCTCTTCCGATGGAACTGACAGCTTGTCGGTGGCCGTCAACAACGCGGTGAACAACGGCATCATCATGGTTGTGGCGGCGGGTAACTCCGGCCCCGCAACGTACACCATCGGTTCGCCGGCGGCAGCGGCCAACGCCATCACGGTGGGCGCGCTTTACGACCCTGGCGAGAAGGGCTGGGTTCTCGCTGAATTCTCCAGTCGTGGTCCTACCGCCGATGGCAGGGTCAAGCCGGATATCTGCACTCCGGGACGGAACATCACCGCTGCCAAGGCGGGTTCGGTCAACGGTTACGTAACGTACAGCGGAACGTCCATGGCGACGCCCTTCATGAGCGGTGTAATCGCGCTCATGCTGGATGCGAACTACAACCTTACCGACTCGCAGGTCAAGAACATAATCTACTCGACCGCGAACGTGAAGGACTTCGGTCCGGCCGGAAAGGACATCGATTTCGGTTACGGCATCAGCCTGTGCTACAACGCCATCAAGCAGGCAGGTGGATACACGGGAAGCTTCTCTGACGGGCTCACCTTCGGTTACGTCAGTGACAGTCTGCCCGCACGCAGGACCAGCGATTACTGGACGTTTACCGTCACGGATACGTCCAAGCCCGTGGGGATCACGTTCATAATCCCCAACCATACGAGGCTCATCGACTTCGACATTTACCTGTATGACCCGGCGGGCAGTCTGCTGGCGTCGTCCGAGGGAACCAAGAGACAAGAGCAGATACTGATACTTCCAGCCGCTACCGGGACATATACTCTGGAGGTCTACTCCTCCCGGGGCTCCGGAGCGTACTGGTTCAACGTGTCGTACAGGTAAGCAATTCTGGTCTGAGTCACCAGCCCGGCGGGAGTGGCGGAAGCTGCTCCCGCCTGCGTCTTACGGAGTGTCTTCCGGGTTTCATGGCAGCTATACCACGTCGGTGCTCAAGGTTCACGTCTCGCACTTCAATCGTATCTTGTGGAACGCTCTTGTTCCATGGTCTTCAGCCGGTACCGGCCACCTTGGCCCACTCGTCCTTCAGAGTCACTATCCGGTTGAAGACGAGCTTCTCCGGGGTGGAATCCGGGTCGACGCAGAAGTACCCCTGCCGCAAGAACTGGTAACGAGTTCCCGGCGACGCCCCTGCCACGGACGGCTCGATCATGCACGACTGCAGCCGTTCCAGTGAATTCGGGTTGAGATCGCTCATGAAATCTTCGCGTTCATCGGGATTTTCGCTGAGGAACAGGTGGTCGTAGAGACGAACCTCTGCGGGGAGGGCGTGAGCCGCGGAAACCCAGTGCAGGGTGACTTTTACCTTTCGGTTAGCGCCGGGGCTGCCGCTCTTCGTGTCCGGGTCATAGGTGCAGTGGAGCTCGGTTACTTGCCCCGTCTGTTCGTCTTTGACCACGCGGTCGCACCTGATGATGTACGCGTTCTTGAGACGGACTTCCCGTCCTGGAGCTAAGCGGTAAAACTTCTTCGGTGGGTTCTCCATGAAATCGTCCTGCTCGATGTAGATGACCTTGGAGAACGGAACGCGTCGCGTCCCCATCTCCGGCTTCTCGGGGTTGTTTTCGGCCTCGAGCCATTCAACCTGGTCATCGGGGTAATTATCGATGACCACCCGGAGCGGCCGCAGCACGGCCATTACCCTGGGTGCTCGCTTATTCAGGTCTTCCCTCACGCAATGTTCGAGAAGGGCGATATCTACGACACTGTTTCTCTTGGCTACGCCGATGCGGTCGCAGAAGTCGCGGATAGCCTCCGGCGTGTACCCGCGCCTTCGAAGACCCGAGATGGTAGGCATTCGCGGGTCATCCCATCCCGAGACGTAGCCGCGCTCTACGAGCTGCCTTAGCTTCCGTTTGCTCATGACGGTGTGGGTCAAATTCAACCGGGCGAACTCGATTTGCTTTGGCTTGACGGGTCCGTATTTAGAGAAGTCCACGTTTTCTATGAGCCAATCATAAAGCGGCCGGTGGTCTGCGAACTCCAGCGTACATATGGAATGCGTTATTTGTTCGATGGCGTCGGACAACGGGTGCGCGAAATCATATGTCGGGTAAATGCACCATTTGTCGCCCGTCCGGTGATGCGGGGCATGGATTATCCTGTATAGCACAGGATCCCTCATATTGAGGTTGGGCGATGCCATATCGATCTTCGCTCTGAGCGTGCGTGCTCCATTTGGAAACTCTCCTGCCCGCATCCGTCGAAAGAGGTCCAGGTTTTCCTCCACGGAGCGGTTGCGATACGGGCTCTCTTTACCGGGCTCAGTGAGCGTACCGCGGTACTCCTTGATTTCCTCGGGACTGAGGTCGCAAACGTAAGCTTTGCCTGCCTTGATGAGCTGAATGGCGAATTCGTAAAGCTCTTCGAAGTAATCCGAGGCGTAATAGCAACGTTCATCCCAGTCGAATCCGAGCCAGCGGACGTCTTCTTTGATGGACTCTACGTACTCGACATCCTCCTTGGTCGGGTTCGTGTCGTCAAACCTTAAGTTGCAGAGCCCGCCGTTGGCCTGGGCGAGTCCGAAGTTCAAGCATATCGACTTGGCATGACCTATGTGAAGATAGCCGTTGGGCTCCGGCGGGAACCTGGTTTGTACCCGTCCGCCGTATTTGCCCTCTTTTAGATCCTCGGTGATGATGTCCTGGATGAAGTTTTCTGGCATTGAAGACCCACCCCATCAGCGGTTATAAACCCCAACCTGTCCGATGTTGCTGCCGGGCTCAGATTAAAACTGCATCAATTATAGCAAAAGTGACCCGGCGAGGTGAGCGTGCGAGTGTTCCATGGGGTCGGGTGTACCGGCTCTAGATTAGAAACTGTGGGACTCCCCATCCGAAGCAATAAAAGCACCTGGGGTAGGGTGAGGTAGGAAATCGCGGGGGCGCATCCAATTGCGGTTTGTGACAAAGCGACTCAAACCACGAAAGCAATGCACCCATGGAAAAAGGCATCACTGGTTCTCTCATCCATCAACCAGGATCTGAGTGAGCCGGTACCGGTGAGGCAAGAGGTCGAGTTAGAAGTGAGGGCGGTCCTGCCGAAAGACCGCCCTCGACACGGAGACCGTCTTCAAGGACGGGCAGGCAGGTTCATCGCTAACGCCAGGGTCTCTCCTCGAGTCGGGGAGGAAAAACTCCCTCGTGTAGAACTTTTCCGGATTCATCGTATACGATAGCCTTGTCGGGAAAGTAATTTCCCCACTCGTGAGGTCCCGTCCACCAGAAGCCGTTCTTTATGACACAGCTGAACTCTTCGCCATCGCCACGCACGAGTACTACCTTTGCCGCTCGCGGGTCTACCGCCCAGCCGGCAGCGTAGATTCCAATTTCACCTCCGGGGGTGATCTCGCCTCCGAAGTCCGAACCCGTAATCGTGGGCCCCGAGCTCTCGGTCAACAACGGATAGCAGCCAACAGTCCCCGACCAAGCAGACTGGCCGTCTTCGCGAACCTCTCGAAGGTGTCCCCACACATAGTAAGTCAGGTCCGGTCGAAAAAGCGTAGTGGGATGGCGTGGGTTCCCCCGGCATGTCGCGACTACGAATAACCCGCCTTGGTACTCGTCTAGAACGTACCACGTGAGGTCCTTGACCGACGTGAACGTCCGCTCAAGGGCCTCTTCAACGCGCTTCTTTACACCTTCCGGGATTTGACCTTCCTCGATAGGAACGGGCTTGAACTGCCGAACGCATCCGAGGAAACAACCAGCCATCGTTAGAAGGGTCAGCAAAACAACTAGAGACGCCAACTTACTGCGTCCGGGCACCTGGGCATCAACCCCCTCTGGATAATCTATTCTGTGCCGCCCGGTAATACCAGTCTCTTGGTGCGAGCCTCCAGCCTAAAAGAAATCAGGCATTATGTCCCCGCACCTTGTACTCGGGTATTTAGCCTCGTTGAATTCACCCGGATTCCGGCCCGTCACTCCTAGCGCGGAGGCTGCCTCCACGCAGGAGGAAAATCTCCCTCGTATAATGCTTTACCTGACTTATCGTAGACCACAGCTCTGTCCGGGAAGTAACTTCCCCATTTATGCGGTCCGGTCCACCAAAATCCGTTCTTTACGGTGCAGTCGAACGCGCTACCGTCGCTGCGTATGAGCTGTATCTTTGTTGCCTGCGAGTATGTTACCCACCCCACGGCGTAGACTCCGAGCTCAGCCGCCGGGAAGACCCTACCTGCGAAATCATATCCTCTGGGTGCAGATGGTGAAGCACTGGCCTGCAGTGGGCCGCGCCTGACAGGTCCTGACCACTCCGACCCAGCGTCTTCAGTGACCTGGCGAAGATGTCCCCAGACGTAGTAGGTCGTATCTGACTGGAAGTCTGTCGTGGGTAGGCGCGGGTTACCGCGGAACATCGCGACCACAAACAACCCGCCTTCGTACTCATCCAGGACGCACCACGTCACGTCTGTGACCGAACTGAATGTGCGTTGAAGCTCCTCTTCAACGCGCTTCTTTACACCTTCGGGGATTTGACCTTCCTCGATAGGAACGGGCTTGAACTGCCGAACGCATCCGAGGAAACAACCAGCCATCGTTAGAAGAGTCAGCAAAACAACTAGAACCGCCAACTTACTGCGTCCGGGCATCTGGGCATCAACCCCCTCTAGATAATCTATTCTGTGCCGCCCGGTAACTCCAGCCTCTTGATGCAGTCAAATGGCTATTGCTGCAATGACTGCGGGGCGGATGTGAGCTGAAGTCCTGTCGAGTCTCCGCCGTGGTATACACTTCGCACGACCCATCCATCCTGGTTCCAATCTAACATAACTACGTGATAATCCCCTGTTTCGTGCGGGAAGACAATGCCGAACGAGCCTCCCGCCCCGAAGAAACCGGGTCAAGGATGAGGATACCACTCGCTCCCTCGCATGGTAAGTCTTATACTTCCAGGTCAACTATAGATGACTTCCTCCGTTACCGTCAATATCCTGGCGAGCGGTCGGCCTATGTTAGTTGGACACCGCTATGCCTGAGGTGCCGGGGGGCAAGAAGACACGTTTTGTCGCGGCCGAGACCGCTTCAAACACGGAGGGTTGGGCGCGGGCGAAGAGATTCAAGCCGTAAACCACCTGATGATAGCTACCTCAGGCCGGGAAAACAGCCTCACAGGCAGCCTTGATGTTCCGAGACCTCTGGTGATGAACATCGTGGTAGACCCGATGCGATACACTCCTTCTACGTATTTCGGCGGAAAACCTTGCCCGGGCACAAAAACCGCACCTAATCCAGGGATTTTTATTTGGCCGCCGTGGGTGTGGCCCGCCAGCACAAGATCGAAATCGTGTCTCGAAGCGAGTTCGAGAACAGAACCGGATGTGAACCGGGGCTTTTGCGAAGTCGCCACTTCCTTGCTACAGCTATCCCATGTGTCTTTGAATTGTGCTACGGCTCGATTGCCGAAGGTTGGAGCATGACAGAGAAGGATCGATAGCTCGCCTTCGCTGGCCCCGTGGCCGGTCAAGAGTTCAGGATTCGGGGTGCCTAGATAGGGATCGTCCAGGCCTACGATGGAGACGCGCTTGCCTTTCTTACTCAAACTAACTTTCTTGTTATCGAGGATTGTCACGCCGTACTTGGACAACGAGGCATACAGTTCCCGAGTTACCGGAGCTATCTTGTCGTGATTTCCAGGGACGAAAAACCTCGGGGCTTCCGGGAGGCATTCGAGCAAGGAGTTCAGGGGCTCTATGGAAGTAGTATGTTCATCGACGAGGTCGCCGGTGAGAACCACCACGTCCACCTCCTTTCCAGCGATCAAATTCCTGATATGCTCCTGGTCTTTGCCGAAAAGCTGTCCGTGAAGGTCCGCAAGGTGCAGGATGACGACGGGCTCTCCGGAATCATCCGGGTCGCCGAGCTGTATGACAGTCAGTTGCGGCCACCTGGTCTCCCGGTACACCAGGAAAAGGGCAGTCAGAGTCAGAACCGCCAGAGCAACAAAACAGCACACCAATGGAAAAACCCCTTTACGCGATCACGTGTGTCATCACCGTGATCAAGAACTTCCTGCCCAGGAGCATCCCACAGCGCCGGCGTGTGCGGCACGTTTCATCATACCCTCTTATGGTTCAATTACGAAATACCCGGCAGGGTATTCCTCCGAAGTACATCCGGCAGCTGATGGCCATCCTCACGAAAAGGAGATGGATGACTTCTCAGTGCGGAGCCCGGGGTGGAGTAAAGCTCGCGGTCAGTCTCGAATCGATCACGGTGAAGGAAGTGATCGAGCTTGCCCAGGGGCCCCTTCTCGTGAAAGAATGCCTGGCCCGGGCTTATCCCTGTGAGCGCAGAGAACGCTGCCCGCTTCTCCTGGTCTGGTCTCAGGCTCAAAGAAACAGAGATAGTTTGCCTAAAGCCGCGATCGGCAGCGAACATTCAGGGTCAGCCCCGCGCTTTACAGACCGAATACTCTGCGGGCGTTGCCGCTGCGGATCATCTCCTTTTCCTGTTCGGGTATCCTGAGAGATTCCACGACCCTGACGGCCCCCGCCAGGCTTCCGATCTGGTGCGGATAGTCGCTGCCGGCCATGAACTGGGTGGCACCGATGGTCCTCACGGCGAATTCCACCGTTTCCCTGTGGAAAAGGACGCAGTCGTAGAATATCTCTTTCAGGTACTCCGAAGGCGCTCTCTCTATCTTGCGGCACTCCGGATATGCCCGGTAACCCCTGTCCAGGCGCTCTGCGAGGTAGGGCAGGGTTCCTCCCAGGTGCGATGAGATGATCTTGAGTCCCGGGTACCTGTCCAGAACACCGGCGAAAATCAGCCGGGCGATGCATAGCGTAGTATCGGTGGGAAAGCCCACCGTGGCGACCAGGCGATAATCGAGAAATGCCTGGGAAGGGGAGGGGGTGGTCGGATGGATGAAAAGGGGCGCGGAGAGTCTCACTGCAACCTCGAAGATGGGCTCGAATTCGGGGAGATCGAGGGTTTTGCCGTTTACGTTGGTGAACAGAGTGCCGCCCTTGAGACCCAGAGTCTTCACGGCGTACTCGAGCTCCCTCGCCGCCCTGTCCGGTGCCTGAAGCGGCAGAGACGCCAGAGCCTGGAAGCGACCGCCGCTTTTCTGCACGACCTCGGAGAACCCTTCATTCACAGCCCTGGCCAGTTCCACCCCACGGCCTTCTTCCTCTATGTGAACCCCGGGCGTGGTCATGGTCAGAACCTGAATGTCTATCCCGTTCCCCGAGATTTCGCCCAACCGGAAATCGGCATCGCGGTGGCCCCTGTCTACGATGTTGAAATCGCCTTCGTAAAAGATGACCGGGTTGCCCGATGCGTCCCGTCCCATCTTCGCCCTGGAGCGCCCTTTCGCGATCTCCTCCAGGTAAGCACCGGGGTAGAAATGATTGTGGACATCGATGACCATCGTCGAGAACCTCCTTTTCAGTTTCCATTGCGGTTTGGTCTTCTCGGGAAACTCGATTCGCCGGTGAATGTTCCCGTGAGCGTGTAGATCGTGGCGACCAGCGGACTCGTCCAGTTCAGCAGGGCATACGGCGCATACTGAACGGCGGGGATCCTGAGCATGTCGTTGATGAAAAGGGCCGCGGTACTCCAGGGGACCAGGGGTGCGCCCAGCGTGCCGAAGTCTTCCAGTGTTCGTGACAGGATCTTCGCCGGAACGCCCCGTCGAGCGAAAGCTTCGCGAAACGCCTGTCCCGGCAGGATGAGAGCGAGCATCTGGTTTCCCGTGGCGAGAAGGGTGAGGTAGCAGGAGGCAGCCACCGAGAGAATGAGCCCCCGCGAGGACCGCACGGCCAGAAGCACAGCCTGCACGAGCCGCTCTATGACACCGAAATCTCTCAGCACTCCTCCCATGCCCGTTGCCATCAGGATGAGAAAAACCGTCGGGAGCATCGAATTCATCCCGCCCCTCGTCAGGAGCTTGTCAACCACCGGATCTCCAGATTTGCTCACGTAACCGGCGACCATCGCCCTGGCAAGGGAGCTCGGGGACGATCGTTGAGTGAAGATCGCTGTGGCAAATGAGATCGCCAAGACCCCGGCAAGCGCGGGTACGGGAGGGACCTTCTTGATGGAGAAGACGGCCAGGAACACGATGGGAACGAGGGTGAGAAATCCCGTGTTGAAGGCGCCGAGAAGGGCCGACCGGGGGGCACCGGTGGGGACAGGAGCTGCGTGCGCGGAGTAGCCGGTTCCGAGAAAAAAGAAACCGGCCAGGGAGATAGCGAGAGCGGGAAGCGTGGTGTAGGCCATCGCGGCTATATGCTCGTAGATATTGCTTCCCGATACCGCGGGGGCGACGTTGGTGGTGTCCGACAGCGGAGACATCTTATCGCCGAAGTAGGCACCCGACACGATGGCGCCGGCGAGGAGGGGTCCGGGCACCCCCATCGCTTCGCCGACACCCATGAGGGCCAGGCCCACGGTGCTGATGGTCCCGAAGGACGTGCCCGTCGCGACGGATGCCACACATGACAGAAGGCAGGAGGTGGGGACGAGGAACCGTGGTGTAAGCCAGCTGAGTCCGCAAGACAGGAGCGTGGGAATCGTTCCCCCTGCGATCCACAGACCGACCAGCATACCTATGAGCAGGAGAATGCTCGCCGCCGGTAGCCCATCGACTACTCCTTTGAAGAGAGCCGCCTGTATTCTCTCCCACGGGTTTCCCAGAAGTCGGGTGCCGATGCAAGAAACTGCTAGAGCGAGGAAAAGCGGAAGGTGCATGCCGGCTCCGAGCCGCAGACCGACGATGAGAACTACGAGAACGGAACCGAAAACGAGAAGAGACTGGACCGTGGACGGGTGCCGGGGACCGGCCTTGCCGGCGTCGTCCCCGGCCGGACCGCGGGTGTTGGCGCAGGCAGTCGGAAACGCGCCTTTAATGTGTCTATCTGCTTCAATCACGACTTTCACCTCTTTCTGATAAGTTCTACCTCTCCTCAAGGTCTACCCAATCTCGCGGCCCTGCTTCAGGAGGAAAACGGGTCCTGGAAAACAAGAACCCGTCCCTCAAGGGACGGGTCGATATGCCCGCGGTACCACCCCAGTTGGTCGAAACCCGCTCAACCAGGCACGGCAGCGTCTGTTTCCTGGGTTCCCGGAAGAACGACCCGGTCCGCACGTATCGCCCGCGGCCGGGAGCTCTTGCCCGGGACTACTGCGATGCCCTCTTCCAGGTAACGGTGGAAGGTCCGCCTGAGTCTACTGCCGCAGAACTGCGGGTTCAACCGGAAGCTCCGAGGTGTATTTCTCCTGGACCGCCGTCCCGGTCGCACCGGCCCCGGGCTCTCTGAGCGGCCGGTTCCAGGGTACTTCTCCTCTTCATAGCTCAGCAGCGCTTTGAGATTGTTAGCAGAACGTTTATCACGAAACGGGCGATAGTGTCAACTGCCGGCGCCGTCGACGTGGCGCAGACCTTACGGGCTGGCATGTAGTTTGACCTGAACGAGTAGCACCGTAGACCGTAAGCCCGGGATGCGGTATTGTCAGGTCGGCCATAGCAAGTGCGACGGCTCGTTTCTGTATTTGGCGATCACGCGGGGAGGGGAATCTCATGCAGCCTACCATCGATCATATCCATATTACCGTGTCTGACCTCGAACGGGCGGAGAGGTTCTATGACAGGTTTCTGCCGCTCCTGGGGTTTGATCTTAAGCACAAAGAGGCGACCCAGGTTCCGGAGCATGAGTACAGGATCATCGAGTACCACCACCGCAATTTCTCCTTCGGTATCGTCAATCCGCGACCCGTGTTTAGGGACGAGATAGTAAATAGAAGGAAGCCGGGTGCGATCCACCATATCGCGTTCACCGTTAGTACGCGCGCGGAAGTCGACAGGCTCTACGAGCGTGTTCGTGAAATCGGCGCCGTCATCGTGCATCCGCCCCAGATGTATCCGGAGTACTGTGAGGATTACTACGCTTTCTTTTTCAAAGACCCCGAGGGCATAGAACTGGAAATCGTGTACCTGGACCGTTCGAGGTACTTCCCCGGCGGCGATGACCGCGCAAATCCGGGTCTCCGGATATCCGGACAGTATCGGCTTCCGAGCTTCAGGCGGTCGACGAGTTCCTGAGGGAACACTGGTTTTCCACCAAGATGGTGGCCAGAGGCCGGGTTGTGGACATGACCTTGCTGGACGGATTTGCTGCCTCCCTTGGGTTATGCGGGCAGAATCTTCCCTGAAATCGGTCTCTCCGTCGCAGAACATGGTGCTCGCTGTGGAACGTACCGCGAGGATCTGCGTCCAGTAAGACGGGAAGGGCGAGAAGGAGAACTCGGGAGGTAGGGAGGTTGAAGCGAACACGCATCATCGCCGCCGGCTGGCTGGTCGCGGCCTTCGTTGGGCATTCGGTGCTGGCCATTCTTCAGAACCAGGAGCTCCGGGATAAGGACCGTGAGATCACGGAGTTGACACGGGCGAATGGGGATTCCGGCTTGTGCTGCGGGCCGGCTGCGTGGAGCGATGCGAACTGAGGAGGGACAACGGATGTTCACGGCGAACGTCTGTTAGTAATGCTGTGCGGCTGATTGGCTACGCCTCTCGAAGCTGCATTGGCCTCGCACACGTTTCCGAGCAGGCTCAAGCGAACCGGCGCCGCACCTGGAGGTGATCACCGGTGCCACAGAAAGTCACCCTGGAATCGCTCTACTGCCCCTTCTGTCCGGTCGGATATCATGTGCCGCTGGGGTGGCCCAATGTGCACGACATAGCCGAGTGGGCCGGCCTGGAGATGCGGGCGTACAGCTCATGGACTGCAGATGACGCATCACCCGACGTTCCCGCTCACGTCCGGCAAGTGCTGAGGCAGTCGAGGGCGGGGGAGAAGGCGTGGGCTCACTACACCATAACCTGGCTCGACGGACAGGCGTATCAGTGGACCGCGGCGGTCGACCCGCCGTACGACCGCATCGTTCATGATCTTAACCGCCGGGGATTCGAACTGGAGACGGTCGAAGAACTCGAGACCCGGAGGAGTGCCGGGCTGGGGGTGGGGTCTTCCGGAGACATCCCCGACGCCAAGGTGGCGGTGCTCGGGTGCCGGCTCGGCGTGCCGCCCATGGACGACCCCCGCGTTCGCCGCAACGTTCTGCTACTGGCCGCGTGCCGCACCGGGAGGATTCCCGGTTTCTTTCATCCCCGGCTGTACGAGTCGCCGGTACACCCTGCGGAACAAGTCGACGGTGTGATACCGCGTGGCATCCGGTTGAGGATGGTGTACGAAGACGAGCTGCCCGAAGTCCCGGCTCTGGCAGAGGCCATCCGTCGCGAGTGGGAGGAGTACGGGATACGGGTGGAGACTGTTCCGATGGGCAGGTGGCACGCGAGGCAGGCGGTGGCCAGGGATCTCTTTCACGCCTTCCTTCTAGTCTTCTCGTTGCCTCTCGACCCAACCCGACATGGTACCAGCCAGATGTACGGGAGCAGGGGGATGTACAACTACACCGCGCTCTCCGACGCCGGCGTGGACCAGGCGCTGCGGCGCATAAGGCGGGCGTCCGCCGGCGAGGATCTGCGGAGCCTGGCGGCGGAGGTCGACCGCATCGTCAACGAGTCGTCCGTGGCCGTACACCTGAAGGAGTTGACGGGAGATCTGCGGGGGGTGGAGGGGGCAAGCCTTGCGCCCGGTCCTCTCAGGATCCGCGAGATCACCCTCGACGACGCCGCCTACGGGGTATGCGGGCTGATCTCCCCCTGGCAGTGTGTCTACCCTTATCCCAAAGCCGGCATGAGCCCGTCTTATCCGTTCTGGAAGGAAATGATCCTCGAGTACGGGACGATGGGCCTCCTGGCCATGCAGGGGGACACCTGTGTGGGGATGATCACTTTCCTGCCTAAGCCGGTGGCCAGGCGCATCGGCTACGCCACATGCTCGAGCAATGAAGACCTGGAGCGGACCCTCAACATCATATGCATCAACGTCGGTCAGACCGCGCTGCGGCAGGGAAGGGGGTCAGCCCTGCTCCGCGCAGCCGAGGACTACGCCCGTTCGCGGGGTTACGTTCGCATAGAAGCTTTTGCCGCGGAGGAAGAATGCGAAGAGCAGCGTATACACTGGCAGTCCCAAACGCTCTTCCGGCGCCTGGGCTTTGCCTGCGATCCGGACAGCCGGGGTCCGTGGTGGACGCCGCATCTGTTCTACAAGCGGTTAGTCTGAACCTGTAAAGGGGCCAGAACCCGCCTGCGGCGCGACGGGTGCCGAGCTGGTTCGGCCCCGGCGGCCGTCCGGGGACCTCCGCGTCCCCGAAGGTGTGCCGGCCTGTGGGGGCCGGTTGACAGAAGACGGCGAAGCTGGGATAAGTGGATCAATCAACTGGCTGAGGCCGACTGGAGGAGAAGCCCCCCTCCCTCGACCCAAGGACGATTTGACGCATAGGAATGAATCATGTACAGGGCATTCTACTCACTTTCTCAGGACCCGTTTACCAAGCACATCCGACATTTCCCTTCGAGAGGCTTCAAAGACGCCCTGGCCCGCATCAGGTAC
The DNA here is from genome assembly GCA_012842495.1 of Candidatus Fermentithermobacillaceae bacterium. Taxonomy (GTDB): domain Bacteria; phylum Bacillota; class Sulfobacillia; order Fermentithermobacillales; family DUSS01; genus DUSS01. The sequence goes on from DUSS01000008.1 coordinate 23,772, forward strand.
CTCATCGAAACAAGGGAGATGCGCGTGATTCTCGGTGAACCGGGCTGCGACAAAACCTAAACGAGTATTGACAGGATGTCCATATGTACGGACAATATAGGTATAGTGGTCTCCGTCTACCGGTCCGGGTACGAATTCGGTTCGCGTTTATCTTGTCCCCATCGATCAATGGTTTCGGACCCGGACTGGTAGCTGGGGTCCAAGACAACAATGAGATTCAAGGAGGGTAACCATGGCCAGGCGCATAGCTCTAATTGGCTCAAGCGGCGGAAACCTCTACAATCTGGGAGGTAAGGATCCGGTCAACCTCATAGATGAGGTTGTAAGGCAGGCCTCCGCCGCCCAAATCGAGGTTTCGGACGTCCTGTTCATAGCTGCTAAGGCATCGATGGATCAGGTGAAGCCCGATACCCCGGCAGCTATCTACGTGTCAGAAGGTGGAACGCCTAAAGTTGCTTTCGAGGGACCTCTTGAGCAGGTCAACGGGAAAGCCAGGGAAATGGACGCTGACATCGCTAAGAAGATCAAAGCCGGAGAGATAGACGGGTTATTTCTCGTAAGCTGCGACCCGGATGGCGTCAACCGGGAGAGCCTCAGGGCAGCTGCTCAGCAACGCCTCGTAGTCGTGGGCACGGGCGGTACCTCGATGGCCAAGGCCCAGTCTATGGGGACAACGGTGATCTCGGTATCGGGGACTACCGGTACCACTAATAGGACAAGGGCGATTGCGGGTATTTCCGCTTTGGCCAAGCACTGGGGTCTTAAGTACCGGCCGGTGATAGGCAAGGCCTCATCTCCGGGGGCGGTCTCCGGGAGCCCGTTGCAACGTGTGAACTTCCGCGGGATCATGATGGCTTCCTTGCCCGGTTTCATCGCGATGGCGTTGACCCTTGCGATTGGAAAGATCCCGGGACTTGGCGTGTTCAGCACGATTTTCGATACGATGATCGCCGCGCTGCCCGTAATCGTCGCGGCGGTAGCTGCAAAGCAAGTGTCCGGGATGGACGAAGTGGCCGTCGTCGCAGGAGTGGTCGCCGGTACCCTCTCGGCAAAGGGAGGCATCATAGGCGGAATCATCGGCGGCGTCCTTGCGGGTATTCTGGTTCCGTACCTGCTGACTCTGTCTCTTAACTGGCGTTTTCCGGCTACAACTGCGAATATAGTCGCCGGCGGGATTTCGGGTTTAGCTTCCGGCTTGGTCGTGTACTTCCTCATAGCGCCGCTGGCTCTTTGGGCCGGAAATGGCATCAGAACGCTAATCGATACTCTTGTTGGACTCAACTCGGTGTTGGCAGGGGCGGTGGCTGGTCTTCTGATCTGGCCGGCCATAATCGGAGGGGTTTACCACGCGGCAATCCTTCCTATAGTGCTCCTCGAGATGGAGAAGACGGGCTCGAGTTTCCTGGGTGCTATCGATATGACCGGCCTCGTCATGGTATCCGCGGGGATAACTCTGGCGAACGTGCTTTACCCGAGGACGAAAGATGAAGCTACGGTGGCATTGCCCGGGTTCGTGGTCAACGTTGGATTCGGCACTTTCGTCGAGGCAGCTTATCCTTTCATGTTCTCGGACAGGCTTGTGTTCGGCGGAGCTTTGCTTTCGGCGGCGTTGTCCGGCGCGTTTGTGGGCGCCTTTAACGTGAGAGGTACCGCGTATGTGCCGTCGGTTGTCGCACCGGCGATGTCCAACAATCCCGTCGGTTTTCTTGTGTCGATGTTGGTGGCGATGGGCGCTGCTTTCCTCTTGACGCTCGCAGCCAACAAGAGGGCGAGGATGCGCCAACGCTCATGAAATCGTCAGTCTAAAACGGTGAGGCTAGAACCGTGAGTTTAAAACGGAGGTCCTTTCAATGATTAAGGGAGATATGAGGCGCAAGCGGGAAGTGGCACTGGCCAAAGTCTTGTCGGCCATAAAGATGCACGGAGGAACCACGCTTCTTTCAACGGGCATTACTGGCGACGATGCCAGGCTCGCCAAGGCCGCGGTGGAAGCTGGAGCACGCATGCTCGAGCCGAATCACCCTGCGGTTGCTCTAGCTCGAGGCTACAAGGGCGTGACGAACATGCACGCCGCCGAGGCCATCAGGCATGAGATATCCATCGAGCAAATGGCCGAGGTCACTCGCGGCGTTCGGAGCGTCGTAGGTCCGGATATCTTCATCACCGTGGGGATACCCGGGGGTTTTACGGAAGTGCTTCCGCGCCCGCTTTCCGAGGACGACGTCAGGATGATAGCTGAAGCGGGTGCCGACGGCCTCCACGTTCACAAGAGCGACCTGGACGACCTGCGAGACATCGTGGAACTTGCGCATGCCAACGGTCTCCTCGTCGATGCGTATGTAGCTCATCCGGACGACCTCCATCCCTTTGGGATTCCTGCGAGCACGCCGGAGGAAGTGGCGGACACGGCCAAGAAAATGGAATCTATAGGGGTAGATATGATAGGTCTCATGACCGGAATGAGCTACGAGGGAGTGGAGGCGGGGCAGATCCCGGCTGTGATAAGAGAGAGGCTTCAGGCGCTGGTTGGTGCCGTGACCAGGCCGACTCTGGCCGAAGGCGGGATTAACCTCACGAACTTTCAGGCGTTCAGAGGGACAGGCGTCAACATCCTGGTCGTGGGGACTGCCTTTGACGATATCGCCCGGCAGGCTGTAAGGGATACGGTCAAGCGTTTCCTGGGTGGGAAATAACCGGTACCCGGCACCGTACCCGGCTCGCTAAGCCCATTTCCCGAACGATCGCGGCTTGAAAGTGAACGGTGAGGACGACGGCGCCGGGGTTGCCCGCGAGTCCTGCTGGCTTCCCGGTGCCGCCGGCGGGCAATGTCTTCGGCTTGGACGGCAGAACCTCAGGGCCCGCAAGAGTGAAGTAGTATTTGGGAGAAAGGGGATATGCTGGGGATGGTTGACCGAACGAGTCCGGTGCCGTTGTATTACCAGATAGCTCAAGCCTTGAGAGAGAGGATTAAGAAGGGAGAGTGGCTTCCCGGCCACCGGGTGCCGCCGGAACACGAGCTCACGCAGGAATTCGGAGTGTCGAGACACACGATTCGGCAGGCACTGGCCTCTCTCGAAAGAGACGGGCTCATATACCGCCAGGCGGGGCTGGGCACTTTCGTTCGGTCCGAAAAATACAGCTATCCCCTTTCTTTCTTGCAAGGATTCACCGAACAGATGGAAGAAAGAGGGTTAAAGCCTTCCTCGAGGGTACTCACGCTGCAGAAGAGGTTGCCCGAACCGTTCCTCCGGTCGTCGTTGGCCTTGCCCGTAGGCCGGGAAGTTTACGAGCTCAAGCGGCTTAGACTCGCCAACTGCGAACCCATTGCGCTGGAGACCATGTTTTTGCCTGTAACGCTCGTGCCCGGTTTGGAGCAGAAAGACCTGGAAAAGATCTCGATTTACAGGTTTGTCGAAGATGACCTCGGTCTCAAGATAATCGGTGCAACCCAGACGATCGAAGCGGAAAGACCCCCTGAGGATGTGGCCCGTTTCCTGGGGCTGCCGGTCGACGGTCTCACCCTCAGAATGAAGAACGTCACCTATCTGGAAAACATGCGACCGTTGTGTTTTGTAGATTGTTACTATAGAGCGGACAGGTATATATTCACCGTGAGCATGCCGAGAAGGAAGACTGTGTAAGCGACAAGAGGGGTGCAAACCCGTCCGGTGCCGAAAAAACGATATAATTCGTGGCCAGCGCAGAGCGGCCCACCCGGGGATGAGAGCTCTGTCTGGGACCAGACAGAAGGGTGCGACGGACAGTCTGGACGTTATAGCCGGTTTAGGAGTGGTTGCAGCATGGACACGGCACGGCCCGAGCAAATCGTTCCTGCGCCCCACAGGACGGCGAGCCTTACTCGTAGGACCCGTGAGACGGTGGTTGACATCTACCTGGATATCGACGGTACAGGTAATTCGCAGGTCTCCACCCGTTTTGCTTTTCTAGACCATTGCCTTGAGACTTTAGCCCTCCATGGTGCTTTCGATTTACGACTGAAAGTGGATTCGCCCAGGCCGGATCTTCACCACTGCGCTGAGGACGCGGGATGGGCTTTCGGTACGGCGCTGAGGCGATGTCTCGGTACATACAACGCGGGGATGGAACCAGAGTGTGGCGTTGGAAAACCTGGCCATGGTCATGACATGGATTTACGGTGTCGAGCGACTGGCGAAGCGGGATACTCCTGTACCGGGGAACCGGACTCAAACCATGAAGGAGCGGCAATGTCGTTGGTTTATGCACCGGTCAGGCGGTTCGGTTGGGCAACAATTCCCTTCGACGAGGTCCTCGTCCTCGTTTCCCTCGATTTAATCGGCCGGCCAGGGTTCTACCTGACTCCTGACGACGGGCTTGAGCACAGCGACCTCCAGGAGTTTTTCAGAGCTTTCGGGGGTGGAGCCGGAGCCACATTACACGTCCAGGTCTTGCGAAATGGTAACCTGCACCACAAAGTGGAGTGCTGTTTTAAGGGGCTAGGTAGAGCTTTGCGCGATGCCGTCGTACCTGACTTGCGGGTTAAACAGGCATCAGTGAAAGGGAGCGTTGAGTACAGAACGGAAGGAACGCCTCACGAGAGTTGAGGCTACTCCGGGTTCGCGCGGCAGTCGCCGCTGCCTTGAGGATACGGTCCGTGTCGCAGGGCTGGGTACACTCGTTTCGTCGTGTTCAGGATCAGGTCTGCTTTCGTCCTCATTCCTGAAAGCATCCGTGCATATGTTTGTGAGCAACTCCCCTCCTATCAGTGAAAGAAACCCCTGAACCCCCTGCACAAGCCAGCGGTTCTTAACGTGGGCCTTGCTCTCAGGACCCAAGGGAAAGTTTTTTCAGATGAAGACCTTCCGACGTATTGAGAACTTGCGACCGGACTCGCAGGACCCGCTAACAATGCGCCGCGCAATCATTGGGGCTAACTAAGAAAGAAGGACGGATTGGCAATTAACTAGAATCATAACCCAACAAGATGAAAATCCGGGGGAAAGGCGACACATGGCAGCCGACTTATCAATCAGGGTGTTCAAACGCCTCAATATCAGCATCCGGAACGGGTACGTCGGCGAGGCAGAGAACTGCGGGGACCCCGTTGAGTGCTGCAAAAAGGCCTATTCATCTGAGCCGGTTTGTATTCGGGTAAGGAATAATCAATAGGTGAGATGGTATGGCGCTCAAACACCGAGAGAGCAGAAACACTACAAAGCGTCCAATTGAATCCTACCAGCACCGGGACAAGGAGCGTGTTAACAATCCCCCCGTGGGATTGGTGACACCCCAAACCGATCCGGACACCGGGCAGAGGAAGAAGTATCTTCATGACCCGCACCTCGATCCCGAGCTCAAATTCGACGGTCGCAAAGTCCGAGACGAGCTGGCCGCCGTCATTGAGCGCGGGCTTGCTTCCTCGACGCTAGAAGAAGCTAAGGCTGCCCTTGCGATCCTGAAGAAAGCGCAGGAGCCGTACCTGAGTTGGGCGGGCAAGGCCGAGCGCACCTCGTTTGAAGTGCCCACAGTTTCGCTGCATGTTCACGAACGCATCGATCCGCGAACGATCATCGAGGCAGTTCGCAAACGCAATGGTAACGGAAGCGAGCAGTTATCTCTCTTTGATGTCGAGCGCAAGGAGCCCTTTCGGCAGGCCATTGAGTTCTACCAGCACAAGCACGGTTGGACCAATCGCTTGATCGCCGGCGACAGCCTGCTGGTAATGAATTCCCTGCTCGAAAAAGAGGGCTTCGGGGGCAAAGTGCAGATGATCTACATTGACCCGCCTTACGGCACCAAGTACGGTTCCAACTTCCAGCCTTTTGTCAACAAGCGTGACGTAAAGGACGGCAGCGACGAGGACCTCACCGCCGAGCCAGAGCAGATTCGCGCCTTCCGCGACACCTGGGAGCTGGGAATTCATTCCTACCTCACATATCTGCGAGACCGGCTGCTGTTAGCGCGGGAGTTGTTAACGGAGAGCGGAAGTGTCTTTGTACAGATCAGCGACGAAAACCTGCACCTCCTGCGGTGCCTTCTCGATGAGATATTCGGGCGAGATAATTTCGTTGCAGTAATACCTTTCCGCAAAAAGACGATGCCTTTAGGAACCAAGGCAATCGAACAAATGGACGACTTCCTGCTGTGGTATGCGAAAAAACAAGAGAAACTAAAATACCGACAGTTGTTCATCGACAGATCGACAGAAGGAGACCCGCTATATAAATTTTATGAGCTTTCTGACGTGTCTCGACGGCAACTGTCATCAAACCAAATTGCGAACTATGCGCTACTTCCGGCAAATGCTCGAGTATTCAGGTTGAAATCCTTGATGCCATCGGGGCCTAATCGAGCCGGTATGTTCCCGTTCTCTTTTCAAGGTAGAAGAGTAAATAGCCCGAAAAATGGGTGGGCGACCGATGAAACGGGGATGACAAGACTTGCACTGGCTAACAGACTTGAGTTCAGCGGTGAGACATTGAACTATGTTTTGTTTGCTGATGACTATCCAGTTACTGCTTTGACTGTGCCGTGGCAAGATACAACAGGAGCCGCAGAACGGATCTTTGCTGTTCAGACAGGAGAAAAAGTCATCGAACGCTGCCTCCTCATGACTACCGACCCTGGTGATCTGGTATTCGACCCGACCTGCGGTTCTGGTACCACAGCCTATGTAGCGGAGCAGTGGGGTCGACGCTGGATCACGTGTGACACCTCACGTGTAGCGATTACTATTGCTCGCCAGCGGCTAATGACCGCCATCTTCGACTACTACGAACTAGCCCATCCCGAAGAAGGTGTGGGTAGCGGTTTTAAATACAAGACTGTACCGCACGTAACCCTCAGATCTATTGCCAATAATCCAGAGATCGACAGTATCTACGCCAGGATGCATCCGGCCATCGAGAAGGCGCTTTGTGATCTCAATGCTGCCCTACGCGGGCACGATGTGCCGTTCGAGGTTCAAGTGGGCGGGAGAAGCAGCCAGCGAGTGGATTTTCGAGCTCCGGACGGCGCCAAGGCAAAGCTACCCTCGGGGGCGGAGGTGCCGGCGAATGCACTCCTGGAGTGGGAGGTGCCAGCCGAGTTTCCGAAGGACTGGCCGGACCGTGCCCGGTCTCCGTTCAATGCCTTCCACGCTGCTCGGCGGGCCATGCAACGAGAAATGGACGCCGCTATCGCCCGTCATGCAGAGCAAGAAACCCTCTATGACCAGCCTCTTGTGGACCGTAAGAAGGTACGGGTGACCGGTCCTTTTACTGTAGAAGCTGTACCTGCACCCGCAGTCAAGTCGATCGAGGAGTTGGTAGAAGGTCGTCCTGGGGTTGCCGACAATTCCATCTCTCGTTCCGGCGAGACGCTGCGCCAGGCCGAATGGCGCGACGAACTCTTGCGCACCGGAATTCGTGGGAAGAATGGTCAGTACATCCGCTTCTCACGGCTGGAGCCCTTGCCGGGTTGCCGGTGGCTTCATGCCGAGGGAGAGACCCGTCCTACCGCTGAGGGAGCCGACTCGGTGCGCGATCGAGATGAGTCCTCTGCAGCCAAGCCAGCTTACGAGAGCTTGCGGGTAGTGGTTTCTTTCGGCCCAGAGCATGGACCTTTGGAACAACGGCAGGTTGAGCGGGCCTGGGAGGAGGCCCGAACGTTGGTGCCGAGACCAAAGCTTTTGATTTTCGCCGCGTTTCAGTTTGACCCGGAGGCGGCCAAGGATATTGACGAACTCAGGCCGGAACTGGCCGGGATGCAGTTACTCAAGGTACAAATGAACGCCGACCTGCTGACCGACGACCTCAAGAAGAAACGCGTTACCAACGAGTCCTTCTGGCTCATCGGTCAGCCAGACGTGCAAGTGGAGCGTATTGGGTCGGGACCAGAAAAGGGTAAATACCGCGTGTCGGTGCACGGTTTTGACTACTACAACACGAAGACCGGCCAAGTCGAGTCGGGTGGACCGGACAAGATCGCCGTGTGGCTCCTGGACACCGATTACGATGGGCGTTGCCTCTACCCGCGCCAGGTTTTCTTTCCAATGTCCGGGGAAAACGATGGCTGGGCAAAGCTCGCCCGCAACCTCAAGGCGGAAATTGACCAGGAATTAATCGAAGCCTACCGGGGTACGGTCTCGCTGCCCTTTGAGCCAGGGGAGCACCGGCGAATCGCTGTCAAGATAGTAGACGACCGTGGAATTGAGAGTTTAAAGGTTGTGGAGATAGACTAATGTGTCCATATTGGTTGACCTTGCCACGCCGGTGGCCGCCCTCAAGCCGCTAGTACTGGGGGAGGAAAGCTGATGGGGCAAGCCAAGATCGATCATCTCATCATCAACTCACCTTACGAGGAGCCGACGCGTCATTGGCGTTATGACCGTGCGACGAAGACGTTCGACCTGGTGGAAGGCCGGCGCCCAGCAGGTTATGTGATAGCCTCGGAGAGTTCGAAAGCATTTGACGACCCGGGGATCTTCATCGAGATCCCGCTGGTCAACCGGATTCGCCCGCGGGTAAAAGCCTGGCGGGAAGCTGGGTACCCGGGAGTCACCGGCATTACCAAGCGGCTCCTGGAATACTGGCGCGACCCGGAAGAGTTCGATACGCGCCGCTTTTTCTTCTGCCAGCTTGAAGCAGTCGAGACTCTCATCTGGCTCCTCGAGGCACCTCCCGGTGAAAAGGTAGGTATCGAGATCCCCGGCGACGGAGGGCCTTTTGAGCGTCAGTGCTGTAAGATGGCGACCGGCACAGGGAAAACCGTCGTGATGGCGATGGTCATCGCCTGGCATATCCTGAACAAAGTCACCTACCCACAGGACCCGCGCTTTTCCAAGAACGTCCTCGTGATTGCCCCGGGCCTGACGGTCAGAAACAGGCTAATGGTTCTGCAACCTGCAGCGACCGGTAACTATTATGAGGCTTTTCGCATCGTTCCGCCGCCGCTCCTTGACAAACTGCGGCAAGGCCGGGTGCTGGTGCACAATTGGCATGTTCTTGCGTGGGAAAGCGAGGAACAAGTCAGGAAACGACGTAGCGTAGACAAGCGCGGTGTCAAAAGCGATGAGGCTTATACTCGCGAAGTGCTGGGCGAAATGGCGAACGCGCGTAATCTTTTGGTGATCAACGACGAGGCGCACCACGCCTGGCGAGTCAATTGGGAGGCCGTAGGGAAATACCTTCGCCAGCGTGACCTTAGGGACAGCGCCGAGCAAGCAACTGTCTGGATCGGCGGACTTGACCGCCTCCACCGGTGCCGCGGCATCCTCAAGTGTTACGACTTTTCTGCTACACCGTTTACTCCCTCGGGCAAGCAGAGCAGCGAAGAGGCCTTGTTCGAGTGGATCGTGAGTGACTTCGGCCTGAATGATGCTATCGAGTCCGGTCTGGTCAAGACGCCGCGCGTGGTTGTACGCGACGACGCTGTGCCCGACGCCAGGACCTACAAGTCACGTCTCTACCACATCTACAACGACCCGGAGGTGAAGGATGATCTGAACCGCCGGGCTAGGGCGGAAGAGCCATTGCCGGATCTGGTGCTGAATGCTTATTACCTGCTGGGGTATGATTGGCGCGAGACTATGAAAGCGTGGGCCCGGAAAGGGCTGCCCACTCCGCCGGTGATGATCACGGTGTGCAACCGTACCGAGACAGCCGCCCGCGTCAAGCACGCCTTTGATACGAGGCACATCCGTATCGATGAGCTATGTGACCCGGAGCGCATCCTCCACATCGACTCGAACGTTCTAAACGAAGCCGAGGCACAAACCCAAGTGCCCGCGGGACTGGAAACGCAGGAAGCAGAGGACCAGCCGGACGCAGGCCCAAATGGGTGCAAGTTAACCAAGACCGAGAAGGCGGAACTGTTGCGCAGGATGGTGGACACAGTAGGCCGTGTCGGCGAGCCCGGCGAGAAGATTCAGAACGTTATCTCCGTAGGCATGCTTAGCGAGGGATGGGATGCCAAGACGGTGACGCACATCATGGGCCTCCGTGCCTTCACCAGCCAATTGCTCTGTGAGCAGGTGATCGGGCGTGGTCTTCGCCGTACTTCTTACGAGGTCAACCCAGAAACTGGGTTGTTTGAGCCCGAATATGTCAATGTTTTCGGAGTGCCTTTCACCTTTCTACCCCACGAGAGCGGAGAGGACGGTCCGCCTCCTCCACCTGTGCCCAAAACCCCAGTGGAACCTGATCCGGCAAAGGTGCAGTATGAAATCAGCTGGCCGAACGTGGTGCGGATCGAACACATGCTCCGTCCCACATTGTCGCTGGACTGGTCTAGGCTAGAACCCTTGGAGCTGGATGCAAGGCATACAGCTCAGGTGGCGGAACTGGCTCCCGTTGTGGACGGTAAGCCCGACGTAACTCGGATCGACCGCATCGAGCTGGAGCGACTCGCGCGCGACTTCCGTATGCAGCGCATCATCTTCGAAGTCGCACGGGACGTGTTTGACCAGATACTGGAAGACTGGCGAGGCAGCCGGGAGGTGTTGCTGGCTCAGTTGGTACGGTTGGTCGAGCAGTTCATCTGTTCAGACCGTATCCTGATTCAGCCGCCTCTCTTCTACCAGGACAATCTGCGCCGGAGGCTGATCATCACCCTTAATATGTCCCGAGTTGTGCAGCACATCTGGGACGCGGTGCGGCAAGAGAATACAGAGCAGCTTACGCCGGTCTTCGATCGTGATCACCCGATCCGCTGCACCGGGGAAATGCGAACGTGGTACACAGGTAAGCCGTGCGAACGCACGCGAAAGTCCCACATCAACGTGTGCGTATACGACAGTACTTGGGAAGCCTCGGACTCCTTCATTCTGGACACTAGCGAGTACGTGGCCGCATGGGTTAAGAACGACCATCTGGGCTTTGAGGTCTTGTACGTCTATCGAGGCGTGGTGAGAAAGTACCGGCCCGACTTCTTGGTTCGCTTGGTCAACGGCGAAATGCTGATCCTGGAAACGAAAGGGCAGGAGACCGAAGAAGACCAGGTAAAACGTCACTACCTGGACGAATGGGTGCGGGCGGTGAATACGCATGGAGGCTTCGGTCGCTGGCGATGGGCGGTGAGTCGGCAACCGGGTGAAATAAGGCGTATACTGGCGCAGGCAATCAGCGGCGACAAGGCTGCGCCTTAAGTTCCACGAATGCGAAAACAGTACCGGCACCTCCAAGATCTAAACAAGTGCACGGGATGGCCTTCCCGTACCCAGCGGACTTCAACTTCAGTTGACTCTCCTTGTTGTCCTTGATCTGCTCCCGCATTGCAGCGGTTCTCGGGTGTGGAGGTCTTGCACCCGTTGATTCCTTGAGGAGGTATCACCGTGCCTGAGACGCCCTAGCCTCCCGCCACTCCATTTCAAACTCGATCACCCTGGTTCCGAACAAGTCTGGAATGTCCGTCGTGACTCACGAAGCCCCCGCAGTTTGGACAGGTAGGCATCGGGCTAGCCCCCGTCGTCGTAAACGAGGTATTCGGAGCATCCTGCCGAATTCCGCCGCCGGCCCTAACTCGGCCCGGGGGCACGATGCAACAGTACGGATACGGTATAATTAGGGAGACGCAGAGTTAACAAGCACTCTAAGGGCGGGTGGGCTTCATCTGCCTGTCATAGTTGATAGAAGCCCTTCGCAATACGGCATTGGAATCGAGGCCCGGCATGACTGATGTTGTCCTGCAGCTCTGTCAGATCGAAAAAAGCTTCGGCGACGTCAAAGTCCTTGATGGAATTGACCTGAGCGTCCGTAGGGGCGAGTTCATCACGCTTTTGGGACCCTCGGGTTGCGGCAAGACCACCACACTGCGCATCATTGCGGGGTTGGAGACGCCCGACTGTGGCCGGGTCATCATCGAAGGGAAGGACGTGACCGGCGAGGAGCCCAACAAGCGGAACGTGAACATGGTGTTTCAGAACTACGCCCTGTTCCCGCATATGAATGTGGAAGCCAATGTGGGCTACAGCCTGCGACTAAAGCGGGTTGATAAGGCGACCATCAGAAAGACCGTGGCAGAAGCGCTTGAACTGGTTCAGCTCAGCGGCTTCGAAAGGCGCATGCCCGACGAATTATCAGGCGGACAAAGGCAGCGCGTGGCAATTGCCAGAGCTCTCGTCAACAAGCCGGCAGTCTTACTTCTGGACGAACCCCTTAGTGCCTTGGACCTGCAATTGCGGCGCCAGATGCAGATCGAACTCAAGCGGCTGCAGAAGCAGTTAGGGATCACGTTCATCCACATCACTCACGATCAGGAAGAGGCACTCAACATGTCCGATCGCATCGCGGTCATGCACAACGGCAAGTTCGAGCAGATAGGCACGCCGTCGGAAGTATATTACCATCCGAGGACGAGCTTCGTCGCCGGGTTCGTTGGTTCTGCGAATATCATCTCGGGGAAGGTCTCCCGCGTTGATTCGGAACTCGTGACGTTCGAGACGCGCGACGGCACAGGTCAGGTGGCCTCCCGTGGAGCCAAGCTCGAAGTGGGGCAACCGGTAACGGTCGCCGTCCGGAGAGAAATGGTAAACTTGATTGCGAACGATCCCCCTTCTTCCGCCGGCCTTCGCGCCATCGTTAAAGAGAAGCACTACGCGGGAGGCGTGCTTCAGATCATCGTATCTCTGTCCGGTGGTCGTGAACTCGTATCCACCCGCCACGGTATCGATTCGCCGCTTGCACCAGGCGAAGAGGTGGTGGTGACGTGGCTGCCGGATCAGGCCGTGCTCGTGGACCTGGGGGATGCGTGATGAACGCCGGAGAAACCCGAACGAGAAGAAGGCGGGGCACAAGGGCGGCCTCCCTGGCCGTGGCGCCGCTATACGCTTTCGCGCTGTTGTTCGTGGTGGGCCCTCTCGTCTACATGGTTATCCTGAGCTTTCTCAGGCGGGCGGAAACGTGGGGCGTCGTGCGGGAACTCACCCTGGAAAACTATGCGCATATCCTGGAACCGGTCTATCTGAAAACGTTCTACGAATCTTTGAAGCTGGCCAGCCTTACCACCCTGCTTGTGGCGCTCCTGGGTTACCCTTTTGGCTATTTCATGGCGAGACTCAGCAGAAGATGGAAACAACGAGTCATGTTGCTGCTGATGATTCCTTTCTGGACCAGTTCTCTCATACGGCTTTACGGCTGGATCATTGTTTTTCGGGCCAACGGGGTTCTGGACAGGTTGCTCATGGCGCTGGGCGTCGTTCAGGCGCCGCTCAAGCTCCTGTATACCTATACTGCTGTCGTGGCGGGGATGGTCTACGCTTTGGTACCGTTCATGATATTCTCGGTCTACTCAAGCGCGGAGAAACTGGACTGGCAATTGGTGGAGGCGGCAAGAGACCTCGGCGCCACCAGCTTCCAAGCTTTTCTAACGATATCCTTCAGGCTCACAATGCCCGGGCTGTTGTCCGGCGTGGTCCTGACATTCATCCCTTCGATGGGCCTGTTCTTCATCGCGGATCTTTTGGGCGGCAACAAGGTCGTTCTTGTCGGCAACCTTATTCAGGAGCAGCTCATGAAGGCGCGTAACTGGCCCTTTGCCGCAGCTCTCTCGGTCGTGCTCATGATCCTGACCAGTCTCATGATCGGTTTGTACCGGAGGGTATCAGGCGTTAAGGATCTGGAGGGTCTCGTGTGAAGAAGCGTTCAAAGATCGCGGGCGTGTACCTGGGCGTCATGCTCGCCTTGATGTACGTACCTATCTTGCTGGTCATAGTCTACTCGTTCAATGGGAGCAGGATTAGCTCGGTTTGGGGCGGGTTCTCGTTGAAATGGTATGCGGAGCTGTTCCGGGACAGGAGCTACCTGGAGGCGATGACCAACAGCCTTGTACTGGCTACGCTGAGCAGTCTTTGTGCTGCGGTGATCGGCACCCTGGCCGCGGTAGGCATGCCCAAAATCAGCTGGCGCAGCAAGAACGTTATCGAGTACATCTCCACCTTGCCCATTATGATTCCCGAGATCATACTGGGTATGGTCTTCCTCGTGTATTTCACTTTAATGAGGTTGCCCCTGGGCATGACCACACTCGTCATCGCCCACACGTCTTTTTGCATTCCCTATGTATACATGCTGGTAAAAGCGAGGCTGGTCGGCATTGACAAGAGCTATGCGGAAGCTGCAAAAGACCTCGGAGCAGGTGAGTGGAATGTGTTTTTGGATATCACGCTGCCTTTGATCCTGCCGGCAATCACTTCAGGTGTGCTCCTTTCCTTTGCCATGAGCCTGGACGATGTTGTAATCAGTGTTTTCGTGACCGGAGTTCACACGAACACGCTCCCGCTCAAGATATATACTCAACTCAAGACCGGAGTCACGCCCAAGGTCAACGCGCTGTCTACACTCATGTTCGGAGCAACTCTGCTCATAGTCCTTTTGTCCATGTGGTTCGGAAAGAAGACAGTACAACAGACCCGGAGGAGGAAGAACCATGAAGAGAGTTCTGACAGTTACCCTGGTATTGGCCTTGTTCGCTAGCCTTCTCGCCGGCTGCGGCACGGAAAATCGCGATGGACAGGGCAGGAAGACCACATTGAACCTGTTTACCTGGGAGGGTATGTTCCCCCAGGAAGTGCTGGATGAATTCACCGCCGAGACCGGCGTCACCATCAACTACAGCAACTTCGACTTCAACGAGACCATGCTCACCAAACTCCAGGCAGCCAAGGGCGGCGACTATGACCTGGTCATCGCCGACGACTACATCATAGAGACAGTCATCGCAGAAGGCTTGGCGCAGAAACTCGATCGAAGCAAGATCAAGAATTTCGGCAACATCAATCCCATCTATCAGGGCCAATTCTATGATCCTCACGATGAGTACACGGTCCCATATGGCGCCGGGGTTCAGACCATCGTCTTCGACCCGAAGGCTGTGAAGATAGATATCACCGGGTACGCCGATCTCTGGGATGAGTCGTTGAGAAATAATATAGGGATCATCGCCAACTACAGGGTGATCAACGGGATGGCCCTCAAGGTTCTCGGAGAGAGCTACAACACCGAGGACATAGATGTCATCAATGCAGCGGGAAAAAAGCTGCTCGAGCTTGCGCCCAATATCCGCATCATCAAGGATGACAACCTTCAGGATGACCTCCTTTCCGGCGAAATCGCAGTGGCCGTGATGTACACATCCCAGGTTACCATGGCGAAGATGGCAAATCCCGATTTGAAAGTGGTCTTTCCGAAAGAAGGCATCGGATTCGGCATAATGGCGATGTTCATTCCGAAGAACGCGCCCAATCCGGACGCCGCCCACCAGTTCATAGATTTCATTCTGCGGCCGGAAGTGTCTGCCCGGTGCTTTGAATGGCTCGGATACTACTGCACGAATAAGGCCGCGGATGAACTGATTGAGCCGGAGTATAAGGAATTCCTCACGCTGCCGCCCGAGTTCACCAGCGCCGGTATGGAGATGATCCAGAGCGTCGGGGCCGAGGCTGAGGAAGCTCACGCGAGGGTGTGGACGGAGTTCAAAGCTGCCTGCGGGCAGTGACGCGGGCGGCGGCGTTGCTGCCATCATATCCCCGTCACGTCGCTCAAGGCATGCACCACCATCCACGGCCAGAGCATTCCGGACCTGTACACGCCGTAACCGAGAAACGCGCCGTACAGCGCTACGCTGGCGACCTGCCCCATCGCCAGCGGCAGCATACCCGGATAGACTCTGAGCACAAAATCGGGAATGTGCCCGGCTGCAAAGATGAGAGCTGTCAGGGCGACCGCCGTCGACGGGCTGGCGCCGGACTTGAGAAGAAGCGGCTGTTCCTCCGAGTGCTACGTTGCTCCCACGGAGATGCAAAGAATGGAGTTGCAGGACCAGTCATCGGCGAAAGGAACCTTCGGTCCCGGCGAGTTCAATGCTATCTGAGTCAAAGCCTGCTATCCGGAGCTGTTCAACGAAGCTCTGAGATGCGACGGGTGGAAGTCGGAGTCGATGGCTTTTCTGCTTATGACGAGGTTGGTGGTGGTCTGTAGGGTCGGGTGCCTGCCTTAAGCCCTTCCTACCTCGTCCGCCAGGACCACCCCGGTACCTGTTGCGATGATCATCGGGATGTCGCGTACCGTCTCGAGCTCCATATCGAGCCCCACAACCGCGTTACATCCCATTTCGGCGGCATTCATCCGGAGTTCTTGAAGGGCAGCGTCCTTAGCTTCCCGCCACTTAAGCTCGAACTCCGTGCCCCGGATTCCGAGAAAGTCGGCAAGACCGGTTGTGAGCTCGGTGAAGAAGCCCGTTCCAAGTACAACTTCGGCGGTCACGATGCCTACGACTTTTGCTATTTCCCGGCCCGGAACGTACGGTATCGTTACCGTGATCACTGAGCTGGCCAGGCGTTCAAGTACGGCTTTCTTGTCCTCTCTGGATCCACTTTGACTTACTACCCCGAAACGTTCTTCGCGCCTCTGTCGTTCTTCCCGGGCTATTTGCTCGAAGTCGGCTCGATGGCCGCAGTGAGGACACTGCCGTTCCTCTCTCTTTACAAACCCTCCGCAGTTTGGACAGGTGGGCATCCTCCTACCTCCTCTGGAATCCATCAGGAGTACCTATTCGGGCATTTGCGTGTCATTCCTGGCCGGGCCGACGACTTCCTTCAGGACAGGGACCTGAGGAACCTCTCGACTTCCGGCAGGTTCCTTCCGGTTCTGTCCGTTACTACGCGATATGCTCTCTCCAATTGCCCGTACTGACCCTTCATGGACGCGGCTGCGCCCTTTCTCATCCCAAGCGTTTCAGGTCCGTGTATTAGAGAAATGGCTACAGACACAAGCCGCCTCGTGCAGGCAAGAACCTCGAAGAAGTCCATGTCCGTAACTCCTTTTCCGGAAATGCGCTCGTAGGCACGCAAGAACCCGTCTGCTACCTCGGCTCTGTCGAGAAATATAAGCGACCAGCCGAGGTCGTACCTGGGATCGCACACCCTTGATGAGGTCCAGTCGATCACGAAGAACCGTCTATCTCTGGTCACCAGTATGTTCCGCGCATGATAGTCCATGTGGAGCACCGATAGCTTACCAGAGGATAGCGATTCTAGCCTTTCCCGAAGCCACTCGAACGCCGGTCGGAAGTCCGGTACGTGCTCCAGCCCCCTGAGCCGGCTCTCCATACCGTCGATTTCTCGGGAAAGGCATTCGTGAGCGTTCGAAGGGATAGCTCCGAAGTTCCCCACTGAAGGATCTATCGAATGAAGCTTGACCAGGAGCTCTGCTGCTGCTTCCACGAACTCCCAGAATTCCGCGGGTTTCTTTGCGCTCGCCGCTGCACTTTCCAGCCACGTTCCCTCGACGTGTTGCGTCAACACCAGGGGCACACCAAGAGCTTCTCCTTCAGGGTCGGCGGCGTACAACCTCGGTACCGGATAACCCAGTTTTCCGAGCTCCCGGAGTGTTCTGCCTTCGGTCTCACACTTGTGCTTGGCGATGTTCTCATTTCCACAGTAGGTGCGCGCGATGAGCCGAACGGATTTCTCGCCGCTCCGCAGAACAAAGGAGTAGGTCTCACATTCCCAGCCGGTAGCGATGGGAGCGAGATTCAGCACTCTGGCTCCATGGAACTCGGGCAAGCGCAGACGGCACAAGCTTTCCAGTGCCGAACCGAGAGACTCTGTGGTCATCGATTGCACCGGTAACTCACTCTCTTTCCGACCTTGCTTGACTCCGTGGTCCCCGGCGTTCAGCTTCTCTCCACTTCGACTTCCCCCCTGCAAGTAGCTGGGGGAAATGCGATGCCATCGAGTAACCACGGTCCAGCGGTTCGAAGCTGCGATGCAGGCGGCCACGCATTTCCTTGAAGACGGCAACCTGGATGCCCGGGAGGAAGCCAGTCTGAGCGCCGCGAATCCGAAACCTCAGGATGGCTGCTCCCCGTCTTCGACGTACTCGAGCAAATCCCCGGGCTGGCAGTCGAGTTCGCGGCAGATTGCCTCCAGGGTCGAGAATCGTATTGCTCTGGCCTTTCCCGTCTTCAGTATGGAAAGGTTCGCTATTGTAATGCCCACCCTCTCCGAAAGCTCCGTCAGGGACATTTTGCGTTCGACCAGCAGCCGGTCGAGATGGACGGCGATGGTCATGATGGGAGCTCCTATACCGTCAGATCGTGTTCTTCCTGAAGCAGGACGCCCAGTTTGAATACCTCCGAAACGATGAGCATCAGCAAGGCGGAAAAGAGACCTCCCCGGTACGGTAGCGGGTTCGCACGTATGGTCGCTCCGGGGATGTGAACATTGTTGATGACGAACCTGGCAGTAATCAGATTGACTCCTATCTCTGCTGCAACCCCTGCCAGCAGAAGAAAACCTATGATTCTCATGCGGCGTGCGTTTTCCAGCGTAAACGGGTTCTCGATTCCCGCAGCCAGGAGTCTTCGAAGGTTATGCAGAATGAACAGCATGATGAGCAGGTTCGGCAGGCCCAGCACTAGCCCGTACCTGGCGAACGACGCAAGTCCTTCCGCGGACACAGCATCAGAGAACGTGATCGTGTACCCCGGCTGGTGTTCCATCCAGGGCATGGGTTTGTCGGCCGGTAAGTAGTCTCGGAATAATAAGTGTGGAATGCCGATGATGGTGACCACCGCAACGATCAGGTATGCGTACCACCCGATGTTCACAAGAACCCTTACAAACGATAGCAGAGCCTTCGCGCCGCCGGATTTCATCTCCTCGCACCTCCGGAGAACGTACTTGACCGATGAATACCATATGAGATTATCGAATGTCAATAAAGCTTTTACGACTTTCGATATATATCTGACGGACGCCATGTTCACTGCCGGGTTATGGCTGTCGGGAAGAGACCGTTTCTGCGACGATACCGGTGCCCGGAAGCCTTCGTATACTCCGTCGAACGACCTCATCCGTCGAGGCCGCGGTAGCCACCGCCAGCGCTGAGCTCATTCGGGTTCGGACACGTGCCCGATGACGGATGTCCGGCGAGATTCCTATGATGTGCTTTGCAGATGGGAGTCTGAATTGGGGGTCAGTTGAACGCGATGCATATGGATTCGGAAATGCATTATGTACTTTGCGGATGGGAGGAGGCGGTCTCGTGAAGTATCGAAAACTCGGCAAGACCGGTACGGAAGTCTCGGTCATCGGCCTTGGGTGCAGGGGTTTTGGGAGGCGCGGCGTATCCGAGGCGGATTGCATCCGCACCGTTGAGGTGGCCATGGACAACGGCGTGAACTTCTTCGATACCGCCGACGTGTACGGCGACGGCCAGTCCGAGACGATACTCGGGAAGGCGCTTCGGGGCAAACCCAGGGATAACTTTATCATCGCAACAAAAGGTGGCTCGGAAAGGCTGCCGGGAGCAGGGGAGAGACAGAACGGGGATCCCCGGTTCCTTCGGAAGGCCCTTGAGAGCAGCTTGCGACGACTGGGCATGGACTACGTAGACCTTTATCAGCTCCACAACCCCGATCCCGCGGTTCCCCTGAGCGTCACGGCGGAAGCGTTCGCGCGCTTCGTGGAAGAGGGGAAGGTGCGGTATATAGGGGTGAGCAACATGAGCCCCGAAGAGCTCCGGGAGTGGCTGTCCTACATAGGGGATACGGTCTCGATTCAGCTGCCGTATTCCGTTGCCGATGTCCGGAGGGTGGTATCGCTTTACGCGACAGGGGAGTTCCAGCGCATTTCGCTAATTCCCTGGACGCCCCTGTTTAACGGTTGGCTCGTGAACCCTCCTGCCCGGGAACCTGAGAAACGTACAGGTCTGGCTGCCGCCTTCACTGAGGAGTTCATCGAGGCTCTCAACGACGCTGCTCAGGAACTGGGGAAAATCGCAGCCGACCGGAAGTCACCTCTTTCCGCCGTAGGACTGGCGTTTGTGATGGCTCATCCGGCGGTCGCAAGCGTACCCGTTGGCGCTGTAAGGCCCGAACATTTATTAGAAGACCTCAGGGCCTGTGAGTTGACGCTCGACGAAAGTGACCTTGAGCGTCTGTCGCAAACTGCCCGGAAAATGCCCAAACCCGAGGTGGTTGCCCGGCTGAAGGTAAGAGATGTTTTGAGAGATGGACGGGTAGCCGTTCTGGAGATGGGAGCGAAAGTCCGTGTCCCGGAACCGGTCAAGCCCGGAGACGAACTCGAGGTCGATATGTGGGACCTCAGTGTGAAGGCGGTACACCGTACAGGGCCTGCTTGAGCAGGTTCGGTCACAAGTGCTAACCGGGTAAGGGTTGTACCGCAGGTACAAGAGTCTTTCAGGGACTGGGCCCGCATGGTCAGCCCGGCGATCACACTCTGGCCCGCACGAGATTTCCCGACTCGTATCGTTTGAGTCCCAGTCTGAAAAGGCCACGTCCCCCAAGCACCAGAACCACGGCCGCGAGCACGACGGCGGCGAAAAAGGCTGGATCCTGCTCTCTCATCACCCTGACAGGGATGGAGTTGATGAACCCGGCCGGCACCAGGGTAAACAGAATCGCCCTCACCGCTCCCTGAAAGATCTCCGAAGGGTACGTCGAGAACGTGATGAGGGCATTAAGCAACTGCGAGGCGAGAGTCTCGGAGTTTCCGATGAAAAAGGCCAGGGAATGAGCGATGACTGTGAATCCCAATAGAATCATGGCCACGGCTAGGCCGGAAAGGAAAAACAACAGTCCCTGGCCCGGGCCGGGCCGAACGATGGCGAAGTATACAAGTGGCCCGAAAAGCGTGTCACCGAGGGCGGTGACGTCCATTCTGCTGCACAGAACGTGCAGGAGCACGTCTTTGGGGTAGACCAGGTAGAAATCGAGGTCCCCGTTGATGATTATCCTGGCCAGGTATACCGAGTTTCCGAAGATGCTGTACGCGATGCCATAACCGAACGCAGTGACAGCCCACAAAGCTACGACGTCGTTTCGTTCCCAGCCGCTCAGTGCGGGAAAACGCGTGAAGTACAGCACCCAGAAAGCCAGCCACATGCAGTCGTTGAGGAGCATCCCCAATACGCGGGTGGCGAAGGAGGCCCTGTATTCCATCTCCATGGATATGTTAGCTTTCAGGTAGCCGGTTACAAGGCCGAGATAGCTGCGGGCAGTGTTCTTCCTGTTCGCCCGATCATCCTCCCTGAACACTGACTCTCTTCACCCCCAGTCTGAAAAGCCCGTGGGCGACCAGCATGAGTGCAACGATCCACAAAGCTTGTCTTCCGGTCAGAGCAAGCCAACCTCGAGTCTCGAAAAACGAGAAGGTTCTTGCAGGGCCGTAGATTACCTGGCTGACCGGCAGGTATGAGGAGACCCTTCGGAGCAGCGGTGGGAGGATATCCAGCGGAAGCAGCACCCCACCCAGCACCATAAGGACCCGTGAATACAGAAAACGAAAGGCCCACGTATCCTCGACCCAAAATGCAAGAACAGCGATGGAAAACTGGGTCCAGAAATCCACCGTGAATGCAAGGAGGATGGAGAACACCGCGGCAGCAGCCGATGTCCCGGTCCACCTTGGAATGCCTGCCAGCACCCATGTAACCATCCCGGCGACGAACAGGTTGAGCGCGAAGCGAAAGACTGCATCTGCCAAATACTTTGCGTAGTAAAACAGAGGATAGCTGTACGGCTTGTTCAAGCTGTATGCTACGGCGCCTGATTTCACCTCTTCGTCGATGTCCCGTCCGATCTGAGGCAGGGCGAGGACGATGCTTTCGCTGGCAGCGAGATACCAGAGCATCTGGTCAAAAGAGAAGGCTTCGATGGTGCCAGCGCTCTGGAAACGAAAAGTCGTCCTCCAGAGCTGGGCGAAGACGAACATGATGATGACGAGGAATATCTGCCTTAATAGAACATCGTACACGTACGCCAGCTGGCTCGCCAGCGTGACCCTGAACATTTCGACATACTTTTGCGCGGCAACATATGGGCTTTTCCGAGTCACCGGCGTCTTCCTCCCCGGAAACCCTCTCAGGGCCTCCAATCGTCGCGGACTGCCTGAATCTGGCGCCCTAAGACCCGTTTATTGAAAACTTATCAGGACCTAACTCCATCGGGCTGTTGTGCCCTGTATATCTCGGCGATTATCTCCTCGAGCGGAGGGTCGGAAATGGTGATGTCGAGGACCTCATACTCTTTGAGCACGGCCGAGAGGACCTGATCGATCCCAGCTATCCTCGCATCTACCTCTAGCTTCAGACCTTGTCCTTTGGCCTTGACGGTTACAATGCCCGGTCTCGCGATTTCCGGTGCTTCCTGTGCCAGTCTCAGGTCAATTACCTTCCTGTGGAGATAGCGGTGTTTCAGCGTTTTCACCGTAGTATCCAGCACGATCTCGCCATGGTTGATGATTATCACCCTATCGGCCAGTTGCTCGATGTCGCCCACGTCGTGGGAGGTTAAGAACACCGTGGCCTTTACTTCTCTGTTCCATTGCTTGAGTACCCGTCTCAGGTTTTGCCGGGCGAGGACGTCGAGACCGATCGTGGGTTCGTCCAAAAACACTACTTCCGGTCCGTGCAGAAGCGATGCCGCAACCTCGCATCTCATTCTCTGACCAAGGGAGAGTTTCCTCACGGGTGTTTTGAGAAACTCGTCGATTTGAAATAGGGAGACCAGGTAATCGCGGTTCTTCCGGTACTCGGCCGGATCCATCTCGTAGATGCGCGCCAGCAGGTTGAATGTGTCCAGCGGCGGTAGATGGTACCACAGCTGCGACTTCTGCCCGAAGACAGAACCTATCTTGAACGAGAGTTTCTCTCTATCCAGCCACGGAACATGCCCCAATACCCGCGCAGTGCCGGACGAGGGGTACAGGATGCCGGTGAGCATCTTGATGGTGGTTGATTTGCCGGCGCCGTTGGGTCCTATGAAGGCGACTACCTCGCCGCGCTCCACCACGAGGTCGATTCCTTTAACCGCTTCCACCTCGGTGGTTTCTCGGGAAAAGAAGGATTTAATGGAGCCGGTGACGCCGGCTTCTTTGGTTCTGCTCCTGAACACTTTCCGGAGCTTCTGGGTCTCGATGACCGGGCTTGAACCAGCAGAGTTCATTTTCACCACTTCCACGGACCGGTGGATTTGGGGTGCGCTTGACCGGGCGTCGGGATATTATGAAGACTCTAGCACCAGAGGAGGGAGGTGTCAATCGAGTCGGCCGTACAACCGACCCAGAAACGCCTCGCCCCGAGGTGTTGACGGGCACTGATGCGGCTGTTGCGCGAACACAAGCTGAAGGGTATCAAGACCGGCAAAGCTTTGGCGAGTCCGGGAGAAAGATCTTAAGGCCTTTATGCGGGCAGGGGAGCATGGCGGCGCGGAGCCTTTCTTAACTCAAATCGTACGAAGTGCCGAGCCTTGCCATGAGCGTGATCCATTGCCAGACAGGGCCGGCGACGTCCGACACAGCTATCAGACGGGTCAAAACCCACCTGAAGGAGCACCGTGCCGGCCGACGCTTTTGTGGGCGGACCAGGTGCTTGCTGGCTGGATGCAGACCTGGCCGATCTTCTAACCACCGCGAGCGGCTCATGAGCACGGGAGAGTCCGCTTCTGTATCCGTCGCTTCCGGCTGGGAGGGTGGGTTTACCCCGGCAGTCAATCGTTCTTCTGGACCAGATCCGGAGCCTCGACGGCGAGCGGGTGGCGGGCTACCTAGGCAGCTTGGACCAGAGAGACCTTGAACGGATTCGAGCTGGTGTCCGGCGCCTGCTACAGCTCTAAGAGTTTGCAACCACCGGCATTTTGCCAAGTTTGGCGAACGAACTACCGCAGCAGGACAACAGCCCTCCCGGCGTCGAAGAGGGGTATAAACGCCCTTCGACCGTGACCGAAGCGGCGAAGATTGGCGGTGTCCTGAGGGTATGCATGCTCGTACCGAGCAATGCGGAGCCAGGGTGCTTGTAGTTTTTTTGTCGCATGGGGCGGATATGGCTTTTTGCTCAGGGAGGATATGATGTCATGAAAACTATCCTGGTCACCGGCTTTGATGCGTTCGGCGGTGAACAAGTTAACCCTGCATCTCGTTGCGCGTTGAAGCTCGATGGGAGGGTGGTCGCCGGGGTCAGAGTGGTCGCCATCGAAGTCCCTACGGTGTTTGGTGAGGCGCCGAAGGTGGTCGAGAAAGCTGTTCGCGAACTGGGTCCCGCCGCTGTGATCGAGGTGGGGCAGGCAGGGGGCGCGGCCGGCATCAGGGTCGAGAGAGTGGCCGTGAACCTGGACGATGCCCGAGGACCCGACAACGAGGGCAACTGTCCTGTCGACTCTCCGGTAGTCCCAGGAGGTCCGGTCGCCTACTGGGCGACGCTTCCGACCAGGACCATAGTGGAAGAAATACGTAAGGCTGGGATCCCCGCGTTTCTGTCCTACAGTGCAGGAACCTTTGTTTGTAACCACCTGTTCTACGCCACCTGCCATTTCGTCGCCACATCCGGTGTGCCGCCGTGTCAGCATGTAAGGGTCGGTTTCGTCCACGTTCCGTATCTGCCGGAGCAGGTGGTAAACAAACCCAATGTCCCAAGCATGTCCGAGTCGGAGATCCTGCGTGCCCTCGACATCGCGGTTGAGGTGACCGCAGCGGAGGTAGCCAAGTGAGTGAGCGTACGAGACCACTTCAGAGAACAGCATGACCACGAGAACGATTTGACCGTGGTTACACTTCGACTTCAAACCTTATAAAGTTAAAGGAGGACCGAAGGTTAAGTGAGAACGGGATGAATAACTTCTTGCCCAGAATCACTATCCTGCGCCGGCTGCGCTCCGGGAGCATTCTTGCAAGGGTCTTGAGCGCGACCGTTGTCGCTGTCGTCCTTTGGGCGTGGTATGCTCCCGTGCCGCACATGCAGCACTGGCAAGTCCACCAGGTGCTGACATCCATCGGAGTTGTAGCGTGGCCGGCTGCTGTTCTGCCGTGGCTCAACCGGAGGCTTTCTGTCCGGAGCCGGTGCTTCTTTGGGATGCTCGGGGTGGTCGCCGGCTACTGGCTCCAGGGCCAGCCCCTATTCGCCTTGACGTACGAAGGGATCCTTTTCAACGTGAAACTCCTACCTTATCTGGGTGGAGCGGCTGTCGTACTGCTGGGCCTGGTGATTGCGGTCGATCGCCAGCTAGCGGCGGGTAAGAGGCCCTGGATATCCGCATTGTCCCTCGCGATCGCCCTGCTGTGGGTGTTGTCGTCGGTGCTGCCGGTCCGGGCCGTCGCGAACATGAAACCGGAAACCGTGGCAGTACCTGGGCTTGCGATCTCGGAGACTTATCTCCTTCAGGTGCCGGGGGACTCGGACCTTACCGGCTGGTCCTTCGAGGACGTAGTCGTGATCTGCGGACCGGACACGCTGTTGTGGCGGTTCCCCGACGGGACTGCCAAGATTCTCTTCCTCAGCCTCAACCACAGGTTCCTTGATATTGTCGAGAACACCGGGCACGTCCTCATCCTGGACAAGAAGTCCGGTGTCCTGTACTGCTTCCAGACGGATACCGGGGATCAGGTCTGGCAGGTAAATGGCCTGGGGACGGTCAACCAGATCCGGTGGACTGAGGGTGCAGGTTGGTTCCTGGACCATCCCGAACCCGGCGAATTCGAGCCGGGTCGGGGCACCATACGCCTCCACAGGGTAGAGGTCCAGACCGGCAGCCACACGGTCTGGTCGCTGGAGCCCCCGGACGGCATGTTCTGGCCTGAAGTACCCGAACAGGCGACGTCCGGCTGGGGTGGCGCTCGACTCGGGTTGTCCGGGGATTGGGCTTTTGTTCGGATAGGGGTCTGGGCTGACCCGGCGTCGCCTGTCGCCGGTTCATTCACCTACCTGGCTATACCGGGCGAGGCGCCGGATAAACCCTGGCTCTTGATAGAGATCCCCAAGGACCCGGCGCCTGTGAGCGAGATAGAGGTGGCCGGTGGTATGGCGGTCTACCTGTGTTTCCGGAATGACAGGTATGAGCTGGTTGCCCGTGATATCGCAACCGGACGGGAAACCTGGTCCCTGGTCATCGGAGGGAACAGCTATGGGGGGCGGCCGCTGCTGGCTTTGCCGGACCGGGTCCTCCTCGATTACGGTAGTTTCATGTCGTCGTCCAGGACGGACCTGGTCTGCCTCGATCCACTGACGGGGCGCGAGGTATGGCGGTTCCAAAAGCCGCGGTACGGGCTCCGGTCGATGGAGGGTGTTGGGCCAAGGACTCTAGTGCTCGTCGATGACCCGACTCCGGTGGGCACTTCAAAGACCGACGTGATTCTGCTCGGCGAGGACGGGGAACCAGTATGGCGCTATCCGGCCAAGAGGCCGGCCTATACGGTGTACATTGATCCAGGGAAGGACCGCGTCGCCCTCCTTGAGGGCGCCGGGGAACAGCTCCCCGGCAGCGGCTGGTGGGGCGTCGAGACAGTGATACGGCTGTCCGACGGACATGTCGAAGGCGGAGGGACCTCGACGACGCGAAATGCGGCGATGGATCTCGGTAGTTACAGGTACTTGCTTCTGGACGACATGCTCTACAGGTCGGTGGGGCGTTTTACAGGCGACTACCTCGCAAACCAGGCCGTCATGAGGCTCGGGGGTCCCGGGGTCCGCATAGTGGATGTGGTACGCTACACCGACAACGTCCTTGCCAGACCCGATATGGTCGTCGTTGCCTGCCGTACCCCCAAAGGGGTGAAGGTCTACGTACTGAGGGTCCGCAAGTGAGCTCCGGGTTCCGGCCCGCCCCGGCATCGACCGAGAAATAGCGCTCAAGGCTTTCCACACCCTGTGTTTCCGCCGAACATGTTCCCTTCCCGGTAGGAACCAGGAGGTCATGCCCGGAGATTCTCCGTCAGTGCTCGCATTCCGACAAGGTGTCTCCCTTCCGGACGTACACCGGAAAATGATACACTGCCCTCGAGGGGGTCTCAAGATGAGAGTAACGCTGACTTGTCTCTTAGTCGCTTGTATGCTCTTTTTCTCAGCGTGCGCACCCAAGCCGCCCAAAGCCGCCTCTAAGACCCCGGAAGAGTTGGATTCTCTCGCCCGGAGCTTTGTCTTGTCCATGGCGGCCGGCAGGTACGACGAAGCTAGTAAGACGTTCACGAAGCAAATGGCTGCGGCGATGCCGGCCTCTAAACTGGGTGAACTGTGGTCGGCGCTTTTAACTCAGGGCGGACGGTGGCAGCAAATCGCGAACACGAGGTTTGCCGAGGAATCCGGATATAGGGTGGTGTACGTCACTGCCGCTTTTGAGAACGGCTCAATTGATATTAAGGTAGTTTTTGACGACGAGGCCAAAGTGGCCGGGTTGTGGCTGGGAGCGTTTCAGCCTGCGCTGGCCTCAAGCCAGTATACCGCCCCTGTTTACGTCAAAGAGGATTCTTTCACGGAACAAGAGGTCGTTGTGGGCCAAGGCCAGTGGGCTCTACCCGGCACTTTGACCATGCCCAAGGGTGAAGGACCATTTCCGGCCGTGGTGTTGGTTCACGGTTCGGGTCCCCTGGACAGGGATGAAACCATAGGACCCAACAAGCCTTTCAAAGATCTGGCGTGGGGGCTTGCGTCAAAAGGCATCGCTGTTTTGCGGTATGAGAAACGAACGAAACATTACGCAGCCGAGATGAAGAACGTGCAGAACATGACCGTCAAAGAGGAGACAATCGATGATGCCGTGGCCGCGGTGGCGCTCTTGAAAGAGACTCCGGGAGTGGACCCGGAAAGAGTGTTTCTCATCGGGCACAGCCTTGGTGCGATGCTGGCGCCCAGGATAGCTGAAGAGTGTTTGGCATCACCGCACACACGCATAGCCGGAATCGTTATGCTGGCGCCTGCGAGCAGGGACCTCCTCGACGTAATCCTCGAGCAGGCGGAATACCTCGCAGGGCTTGACGGGACTATCAGTGAGGCCGAATCCAGGGAGATCGAGGCGATAAAGACTGAGGTTGAGAAGATTAGATCCGGGAAACTGCGGGAAGGGGAATTGGCCCTGAACGCTCCCAAGTCATACTGGGACGATCTTGCGGCGTACGACGGGGTGGAGATTGCCGGAGAACTCGGGCTGCCCATGCTGATTTTGCAGGGCGAAAGGGATTACCAGGTCACTATGGAAGACCTTCAGGGTTGGGAGGACGGTCTCTTGAAGCCGGGGGAAGCAAACGTGCGAACTAACGTCAGCATCAAAACCTACAAAGATCTGAACCATTTGTTCATCAGCGGCACAGGTAAGAGCACTCCCGACGAGTACCTGATTCCGGGACATGTATCAGAGGAAGTGATTACTGATATATCGAACTGGGTGAGGACCACAGGCGAAGCTGGAGATTAGGAAGTCATGAAGTTAGGGAATTGGGAGCTTGGGCTGGTTTCCGAATACCATGTTTTGCTCGATGAGTCCTCATCCAGACGTCGTCATCAGATGGCGTCTACTTGGTTCGGTGTCCCCAGACTCCGCCTGACCCACGAATAACAAATCGCTAGATCCTCATCGGTTACCAGGTCCGCCCGATGCTCGAACGTAACGAACAGCTCCGGTTGTACGCCCGGGGTGGTAGCCGTTTTGGAGCTTGAAACCTCAGCTAGAAAGGATAGAAGCCCCCCGATGTCGGCCCATCCTTCTTCCGCGGTGAGGCTTGGCAGTACAGGATGATGACCTCCCATCTTGTTTTGCCCAAGCTGGACCGTCCATAAGTGGACATTGCTGATATACGCAGACACGGCTTCGAGAAACGCCCGGGCGGAGAAACCCGGGTCCGTGTGTTCCTGAAGGTGGAGCCTGCCTGAATCGATGCAGAAGCCCAGATTAGGATTCTCTCCGAGCAGCTTGGGAAAGAGTCTCAGATAGTGCCATGCATGGAGGATGTCGTGCTCAATTACTATCTTGACTCCAACCTCCGTTGAGAGGGCAGATAAGAGGGGGAGGACATCAGACGCTATCTCGATCTGCTCCTCCTCACAAGTTGAGTTGGCGGGTATCGTTTCCCCCTTCCGGGCAAACCGCCAATCCGACCAGTCTAGCCGGTCATCCAGGACGGCCGGCTTCGGGTAATGGACGATGAGGTAGGGGGAACCCAGGTCCTTGGCAAGCCTGAGTTCCTTTTCTACCGCGGCAAGTGCTCTTTCCCTCACCGACCGGTTCGGGCTGGCTATCATAGCGTGGGGGCAGTTCACACTTGAAGGATCTTCGACGAGGGGGTAGTGAATCCCAATTCTAAGACCGCTGCTCCACGCGAAATCTGTTAACCGGTAGGCTTCTCCAATGGATCTGAGCATGCTGACCTCGAGACCCCAGAATCCAGAACGAGTCTCTCTCCGAATCCGGGACGGGTCGAAGTCCCGGTACACGCCGGTCAGAAAGTGATGTTTCATGACCTACCTCCTCTTTTAGAAGCACAGGGAACACAATACGATACTACCGCAAAAACCCGAGCTGCAGCCAGGGATACTTGGGTGACAGCCTGAACTACCTCCCCTATTTTGAGTACAAAGACCTCACTTTCTATGATTCTTTTGATTCAACAAAGCAGCTACCAGCAAAACCCGCCAAGCTGCCCCTGTACGGTGAGAATGTGATAGGATATTTCGGTGATCGAAAGTAAGCTCGTGACTTGCTGTCAAGCCCGAATTCAGGCTCGAAAGCAGCAGGCCCGCAAACAGGCTCGACGAGCTCGCAACTAGGTTCTACAGCCGGGTTGGGAGCGGACTCGTATTGAGGTGATCGAGGTTGAAGCACATTACCCGTCTTCTCTTGATATCCCGGCGCTACTGGGTTTGGATGGTCATGGCCTTCATCGGGACGCTGGGAGTTACAGGAGCGGTCCTGGCAGGTCCGTGGCTCGTCCGGTCCCTCATCAGCGTCCTCGAATCCAGCATCGGGGTCGAGCCGCTGCCTCTGGAAAAAGTGACCCGCGTAGCTCTGGTGCTCCTTCTGGTTTACGCCCTGCGCCCGGCCATGCAGGCTTTTCAGACGTGGACTTCTCATGTGGCAGGATGGGGAGCTGTAGCTTCTGCCCGGCAGACAATTTACGACCACCTCCAAAAGCTGCCTCCCAGGTATTATTCGGATACCGAGACAGGACAAATCATGTCCCGGGTCGTTAACGATACCGCCAACTTCGAAATGTTGATTGCCCACGCTGTCCCGGAAATGATCGTCAGTATGCTGCGAGTGGTGGGGGTGTCTGTCGCGCTCTTCTACATTAACCCCAAACTAGCGGCATACACGCTCGTTCCCATCCCCTTAATCGTGGTCGGATTCTACCTTTATAACCTCTACGTCCGTCCTCTCTTCAGGCAAGCTCAGGCGAAGCTGGGGGAGCTCAATGCCATCTTGCAGGACAACCTCAGCGGTATCCGGGAAATCCAGGTTTTCACCCAGGAGGAGCGGGAATCCCAGCGCGTGGGCCAGCGCATCGTAGCTCACTCCCGAGCGATAGCTAACGCGGTTTCGATCAGCGCCTGCTTTCACAGCGGCATAGACTTCCTGGCCGGGCTGGGGACTATTTCCGTGGTCTTCTTCGGTGGACAGATGGCCTTGAGAGGGCAACTTTCCATCGCCGACCTTACGGGATTCCTGCTATATGTGAGCTCCTTTTATGACCCGATTATGCAGCTCAACCGGACAAACGAAGCTTTACAGCAAGCTCTGGCTGCTGCTGACCGCTATTTTCAGGTGCTTGATACCATGCCCGAGATAAGCGATGCGCCCGGAGCACGGGAGATTGGTAGACTTCAAGGCAGCATTGTCTTTGAGAACGTATCCTTCCAGTACGACGACATCCCGGTGCTAAAGGATATTAATCTGGAGATCAAGCCCGGGCAGATGGTGGCCCTTGTGGGCCCCACAGGAGTGGGGAAGACCACGATGGCCAACCTCATTCCCCGGTTCTACGACCCGACGCGAGGGCGCGTTCTCATAGATGGAATCGACGTTCGGGAGATCAAGCTTTCGTCCCTCAGGCGAAACATCGCCATGGTCCTGCAGGATGTGTTTTTGTTTAACGGCACGATAGCCGAGAACATCGCCTACGGAAGCCATTACGCGACTCGCGAGGAGATCGAAGCTGCGGCCAAAGCTGCTGGCGCCGACGAGTTCATCCAGGAGCTGCCTCAGGGATACGATACCCGTATCGGCGAAAGGGGTGTGAAGCTGTCAGGCGGGCAAAAGCAAAGACTGGCTATTGCCCGGGCACTTCTATACAACGCACCCATCTTGATATTGGACGAGGCCACTTCCTCGGTGGATACCGAGACAGAAGCTAAGATATCCGCGGCCCTGGAAAAGCTTATGGAGGGCCGGACCACGATCGTCATCGCCCACCGGCTTTCTACGATAAGACACGCGGACAAGATCGTCGTGTTGGATGAGGGGCGAATAGTCGAGGAAGGTACTCATTCGGAGCTTCTCAAGAAAAACGGGCTTTATGCAAGACTGGTTCGGATAGACTCGGATTCAGCTACTCGCCCGGAGTCTTGAGTCTACGTGGAACCCAGCTCTCCGGCAAGCGTGCTCACTATCAGTTCCTTGTCCGTTTCCCGCAGCAAGCTTTCGATGAGGTCCGCCTTTTGTATCATGCCGACCGCATCCGCCAGGACGGAAGTGTGCGCGTCGGATTCGGCCACGGCTAGCAGGAATACTAACCGAACCGGCAGCTTCTCGTCGGGAGCGACCATGTTGCTGAAGAGAACCGGTTCGGGAGGCCTGGCAAACCCGAGGGCCGATCTTTGAACCCAACAGGCGTCCGCGTGGACGATGGCGACCGGTACCGGGAGTGAGGGAAGTCCTGTCGGGTATTTCCGCTCTCTGTCGAGGAGAGCTTTTTCATACCCTTCTTTTGCGAAGCCGAGCGCGGTCATCTTCCGCCCAAGAGCGGTAAGGAGCTCCTCGTTCGTACGAATACCTTCCAGGTCCTTTTCCAGCCAAACCAGTTCCGGTGTCAGTTCCAGAGCCAAAGTTCGAGTCCTCCCATTACTAATGTGGAATTTCATTTGTCCCCGCTACGCTGGGTAAGGATCAATCCTTGAGAATTGTAGCACATGTAGAAGGAATCCGAGAAAATTCGTCGAAGATCATATCCAATCACAATGAATCAAAAGAGAGTACAGAACCGCTCATCCGGACATGACGCGGTATGTGCGAATTGAACGGAGGATTGCATGACGTGCTGCCAGCAGAGAGACATCAAAAGATCCTCGAGATGATCCAGTTGAACGGCAGCATGACCGTAGCCGAACTGGCGAAGGAGACTTCCGTATCTATTCCTACCATCCGCCGGGACCTCCTAAAGCTAGAACGCCTCGGTCTGGTCAGCAGGACTCACGGAGGAGCAGTCTCCGTCGAACGTGGCACCTCTTTTGAGCCGCTCTACTGGCACAAAAGACGCGTCAATATGGCTGAAAAGGAGCGTATCGCAAAAAGGGCCGCTTCGCTGGTCAAAGAGGGCGAAACGCTCATGCTCGACTCGGGGTCGACCACATTTTGTCTGGCCAGGGAGCTTCATACCAAACGTAATATCACGGTCATCACCAATGATCTTTTGATAGCAAACGAGCTTGGGCGGGATCCCAGGGTTTCGGTATTGGTGCTGGGCGGAGCTGTTAGGACGGGGTACTTCTCGATCGTAGGGGGGTTTACCGAAGAGATGCTCCGCCAGCTCAGCGTAGACAAAGCTTTTCTCGGTGCCGATGCCGTTCATCCCGAACGGGGGGTTACGAACGCGACCCAGGAGGAAGTGCCGATCAAACGCCTGATGATCCAGGCATCGAAGCAGGCTTACCTCCTTGCAGACCACTCGAAGTTCGGGTCGGCCAGATTGTGTAAGGTGGCGGACCTTGACTGCTTCGCGGCGATCATCACCGACACCGGGATCGACCCGTCCATGAAGCGGGAAATTGAGTTGAAGGGGGGACGAATCGAAGCAGTATGATACGCGGCACTCTGGTTACGGCGTAGTTGGCATGAGTTGTTATGAGGCTCGCGTAACTCCATCCCGTAAATATCCGGTAAAAGGTGGCGCGCTCGATCAGACCACCAGGGTATGCACCAAAGTATTGGAAGAAAAGCGCGGGAAGAGAATCCTGCGAAGAACTAGTGCTTGAGGAGGCAGTTTATTGATGAAACTGTTCAGCGAAATATTCGGTCGTACGAAGCCGATCATCGGGATGGCGCACTTTCCGCCTCTTCCGGGCAGTCCTGGTTACGACAGGAGCAAGGGAATTCCTGGAATAGTGGAATCGGTTCGCCGCGATGTCCTCGCACTTCAGGAAGGCGGCGTTGACGGCGTGCTTTTCGCAAACGAAGGAGACCTTCCGTACCTGACGGCGGTCGGACCGGAGGTCCCTGCGGTAATGGCGGCGGTGATCGGTGAGCTTAAGCGAGACCTGCGGGTTCCCTATGGGGTTGATGTGCTGTGGGACCCCAAGGCAACGTTGGCCTTGGCTGTTGCCACGGGAGCTTCCTTCGTCCGGGAGGTGTTCACCGGCCTTTGGGCGGGAGACCTGGGCTTGTGGAACACCTCGGCCGGGGAGACCTTGCGGTATAGGTCCATGATCGGTGCTGAGCGCGTGAAACTGTTTTTCAACATAAACGCGGAGTTTACGGGAAATCTCGATGGGCGGAGCATCGAAATGGTCGCTCGAAGTGTGGCGTTTTCCTCCAGGCCGGATGCCCTTTGCATCTCGGGAGCTCTTACTGGTCAAGCCGTGGACCTCTCCGACTTGAAGCGAGTCAAGGAGACTGTGGGAGATGTTCCGGTTATAGCCAACACGGGTGTCACCGCCGACACGGTCGGGACCATCTTAAAGATCGCTGATGCGGCTATAGTCGGTACCTCGCTTAAAGTCGACGGACGCACTTTTAACCCGGTCGACGTTCGGAGGGTACGCCAGCTTGTAAAGCGGGCCGATGAAGTTCGGGGCGAAGCGTGTACCTAGGAGCTGTGAGATGGAAGGTCGGGCACGAGAGCGCCGGGGCCCATGTTTCCCAGGGCCAAGCGTGTGACCGGGTGAGGCGGGAAAGGCTACGGGAACTCTTTGGCGTGCTTGTGTCCGTGCAAACGTGTAGTTTGCGGGGGATTAACCGATGGCGATCTCGAGAGAAGAACAAGAAGGGCGTCTTGCTGGGCTCCTGAGGGAGCTCACTGCAATACCCGGTCCGTCCGGGTATGAGGACGCGATTGCGGACCTTGTGAGCCGGTGTCTCGAGCCGTACGCGTCTTCCATAGCCGTAGATGGGCTTGGGAACGTCGTGGCAAAGATTCGGTCAGGTGCACCCTCTGACGAAGAGCACAGATCCTGGCGCCTGATGATTTTCGCCCACATGGACGAGATCGGATTCGTAGTTAGAGCGATTGAGCCCGATGGGTACCTCAGGATCGTAAGACTAGGCGGCGTCTCGGAAACCGCCATGGCGTCGCAGAGGGTTCTGGTGAGAGCTGATGCCGCTGCGACGAGGGCCGGAGCAGAGACCCGGACAGGCAGTTCAGCA
The DNA here is from genome assembly GCA_012842495.1 of Candidatus Fermentithermobacillaceae bacterium. Taxonomy (GTDB): domain Bacteria; phylum Bacillota; class Sulfobacillia; order Fermentithermobacillales; family DUSS01; genus DUSS01. The sequence continues at coordinate 58,083 of DUSS01000008.1, forward strand.
AGGAGCGGTGAGACCTGGGTGCCAGGGGTTATCGGGACAAAGAGCCACCATTATGTGAGCCCGGAAGAGAAGCACCGTGTCGTGCCGGTGGAAAACGCCTATGTGGACATAGGATGCGAAACTGAAGAAGAAGTACGCAACATGGGCATCCATGAAGGCTCGCCTATAGTATACTCACGGAGCTTTATGAGAAACCGCAGCCGTGTCTACGCTAACTCCTTGGACAACAGGGGAGGCCTTGCCGTGCTGCTGGAAGCGGCGAGGATTATTGCAGAACAGGTGCCGGCTGCTCGCGGGCAGGACGGGCCGGAAGTCTGGGTCGTCGCCTCTGTGCAAGAGGAATTCAATGTTCGGGGTGTGGTGCCCGCGGTTGGACAGGTGGTTCCGGATATCGCCATTTGCCTCGATATCGCCATCGCCTGCGATACGCCCGATCTCAGGGGCTACTCTCGCGTTGCGCTGGGACACGGGCCCGTTCTCAACTACTTCAGCTTCCACGGGCGTGGGACCCTGGGCGGGCTGATTCCAAATCCCCGGCTCGCCGCGTGGATCGAGAAGCTTGCAGCCTCAAAAGACATCTCTCTGCAAAGAAACGTGTTCTTTGGCGGGCTGACCGACGCTTCTTTCGCACAGCTTATGGACAAGGGAATTCCCATGGTGGACCTGGCTTTCCCGGTCAGGTACACGCATTCCCCGGTGGAGGAGTGCGATCTGAGGGATTTGTCCGGACTGGTGGATCTGCTGGTGTTTATGGCTGCCGTGCAGGAGAAACCCGACCTCCGGCGTAGCGTGCCGAGGTCAGCTAAATGATTACCGGCGCCAAAGAAGACGCGCGAGTAAGGTCGCAAAGCAAGGCACCCGGAAGGCAAGCCTTCAGCAAAGAGGGGGGAGGCATTATCAAACGCATCATAGTCGCCTGCGGGACGGCCATAGCTACGTCCACGCACGTTGCCTCTAAAATCAAGAAAGCTCTTGAAGATCGAAACCTGAAGGTTCCGATTTTGCAGTGCAGGGTGTCTGAGATCGAGGGTCTTGCGCGGGATAGCGATATGGTGGTTGCCACGACTCAAGTGCCGTCGACCGTGCGGGCGAAGGTTGTCAGCGGTCTGCCGATCCTGCTGGGAAGGGGCGACAAGGAGGTGATTGAGGAGATCATCAGATTTGTCTTGGAGAAGTAAGCAGCCAGCGTGAAAAGGGTGAGGAAGCCGGCAGAAGACGTTAGACAGAAGACAAAGGTGCCGAACTGCAGGAAAGTTTGATGGGCTGTACGGATTTGTGAACTGGAGTTGCCAGCTTCAAAGGTTCCGGACAGAAGCGGAACAAGAATGAAGAATCAAAAGGAGGGGAAAACCGTGCTAGCTTCCGTCGTGAATTTTCTCACGGGCCTGGGGCCCACCGTGATGCTTCCGATTTTGATCTTGATTCTGGGGCTCATATTGGGCCAGAAGATCTCGGAAGCTTTGAGGTCAGCTCTTACTATCGGTGTAGGATTCGTCGGCCTTAATCTCGTTATAGGGCTGCTCATAGGCGCGCTGGCCCCGGCTACGCAAGCTCTCATTGAGAGGACGGGCGTGAATCTCACCGCGATGGACGTGGGGTGGGGAGTGGCTGCGGCCATCGCCTTCGGTACAAGGGTAGGTGCTCTCATCGTCCCGCTTGCTTTCGGCATCAACATCGTGATGCTTCTCACCAAGACCACCAGGACGCTCAACGTGGACATCTGGAACTTCTGGCACTACGCGTTCACCGGGTCGCTGGTGACCATCATCACCGGTTCCATTCCTCTTGGGCTGGTTGCCGCGGCTATCCATGCCGTAGTAGCTCTGAAGATAGCTGATTTGACCGGCCCCCAGGTGCAGGAGTTCTTCGAGCTGCCCGGAGTGGCCATCCCGCAGGGTTGGGCCATCACCTCGGTTCCGATCGTGCTGGTGATGAATAAGATCCTGGACAAGATCCCGGGGATCAACAAGATCAAGGCAGACCCCGAGACCGTGCAAAAGAAGCTCGGCGTTGTCGGGCAACCGATCTTCCTCGGCTTCATTCTCGGTGCCCTGTTCGGACTCTTGGCCGGGTATGATATCACGAAACTGCTGCAGCTTTCCGTGAGCATGGCGGGCGTCATGCTGTTGGTGCCCCGGATCATCGCCATATTCATGGAGGGCCTGGTGCCCCTGTCTGAGTCAGCCAAGGCATTCCTCCAGAAGCGTTTCGGAGGCCGGGAGTTTTACGTGGGGCTCGACTCGGCCATTCTCATTGGCCACCCGGTGACCATCGCTGCCGGCATTCTGCTCATCCCGATTACGCTGGGGCTAGCTGCGGTCCTGCCGGGCAATACTACGCTTCCTTTTGCGGACCTCGCGGCGACGGCTTTCTTCGTGTGCATGGCAACCCTGTTCACCAGGGGCGACCTGTTCAGAACCACAGTCATAGGAGCCGTAATCATGATCGTCGTGCTTTACACCTCGTCGAGCCTTGCGCCGCTTATCACGGCGAACGCGGCCTCTATCGGCTATCAGATGCCGGAAGGCGCCACGACAATCACTGCTCTGTCCGGCGGAAACTGGATAGCATGGCTACTGGCGTCCGTAGCAAAGCTGCTTGCTAAGTAGGACTTTATCGGGACAAGTGTTTGATTGATGACGCCGGCTGTGGGAGAGGTCGGAGGGGAAAGTACCGACCTGCAAGTTGCGGCAAGATGACGCCGGCTGTCGCTGATAGCGAAGAGAAGAGCGCGGTAGACCTGCGAATCAAGGCAACCTACCGCGCAGGCGATGCGTCAGCTGTCGACGACGCCGTACGTCTCGTCAAGCGAAGCGCCCGGGCGAGCAAATCAGGGACACAGCCTGGGCGACTCCCGCCAGGCACCGCGTACGCCCTGCGGGTTCCACCTACGCGTTGCGGGCCTGGCGGGGTGTTCGATCGGTCAGGTCCGGGCCGCGGCAGGTAATAGCTGTAGTTACTGCACGGGCGAGGCGATTAGTCCTCGGCAGGCTTGAAGTTTTTAAGACGGTGCACGGGTGGGCTGTGGAGGGAGGAGGATTAGCGTGGTGTCTCTGGCGTCTCCGGTGTCGGGCTCGCTCGAAGGGGTTCATATCGTCCCTTCCATTGCTTCGGCGGACCAGACCAGGCTTGCCGAAGTGGTACTGGAACTTGAGAAGTGCGGTGCGGAGGCGCTGCATATCGACATCGAGGATGGCAATTTCGTCCCCAATATCACTTTCGGCCTCAAGACCGTAATGCACCTCAGGAGAGTCACACGCCTCCCTTTTTGCGTGCACCTGATGGTGACTAATCCCCTTAGGTACGTCGACGAACTCGCCCAGATCGGGGTCATGCGGATCGCTTTCCACATTGAATCGGCGCCGTACCCGCTTGAGGTACTGAACCGGATAAGGGATCATGGGGTGTCCTGCGGCGTCGCGTTCAACCCGTCTACCCCTGTCGAACCTGCCGGTTACGTCTTGGAGAAAGCTGACTATGTCCTCATCATGACAGCGGAGCCCGACGGCCGAGGGCAGGAGTTTATTCCTCGCATGGTAGAGAAAGTCCACCGGGTTTCACAGATGTTAGCGAGGTCCCCGGCTTCTCCGGCGCAGGGGGCGCGGTACGTGATGGTTGACGGGGGTGTCGGATGGGACGAGGTCCCGCTAGTTGCAGGTGCTGGTGCAAAACACGTTGTGATGGGGAGGGCGATATTCGCAGGCGGCAACGTTGTTCTCCGTCCCCCGTCTGAGCACGCGGGGGGTTGACGGTTGACCAGCGACGACTTCAATGAGGGCGAAATGGAGGCAACTCAACAGCGATCGGATCGGTAAACGATTGTCGGAACCAGCTTTTCAGCGTCACAAAACAACCAGTACCGTCAGGGTGGAACAGATTCCAATTACCGAGCCTGCCAGCAGCTGGGATAGAGTGTGACGACGCAGGGTCAGCCTCGACCAGAAGACCAGCGGCAAAGCTGAGGCTGCAACGAGGGCCGCCCGCAGCCCGACGTAGTAGGCAAGTAAAGTGGCCGGCCCGGTTACTCCGCAAGCATGGCCGCTCGCTTTGAATCTGAAAAGCGCATTGACGGCTGACAGCACCAACCCTGAGAGGAAGTACGCAGTGAAGATGGTCCTTGCCGTAAGGGGTGCGTCAAATGCCCAAGACACGGCGGTGCCCGCAGCGTAGGACAAAACTCCAACTATGATGGCCGTTCGCCTTTCCGTATCGCGGGCTGGTGCCCTACCTGCTCGGTTCATACGTGGTATGAGGTACGGTAAAACGGGGATTAATACAAGAAAGGCCAGAGCACATAGGTACCAGATTATCCCCCCGAAAGCCGGTCCCGTGCGGATATAAATCCACGTTACGGCAAGGAGAGCTACTCCGGAGGGAACGGTGACGGCGCTCAGGATTCTCGACAATCGCATCTTCGTTCCGGTATGCACCATAAAGGCCTCCCATCAAGGTGTTCTCCGTATCAACGGGTAATCCTCGTATTGGCGACCTGGCTGCACTGGCGGTCTTTGAGATCTATCAAGGGGTTCTTCAAATCGGCAGACATTCCTTCTTTGTCCGCTGTTTTCGCATGGACGGACGAAGGTCCCGGGGCCTACCTCCGGCATCGTTCTTTTACCCCCCGGGCAAACTAGCTTACCGGAACCGAAACCGAACAAGGCGAAAGGAGGCAGGAGACTTTGCCGGAAAGAGGCAGACTTGCGCCGCACGAGATGCATGAGCTTCACGAGATCCTTGGGATGGAGACCAGTGGGTTGAAGAAGCTCGACGCCATGAAGGACGAGGTTACCGATGCTGAACTCAGGCGGGTCATGGACGAGTGTCTCTCCAAGAAGAGAGAACACATTCAGCAAGCAGTGAACCTTCTCAGGCAAACCGGGATCACCACTTAGGAAGGAGGACGCGTTGATGGGCGTAGCAGGAAGACCGGCAGGCAGGCTTGACGACGAGACCGTCGCCCACGATCTTTTGTCCGGGGCCAAAATGCTCTCCACGACCGCAGCGTCAGCCATCGGAGAGGCGGCGACTCCACAGGTAAAAGAGTTCTTTTCGAGCTGCCTGCGGGATGCGACGGAAGATCACGGGAGGATCATGCAGCTCATGATGTCCAGGGGTTGGTACCAGCCGTATGCCAGCCCCGAGCAGCAGCTGGCCAACGATGTGAGAAAAGCGGAGCAAGCCCTGGGTGGCGTCACCGAGACAAGAGAACCGGGCCGGACGTTTTAGGCGCCGGGAGCCTTGCGCCTCCCAGGAAGCCTGCGGTCACATAAACATAAAGAGAGCTGCGGGCATTCATCCTCGCAGCTTTGTTTGTGTGCGGGACACCCGTAACGGCGCCCCCGGGAAGGTACACGGCTGCTGAAAGGGCAAATGACGGCTGGGCGGCATTACTCCTGCGTTCCGAAGCCAGCCACCCTGCCGTCTTTCACCGTAAAGACCAGGTCCGCACCCTTTTTCATCTCCGGTGTGTGGGATACCACGATGACGGTCCGGTCGTGCCCGAGGTTACCTATAGCCTCGTTGATGAGTCGCTCCGACTCGGCGTCGACGGCGGCGGTCGGCTCGTCCAGAAACAGGACAGGGGCCCGTTTGAGAAGCGCTCTCGCCAGGCATATTCGCTGCTTCTGCCCTCCGGAGAGGTTTTTCCCGCGCTCCTCAAGGACGTGGTTGTAACCGCCCGGAAGACCGGATATGAAATCGTGGGCTTGAGCCGCCTTGGAAGCTCGGATGACGTCCTCCACTGTGGCGTGCGGGTTGCCAAATAGGATGTTCTCTTTCACGGTCCCCGGGAAAATCCACGGGTCCTGCGGTACAAGGGCTATCGCCCCCCTCAGGCGCCGGAGGGGAATCGAACGGATATCTCTGCCGAACAGTGTCACCCTGCCTTCCTGGGGGTCGTAGAACCGGAGGAGGATTCTGGCCAGCGTGCTCTTTCCAGAACCGCTGGGTCCCACGATCACGGCCTTGTGTCCCGCAGGTACCTCGAAGCTTACGCCTCGAAGCACCTGCTTTTCGGGGGAATACTGGAAAGATACTTCTTCGAACGACAAAGCCGCTGCATCCGGCTGTACGGATGTGATGGGCTCGCCGGCGCCCGGATCCTCCGAGTAGTTCTCCTGAGGGGCTTCGAGTATATTAATGACCCGGTCCAGCCCCGCCAGGCTCTGGTGAAGGTTGGCCCATTCGCTTCCCAGATATGCGAGGGGCCAGAGCACCACCGAGGACAGCTGCGCAAGGCCGACCGCTTCCCCCGGGGTGATCTTGCCGGCGAAGCTCATGAGGCCTGCCACGAGGAAGAGGAGGAGGGAGCTGATCTCCGCCGCCAGATTGCTGGCACTCTCCTGGGTGCCCAGGATCTTGCCTCTTCTGGTCCCTGTCCTGTATTGAAGGTTCGAAAGCTCTCCGAATCTCCGTGCCAGCGCTGCCTCCTTCTCCAGCGACTTGATGACTCCAAGGCCCGTAAATATCGCCGTTGCCCTTTCGGTAATTCTGGCCAGGTTGGCCTGGTATACGTCGCTGACTCTCTTCACCGGTCCCGCGAAGAGCGCCCCGGATAAACCGCAGAGCAGAGCCATGGCGAGGACCGTAAGGGCCATGGCCGGGCTGCCGGAAAAGAGGACCGTGAGGGATATGCCGAGTGAGATTACGTTGGCTACGATTTGCTGAAGCATGGCAAAAGCCTGTTTGGCGGACTCGACGTCGTTTGTGATGCACGAGACCACGTCGGAACTTGTCCGCGAGTCAAGATAGGGGCACGGTGCGCGGAGTATTCTTCCGAGGATCCTCGTTCTCAGGCGCGATGAGATGTCTTCGGAAAGGCGGCACAGAGCGTAACTCCCGAGGGACATGCCCAGCGCCATAACGAGGGCCATGAGGACGAATGCGCGGGCAGCCTGAGCTACCTGGGCCGGGTTTCCCGCCAACACCGCGCCGGTGAAGAGTTTGAGTGCCGCGGCCAACCCGGGGCCATGGGCCACCTCGGCCAGAACCGATAGGGCCACCGACGCGGCGAACAGGACGAACCGCGACCGGACGAGAGATAAGAGGAACCGCAGGGAACGTTTCGTCCCGGGGGAAACCGTGGTTGCCTGTCGGGCGGAACCGGTGTTTTTCAACGTATCACCCCTCCTCGCGCCGGAGAGCTACTCGGGTAGCTGGCCGGCGTATAGCGCCGGGTACAAAGACCCATACCGCGTGAGTTCATCGTGGGTTCCGGATTCGGCCACTGAACCCGAATCCATCACGATGATGAGATCGGCCTTGCTCGCGATATCGAGACGGTGCGTCACCAGGATGGTTGTTTTCCCCGCCATGAGGTTTCTCAAGGCATCCCAGATCAACGATTCGGACTCCCGGTCCACGGAGCTCGTGGGCTCGTCCAGCAGGAGTATTTCTGCGTCCCTGAGGATCGTCCGGGCCATAGCGAGCCTCTGCCTTTCGCCCCCCGACAACGTGCGGCCACCCTCGCCGACGAGCGTCGAGAGACCGCCGGGGCTTTCCCGTACAACCCCGCCAAACCTGGCGAGCTCCACGGCAATCGCGATATCGTCCTGAGAAGCGTCCTCCTTGCCCAGCCTCAGGTTCTCCTCAATGGTCCCTGGGTAAATGAAGGACTCCTGGGGCATGTAGGCCACTTTCTTTCGAACGAAGGAAACGGCTTCGTAGTGGGCGTCACGGCCGAAGACGAAGACCGTACCCGGGGATGGGCGGTACAGTCCGGCCAGGATCTTGAGAAGGGTGCTTTTTCCGCATCCGCTCCTTCCGACTATTGCGACGAAGTCGCCCTGCCTCACCTCAAACGACACGTCTTTGAGTACCTGGCGGGAGCCGCCGTAATCGAAGCAAAGATGGCTCACCTTGATTGCGGGGATCGGGCAGGTGGCCGTGCTCACCATTCCGGTCTCAGGGACCCCTGCGGCCAGGGCCGGGTCCGATTCCGGCGCTTCGTCGATGATCTCGATGACCCGCTTGATCGCCCCCTGGCACCTGGCTATCTCCCCGATGTAGGTCCCGATCTGGTTGAGGGGCCAGGCCAGGTTGTTGCACAGGACTATGATCGCCAGGATTCCACCGAGGGTCAGCTCTCCGGAGAGCGCCGCGGAGCCGCCGTAGACCGCCGCGATAACGAAGGGAAGGATCGACCCGAACACCGTCCAGCCCGCCAGGGCGGACGTGAGAAGACCCAGCTTCAAACCGGAATGGCGGGCTTTCTGTACCGTCCTGCCGAAGGACTCCTCGACGAGCTCCTCGGCGTTGAACGCCTTTACCACGCTCGCTCCTTCCAGAAAGTTCAATGCATCTCCGGAAAGCCTGCCCAGATCCTCTTGAAAGCGGGCAGAAGATTTTGAGACGGACCTGGCCAGAAAGCCGCCGACCGTGATGAGAAGAGGTCCTGCCGCGCCACACAGGAGCCCCACCCGCCAGTTGAGGACCAGCATGTAGATCAGCGCGGATACGGCCCGAAGGATGATGCCGCTTAGGAAGTAGAGGTTGGTGAAGATCCTCGCGCCCGTTGCGATATCAGCCGTTAGGCGCGATGCCAGGTCGCCCCGGGGCCTCTTCTCGGATTCCAAAAGCGGCATTGCCAGCACGGAAGAGACGAGCCCGTCCCGCATATGCCTGGAAAGTCTTTCTACCACGTTGACGCGAAGATACATCGCAAAGCCTGCGTTGAGAGCGCTCGTCAGCGAGACGATGAGAGCCGATATTATGCCCTTATGGAAGACCGGCAGCGACTTCAGGGTTATGCCGTCCAGGGTGAGCTTGTTGGCATACGCCGTTCCAACCGGTAAGAGGGCGTGCACCACAAGGCACACTGCGAGGATAGACAGGGGAACGTACGGTCGTTCCATGAGTCCGAGCATCCGGCGAATGGCACGAAAAGTTTCCGACCACATAGCCTGATTTCCCGTCCTCCTCCCGTTTTCACTCCACCTCGCGCAGGAGTTTTTCGACCGCCGCAAGGTGTTCACGGATTTGTACCAGCTCGGAGCGGATTTTCTCCTGTTCATCCATGGATTTTCGGAGGGCCTCGGCGTATTGCCCGGCGAGTTTGCGGTAGGCCTCTTCGCGCTCGATCGATGCGCGTTCACGGCGGGATTTGAATGCGTGGTCCACGTACTCCACGATCACCCACGCGACTAATGCGGCAACACTGACGATTGTAACCGTACCCCAGAAAGAGTTCATCGTTTATCTCCTCCCGGTTCGCTCTTGCCTGCGGGCTCCGGCACATCCTCACACTCGGACCCCGTCGTGAGGGTCTTTGCGGCGTCTGCTATAAAATCGGCCGTGAGTTCCAGATGCAGGGGCTCGAGTTCGTAGTAGTTCATGGCCTTTCCCTCTTGGCTGAGCTCGAGGTGACTCGTGACCAGGCCCGCGGACTGAAGCTTACGCAGGTGAATCTGCACGAGAGGCCGGCTTATCCCTACCTCGCGGGCGAGCTGGCTGACGTACTTGCGTCCCCGCGCTAGCGCTGCCACGAGCCTGAGCCGCTGGGGGTTCGCCAGAGCCGACAAGATGTTGAGCAACTCATCGCCCGTTAGGGCATCTCGGGTCACGTGACGTCCTCCCGGCAAGATTTAACTTACACCTGCAAGGAATTATATGCATGTGCAATTTGGATGTCAATGAATATCTCATGGCGGTGAACCTCCGGTGCCCCCTGCTCCGCTCTCCCCTGAACCACTTGGATGCAAACAGACACGCGGCTCGAACGGAAAAGGGAGTAAGTCGTCAAGTCGCATGGAACATGAGACGATGACGCCTTGTTGTGGCCAAACCGCGTGCCGGTCTCAAAAAGCCGCCCTTATGTGCGAAAACTGTAGAGCGGTATATTGCGGTACCAGGCTTCTATTCAGCTACCAGGCGGTATTCTAGCTTTCTCTCCGCGCTCAGAGACTGCATGACCGGGCAAGCCCTTTCGGTAATAACCATGTACTTATCCATCGCTTCGCGAGTGAGGCCCGGGCAGCTTACCAGGAAGGTCACTTTAACGGAGACAAATTTGCGAGGTTTCTCCTCGGCTCTCACACCTTCCACGACCGCTTCGAGTCTGGATGGCTTGAACCCGTCTCGCTGGAGCAAAGCTGATAGCGTCAGGGTCGAACATCCTGCCACAGCCATGAGTAAGACGTCCATCGGCCGGGGACCTGCGTCCCCACCCATCTTCATCTCCTTGCCGGAAGCGTCGCGACAGGTGAGAACCCCGTCGACCATTCGACCTGAAATCTGCTGCAATAATTCGGCCATACGCAATTCACCTCACGTCCATCATAAAGCTGACACTGCCTGAGCGAATACCTCCGGCACCCATGAAAGCGACTTTGACGACGTGCGGAGGGGTAGGAGAGCCGCCAGCCTGTGGGAGGAACCGCTGGCGAGCGGTCCGGCAGACGACGATCTCGCCTTCACCCACGGGGACTATTGCTTGCCGAAGATCATCCTGTACTCCGGCTGCCCGGTGCAGACGGTCCGCGTGAGCGGGTTCATCGACCTGGGCCGTGCGGGAGTTGCCGACAGGTACACGGACCTGGCGCTGTGCGCCGGAAGCATCGGGTCCAACCTGGGGCCCGAACGGGTCAAACCCTTCTTCGAAGCATACAGGCTGGCAGAGGTTGACCGGGCGAAGACCTCATTGATTCCACATTGCGCCGTAAGTATACCCCCCACTTGGCAGCAAGTAGTCCGGCGGGACTTCCGTGAAGGACCGTACGGTCCAGCCGAACCCTTCAATTCTGAGGCACTCCAGCAAGTAAGTCTTTTCCTTTTCGGGGGTATCTCCTATCATAACTAGCTGAAACGCCTTGATCTGGTCTCCGTCCTTGAGACCCACTGCCGGGTAGTATGATAGACGTTTTTCCGCGAAGGAAAACGCCAGTTTCAGTATTTCCTGCTGTGCCTTTTCGCCCAGTTTGAAGTAGTAGTGGTTGGGGTCAGGGGGAGTGTCAGACGGCCTGGCCTTTGAGTGGTCATCTGAAAAAGCTCCGGGTGCGGGATCAAGATAAGTTCGGCGAAGTTTTGGTGTAAAGACTCCGTTAGCGACCGTACCGGCATCCCATGTTACGTCTACTGGTACCCAGCGTCCGTCCACAAGAACTTCATTCCAGGCGTGATTTCCGTTGGAAAGGAGATCTTCCGGGAGGCTTCGCAACAGGTCAACCCAGGTCTCATTCCACTGTCTAGCCCATCCGTTCACCACCCTCGCGGGGATCCCCGATGCGCGAAGGAGAGCTGCGGTAAGCGCCGAGTATCCCGCACACACGCCGGACCTACGTTTCAAGACGCTGAGGGCGTCCTGGGGTTTCTTAACGTTCGGTTCCATGAGGTCCTCTACGTCGTACTTGATGTTGCTGGCCACCCAATCATGGATGGCGACCAATTTCTCGCGGTCGCTCTGAAGTCCGCTGGTTATCTCATTGGCTAAAGCGAGGATATCGGGGTGGGTTGACTGTATGTCGGGGGACGGCATCAGGTCCGCAGCCACGACTGCGGAAGGATCGTACTTCCCGCACCACGGACTCGTGATCTTGACCATGTACTGCTGGCCATCCCATTCGGCGGTGAGGCCCATCTGTTTCATCACAAACCCGAGGGGAACCATGATTCGCCCGTTTACCGCCACAGGAGCGACGTCCAGAGCGATTTCTTCTTCGAACTTCCAGTCGGTCCCGTCCTCAGATTCTCTCCATATCCACACCCAGTAGCTACCGGGTGACAGGGCCATCTGGCGCCCGTCGGCAAAAAACAGGTAGGCAGTCCGCCTTTCCTGATTCCATTGTGCGTGGACTCCGAAGTATTTAGCGAGCACCCCGAGGGGCACGAGCACGCGCTGGTTAACGATAATGGGAGGGACATCAGATTGGAGGATGCCGCCGTCCACCCAGAGTTTCGGAGCATCCTGCGCGTAGGCAGTCTGGGCCACGACAATGTGAGGGAGGAGGAGAGAGGTAACCAATACAGCGGCGCAAATGAACTTGAGCCGTGGATTCTTGATCCATCCACCGAATGTGCGTGCGAGCCCGGCCTGCTCCCGGGTACCCTTGTGACCTGTGTTCATCCTATTCACCCCGCTTGCCTTGTCTACTACCGGGACGTTTCTGAGGCGGTGCTGCCGCCACGGACATTCTCAACCCACGTAGCAACGCGAACAGAACTAGTAAAAATACTTCCATAGTAATGGATCGAGAAGATCCGGGCGTTCTTTAGTACCGCGGCTTTTGACATGCGGTCAGCAATACGTCATCCCTTACGGGTCGTCTGAGTTGAGTTCAGCATATTCAGGATGCGACTTCAACGTCCTTTCCGCTATGTCGGGTCGTACAGCATCGCCGGCACTAACCGGACTAACCGCACTAACCCCACTAACCCCACTAACGGCGCTAACCGCAATAAGCGCAAGGACCGGTCGAAAGCTAAGTGAGATATCATTAATCATTAGGGAGGTGCTGAGACCGTGAAAGTCTTTATATCTTGCGATTTGGAAGGTATATCAGGTGGTCTCCAGAGAACAAACCACCCAGGAGGGTAAGGATTACGCAAGGGCCAGGGAACTCATGACGGTCGAGGTCAACGCGGTGGTCGAAGGGGCTCTGTCCGCTGGGGCCACTGAATTGGTGGTGAACGACTCCCACGGTCCCATGACGAACCTGCTCATCGAGAAAATCCACCCGGGCGCGACTTTGATAACTGGGGCGCCTAAACCCCTTTCGATGATGCAGGGGATAGACTCGACGTTCCAGGCGGCAATCTTTGTGGGGTATCATGCGAGAATGGGTACGCACGGCGTGCTTAGCCATACCATTTCCGGTGCGGTCGTGGCGAACA
>DUSS01000009.1 GCA_012842495.1 Candidatus Fermentithermobacillaceae bacterium
AGATCGCACGGAGACTCGAGGAGCATCCACAGGCAAAGGTGCTCCTGAGCATTCCTGGTGTGGGCGCCATCACGGCGGCTGCCATATGGGCCTGGCTGGGAGAACCCAATAGGTTCCGCACCGGGAAGCAGGTGGCATCCTACGCCGGCCTCGACCCATCGGTACATCAATCGGGTGAGACCTACTACCACGGGAGGATCAGCAACAACGGAAACCGGCTCCTCAGGACCCTCCTCATCGAAGCAGCTCAGACACTGGCGAGGTACGACCGCGGGCAACTTGGTGCGTTCTTCCGAAGGAAGTGCCTGCAGATCGGCGCCAAAAGGGCGATCGTTGCGCTTGCCCGCAAGCTCGTGGTACTGGCCTGGAGGATGCTCCAGCGAGGGCAAACCTATAGGGAGCAAGTACCCGCCACAACGCAAAGGAAGCAAACTCCGCTTCGTAGACTGAGCCATAGAACGACGCCGCCCAATCCGCTGCGCAGTTTCTACAAAGCTTCTTTTCGCCCTGATACGGACACTCTTCGAGGCGTCCTCAAGGTCGGATTACCTGCATCAGGCGAAAGACTGACCCTGAGAGCTGCTGAGAATCCTCTACACCAGCTCCGTGGCAAGCCTTCGGACCCACGCTTATGCCGCCCACCAGATCGCTTTGCGCATCGAGTCGGTCTCCCTCACTATCGCTTTTAGTTTCGGAGCTACCAGCACCACCCTGGTGCGCCAGTACCTCGGTTTTGGAGACCGGAGAAAAGCTGAGATGCCGGTACGCAAGTCCCGCAATACGGCCTCAGCCGCCATGGGTCTGGCAGGATTAGCGCTGTTTTTTGCAGCTCCTCAGGTAGTCAGGTTGTTCATTCCGGATAACCCCACGGTCATTCGTCTTGGAAGCACGGCTTTACGAATCGTCGCTGTAGCTCAGCCTTTCATGGCGATCAACCAGGTGCTCGCCGGCGGTCTAAGGCGGCCTGGGTTATGTAAATTACGTGCGCGAGCGCCTAGGGGTTAGAGTAGTTCTTACCTATCTCTTGGCAACCGTCCTGGGACTCCAATTTCCCGGTGCCTGGTACGCCATGGTATCCGACCTCATCATGCGCTCCGTTCTCTTCCAGCTCAGGTTCCGTACAGGCCACTGGAAACGGATAGCGGTGTGAAACGGCTCGAACCCTACCCCACCATCCTCAACCTGCACCTCGCCGGATCTATCGCCGTCAAAACAGGCCTTACCATATGCCCGAAACTAACCACGGCCTGCCCCGGAGCCAGGGTAGGCAGCTTTCGCCACATGGACGCGTCAACCCCAGCGATGACGCGGCTGAGCTCATCGATTACTCCAGTATCAGTGATCTTGTGGAGTATAAAGTTGTTGACGAGCCCCAAAATCTCCCGCGGTAAATGCTGAGGAAGCTGGCTCACGAAGACCAGCCCCAGCCATCTCTTCCTTCCGCGCCGGGCGATTCTGGCCACCTGCTGGAACACGTTGGGCATCTGCGATATCCGGTCTTTGCTCAGGAATTCGTGAGCTTCCTCGATGATAACCAGGGTTCTCCTGGGAGGTATGCTTTGCCCGGTAACCGGTCGTCCCGTGGGGTGGGGAGCACCCCAAAGTACCGCCGGGCTAGCCGCCGCTGCCGAACTACCTTCTGCCCGACCCTCCCTCTGCCCCTCCTGATACGCCCTGTCCTGCGCCTCGAGGATCCCGCCCAGGATATCGCTGATGACAAGGTTGTTTAAGATAGGAGAGTTCGTATCGGATAGGTCTATGATGCTCACCCGGCCAGGCTCGGTGAGGGCCGAGTAATCGATGGGTTCGGCTGCGGGATTGTCGAAGACTCTGGTCCGGTGGATTTTCCAGAGCTTTGATAAAAGTGCCCGCCAGCTAGAAGGGTGATCCGCTTTGACCGCCCCCACCGCCGCCATCAGAGCATCCCGGTTCTCCTCGAGCAGGGGATTGTACGGGCTAAAAGTTTCCGGGGTTTTGGACACCTGTGCGAGAAACGCGCCCACCACGTCCGTCAACAGCGAAAGGGTCATCCCCGGATATCCCCGCTCCATTTCGTCGATTTCCAAGGTTGCCGCTTCGTCTGCCGGTCCTCGCGGGAATATCTTTAGGGAGCTCAGGAGCCCTTTGAGGACATCGTAAGCCTGAAAGAACCTCATTTCCTGAGGCTCGCTGAGGCCCATGATTTCGCACACCGTATATGGCGAGAGGTTCGAAAAGCTGAGACAAAACTGCCGGCGGTCTGGATGTGAGGGGTTCATGGTCTCCCTTCCCACAAGATGATACAGGGTCGTGTTAGCTACTCCTTCGGGGGAAAGACCTCTGGCCCTCAACGCCGCCAGCATGCCCGGGTCGGTCGCAGGATCGCATATGGCCGTGTACTCCCCCTCCACGTCCAGGATGACTACGGCCATCCCGGCCTTTTGGGCCTGCATGACCAGGGTGCCGATAGTGGTCGACTTTCCCGACCCGGTGGTTCCGAGGACAGCTGTGTGCCTCGGCAAAACGTCCTTCCGGTCGCTCGGGACCGAAACGGTCATTTCATAACCGACGCAGCGACCCAGCGCGATGTCGCCTTCGGCCTTCAAGATCCTCCGCGCCTCATCCTCTTTCAGGAGGAACACCCGACTGTTCGGCCTGGGTCTCCATCTCGGTGGGGTAAGATGCCCGTCGTTTTCTTCTCCGAGGATCTCCACTTCGACGCGACCGTGATAGTTCGGGAGGAATGTAGCACCCCTCGCGGCGGTGGTAACCATGAGCGGGGTATCCCCTCTGATGCCGTCCGGCTCGGCGAAGGGTCCCGCCGTCACCACCCCCACGTAAGATCTACCGTCTTCGAGGCTCTTGATCCTGACCAGGGATTGCGACGGGACGTTGCCAAGTTCTCTCTTGGGCAGGATGACGCAGACCGTGTTGTCCCGGCTTTCTTTCGTGTCAAAGAGGGTCCGGCCCACAGAGCCCCTGTAGGCCTCCGGCTCCTCCCAGCCCTGCTCATCTTCGAGGCCTTCGAACACGGGCGGCATCTCTCCGCCCACCCTGGTACTGTCGTTCACCGGCATTCCCCTCACCTCATAACTAGTGCTTAGTGCGCCTGTAACGGCGGCGCCCACACGCAAAACGCCGTAAGCAGCATAACTGTCACCTCATACCGGTCCCGAGCCCGCTTGCAACCACCCACACACGAAAGAGCCGACGTACTCACGGACCCGGCCACCCTTACGTGCTCGCCTCTCCCGCCGCCCGGACCGGCACCGTTCAACCCGGCCACGTGATCTCCCCCGCGCCGAAATAAGCCATCCGGATAGAATCCAGGAGCACCTCCGAGGCGAAAGTGGTCCTGCATATGTTTGATGCGATGTCGAGCAGAGTCGGGAACCCCTTGTGCTCCTGGAGGGACGAGTCAGCCATTGCGATGAGCGCAGCTTCATGAGGGTGCGACGCGGGTGCGTAAAACACTCTGGACCTCGAGTACCGCGAAACCCTGTAAACGCCTATGACGATGGCCGGACCCACCTGAGCTGCGAAATCTTCCAGCATCACCCTTTGCCTCCGTGGATATCTCCTGCCTCGGAGGATGCGCTCTATCTGTCCCTCCGCAGTGTCCACGATGGCGTATTCCATGGGCGCGAGCGCGTCACCGATGGTGCTGAGAAAGCGCATTCCCCCGCCCGAAGGTACGAACACAAACTTCTTGTGGTCGAGGCACAAACGGGACAGGTATTCCAGAGAGCGCTCGAGAAGCTCCGGGCTCCCGCAGCCGGTCAGCAGTTCAACCGGAATCACAGGGCCGTGACCCATCCGCCATTCCGCCGTCGACCGGTCCACGAGTATGGCCCTTTCGGCGAAGGCCATGATCCCCCTCCGGGCCAGGTCGGAAAGGCCGCGTTGCAGGGCATCGGATTCCCCGGAAAGCCTTCGTTCGAGAAGGGTCATGGCCTCTTGCACTGCGTCGCCCGGCCTGAACCTCAAGTCGCGCCGGAAGAGCCGGTGCACCCAGCTGCCCTGGTCTCCCCTGTACGAAACGAGGCATACCCCAACTTCCACGACATCCAGGGATAGCCCCTCGTGAGCCACGGTGATGCCGTCGCACGCCTCCACCCTGCCGGGAAACAGGACTTTTTTGTGACACATTTCCAGCCGGTCCAGCGGAACTTTGTACACCCCGGCGCTGGCGGGTGCGCCCGGCCTTTCGGCGAGCCTGGGAAAGACGAGTTCGCGGACTTGACGTCTCGTCCTGCGCTCTTGCTCTACCGCATCGCGGACTTCCCTCTCCAGTCTTTCGTAGAGCGCCCCCAGGTCGAACCCGGTGGACCATGTATCCAGGTTCAGGGTAGCGTTCACATCCTCGCCGAAAGCGTCCGCATAAGCTTGGGCCGTTACCGCCCCAAGAGGCACGTCCGCGCCTGCAAGGGTCGACTCGTCCGGTTCTACGGGTTCTACGTGGACGATGTCGCCGTCAAGAACACCGGCGCTCGAAGCCGGAAGTTCACCCTTCCGCTGGGCCATACTCATACCTCCCGTCGCTCGCCCACGGCGACTGTGCCCATGCCGCAAGTCCTCAAAAGACGCTAAAGCTGCCATATGGTATTGCCCTCGTTTACCCAAGGCAACTTCACTTTAGGCGCAAGCGTTATCCCGGAGCTAACTACAATATGTCCGCTCCTTTTGTGGAGCTAGTCCCTTCAAGCCATTCTCTGAAGCTTCCACGACAACCGCACCGTCGCAATCTGGTTTTGAGATAACCCGCGTACCACCGCGCTACACCCGCGGGCAGTCCATATTTGGTCACCAGAACGCTTGCGATACCGGCGCCTGAAGCGTTTGCCGAAACCACAGTAGAAATGGTTTTTCCGTTTGGCCGGTAAAACGCGCCTCCGCCCCCGTCCGGCACACCATCAATCGCTTGTCCTAACGCCTCCTGAAGGACGCGCCGGGCAGGTGCCAAGAGCTCTAGGGCCAGCATATCCGCTCTGTCTTCGGAGCACAAAATGCGCTCACGAGGCGTGGCGTTAACGTACGTGCCGAGAGGAATTCCGCATAAGAGGGCATCGACGCGTTCCTCAATGTCTGGTGCTCGCTCGCCGTCGAGCACCGGCCGTATTCTCTCACCCATCTTCGATAACGCCCGCTCACGAGGGATGAGGTAATCCAGGAGGAAGTGCGAAATCTCGTGGGCGATCGTAAATGAGGTCTCGTTCTCGGGTAGATCTTTCTCAAGAAAGATTATGCCTGCACCTTTTGACGCCACGAGACAGCCGTAAAGCGGACAGAACGCGTATTGGTCGAGCTGCTCCGCGTTCCGGCTCGAAGGAAGGTACGCGGCAACCGCGGAGCCAGTCAAGCCCGAAATCCACATCACACCTACGGGCAAGGTCCAGACGCATGCGGTGAAGATGTCTCTCGGGAAGGTCTCGGGGAGGCCGGAAAGACGCCAGAAAGCTTCGGCTATCTCCTCGTACGTCTGTCCGAGCTCGTGCCATTTGAAGCTCTCCATTAAGGCGCCTCCCGGTAGGTAGTCATACCTTCGGCGTTAGCAAACTTCCCACGGTTCCCACTGTTTCCAGCCTAATTGGTCCGTTTTGGGTCGGCGACATCGGCAGCCCTCGCCGCCACGGCCCCACCTGCAGCTACTCGGTCCCAGTACGCAACCACATTAAGCAAGTTGGCCAGGGCAGTCTCACGGGCACCTGTGTACAGAGCGCAATCGCGGACGTCCCTTTTGAACTCTGAGGTTCCGACCTCCGGCCGCCCGCATAACGCCAACCGGAGAAAGCTCACGCCGGAGCATCCGAGATACTCTTCAAGCTGTTGTTCCGTAATGCGCTGGATCTCCATGTACCGGCGAAGTGCGTAGGCCATGAAAGACGGTTCCTGCTGAGCTTTTTCAACGAGAGCCTTCATGAGACTTATCGTTTCCCCCGAGGGGTTACCCATCGGAGCTCCCCTTCCATTTCGCATATATTCGGGCGAGCTTTCGCTTGAGCATCGTCTTCCTCCGCTTGACTTCTCTACGCATATCCAAAGGGTCGGAGCAGTCTATAGTCCATATTCTCGCATACTCCGAGTACGATTTGATGCCAGCCAGCATCATCCTTATCGCAGCCAAATCATCCGCAGAGAAGTTCCGTTCAATTTCGTCCCAGAGCTCCGTATCTGCTCCTTCGTAAAGATCTTTCCGACCGTTCGTCTCAAATTCACGATCGTGGTCTAGAATCTCTCTCCGGCGTCGATTGCCGCCTTTTTCAAGGAGGTTAAGGAGGTCGCCCTTCGCCGACATGACCAGATACGAAGGTAAGCTCCTCTTAGAAGCGTCAAAGCGCTCGGGGTGCAGGAGGTAATTCATAAGTGCGTCCGTCGTGGCATCTGTGAGGAGTTCGTCGTCTACTTCGCGCTTAAGGCTTTTCAATACGCGTTTCACGTATTCCATGTATCGCTCTGCTACTAAGGACCGGGCCACTTTGTTGCCAGCGAGGAGAGCCCGGTGGAGCGCGAGCCAGTCGTCCCGACCGGTTTCCGCGGGGAACTCGCCGGCACCGGTCTCGCTAGGTAAAACTCTCGCTGCCGGTCCATCACCATCGGAGTAGTCGTCCTGCTGTTGAAATCCGTCGTCCAGACGCTTTTCCACCATAACGGTCCCGGCCTTTCAACTTATTCTGTTCCCTTTTCCAACTTGGTCTCAAGGATCACGTACCGTGGTATCTGCCCATACAGCTTTGAACTAACTTTGATCCTCTCTCCAACGCCGTACCGTGTAAACTCGCTGCGGCAGTTACATTTAGGTGTTAGAATGTCCTGCCAGAACCCAAAAAGCTGACCCCAAGACTCAGCCTTGTTGGCAACGAAGGATATGTTCGCTAAAAAAGGCGCATGTTCCTGCATGGTTGGTCATTTCTGCCACACCTTCGGGGTCCGCGCCCGGGAGGAGAGCTCACGCTTCCAGCCTTTTCCTCGACAGTTCCATCATCTTGCCCAAAAACCTCAGTACGGCGCGGAGAATCCCCGCACCGGGCACCGCCAGGAAGAAGCCCCAAAATCCGAAGTAATGGCCGCCGATGAGAAGGGCTGTAATGACCGCCAGAGGATGAAGACCTACCCGTCTCCCTGTCACCCTCGGCACGATGAGCGTCGCATCGATTTGCTGAATGAAGAGTACGGCGATGAGAGTTTTTACTGCGGTGATGGGGGATTTTGTGAGCCCCACGACGATCATGGGGATGGCAGCTGCGATGGGTCCGAAATACGGTATGAACTCGCCGAGCCCCGCGACGACACCCAGGACTGCTCCGTAGTTAAGACCCAGGATAGCCGCGGCTATCCACACCATTACCGTGACTGTAAGAGCAACGACCGCCTGCCCCCGCACAAAACCGCCTAGTACCATATCGATTTCGTGGAAAAGTTCGAGGTAGGGGTCGGGAAGTCTCGAGAGCCGGACGAGGACCGCTTTTCTCCACGAGTTGATATCTTTGAGGATGTAGTATCCGATGACCGGCGCCAGGAGTACCTTGGTCACCGTCTCGGCTGACGCTGCGACGTTACGCACGATATTCCTGGCGAAAGCTTCGGCGCCAAGCCGGAGCTCGTCCAAACTCTGCAAAAAGGACTGCTCAACTCCCTGCGGGACGCCGTATCTCCGGAAACTCTCTCTCAAACGTCCCAGAAGCCCGGTAAGCATTTCGCTGTATCGAGGAATGGCAGAGGCGAGTTCCTGCACGTCCCGCAAGAAGTTGGGCACGAAGTAGGCTGCCGCAAGGCCCAGCACCACCGCGATCATCAGGTAGGTCAGGAGGATCGCCTGGGCCCGCTTCATGCTGCGGGACAGGTAACTAACTGCGGGCTCGAGGACGTAACTCAAAAAACCACCGAGCAAAAACGGCAATATGACGGGCCTCGCGAGGAACACGAAAAGGAAAACGCCCGCCAGGGCGAGGACGATTCGTAGCACTTTCTTCCCCATTGCTCTCCGGTCGCCTTCCGCCCTGCTCGCTCTCACCCGGTCACAACGACGCGGCCAATCTCACAAACCCGGGTTCCGGGGCGGTCCGTCATTGCCGGGCAAACTTCGCCACTCTTCCGGCGGTCGCGGCCGCACGCCTGAATGTTTCCCTGGCCTCTCTGGCTCTTCTGGCCACCATGGTTTTGGCCTTCTCCATAGCAGATGGCTTTGGCCTCATCATCGACCGGAAGAACAGGGCAACCCCCGTGGCTAGCCCGATAGAAGCGCCGATTAAGACGCCGTTCCAGAATGTCTTCCTGGTCACTGCGATTCCCCCTCCGGGTCGAGCCTGGAACTACGATTTCGTTCCTCTCTGAAAACTGTGTACAGTGTTATCACGGATAGAACCCAGTTCCGTCTCGTTGGGCGATCTGACCGACTCAAGGACGGCGGCACCTTCGGGATCGATGGAATAGATCCGTACGAAACTCCCCTGCACGTGAAATTCGACGTTGCAGTCCCAGCAGTAAAACTGGTCTTGGCCGATCCGTCCCGTGGACCGGCTCCCGCACTTGGGACACCTCAATACAACCGACCCCCGAAGACGATCCTTCCCGAAAAAGGGAGGAATCATAAGTCGCGCAGTACCCTCACAGTCATGGCTACAGCACGGCTGCAGACCAGAAGCCCCCGTGGTATCAAAGTGAGGCGGGTTTAGGCGCAAACGACTCCAACCCAGACCTGTCAGCGACGAACGGTACTGGCTTCCCTGCAGAGACGCTTCGGCCCTCAGTATCATCGTTTCGCCTTGGACCGGAGCTCGTCCAACCTTTCTCTCAAGGTCTTCTCAAACCCTTGCGGGTCGGGCTCGTAGTACCTGGTGCCTTCCAGCTCCTGAGGAAGATATTGCTGCGCTACGTGATGACCGGGAAACTCGTGGGGGTAGAGATAGCCCGCTCCGTGACCAAGCTTTTCTGCCCCGTAATAGCCGGTCCCCCTCAAGTGGGGCGGCACCGGGTATGCGGGTTTTTCCTCCACGTCCTTCATGGCTTTATCTATCGCAAGATACGAGGCGTTGGATTTGGGGGCGCAGGCCAGGTAAAGCGTCGCCTGTGCCAGCGGTATGCGCGCCTCCGGCATCCCCACGTGTTCCACCGTGCGAAGTGCGGCCTCCGCGAGCACCAGAGCCATCGGATCGGCGTTCCCGATGTCTTCGGCCGCGGCGATGACAAGCCTTCGAGCAATGAACCTGGGATCCTCCCCGCCCTTCAGCATCCGCGCCAGCCAGTATACGGCAGCATCGGGGTCAGACCCCCTTATGCTCTTGATGTACGCCGATATGATATCGTAGTGCTGATCACCGGCCCGGTCGTAGAGCAGGGGCGCGGTTTGCGTCACATCCTCCGCCGTTTTCAGCGTGATCCGGATCTTCTCCTCCGCCGGCGTTCGCGCTCCGGTCATCCCTGCCCCGGCTTCGGCGCTTTGGCTGCCTACAAGCCCTTCCTCAACCCTTACCCTCTCCCCCGCGTCCACCAACGCCTCGAGCGTATTCAGGGCGATTCTGGCATCCCCTTTGGCAAACCGGATGATGTGCTCGATGACCCCATCCTCGATGTCCAAGGCCAGGTGCCCGTAGCCCCTATCCCCGTCGGCGATCGCCCGCTTTAGTATAGCTTCGATGTCCTGGTCCTTAAGGGATTGAAACCGGAATATCCTCGAGCGAGATATGAGGGCGGGATTCACGGCGAAAAACGGGTTCTCGGTGGTAGCGCCTATTAAAATGAAAGTTCCCTTCTCCACATGGGGTAAGAGGACATCTTGCTGAGCTTTATTGAAACGGTGGATTTCGTCGATGAACAGGATCGTCCGCTTGCCCCTGGACTTCCACAAGGCAGCTTCCTCGGTGGCTTTGCGGACATCCGCCACCCCCGCAGTCACCGCCGACAGCTCGACGAACCTGCTCCGGGTCATGCTCGCGATGAGCCTCCCCAGTGCGGTCTTGCCGGTGCCCGGCGGACCCCAGAAGATCATCGAGCTTATCCTATCTTCCTCGATGGCCCTCCGGAGCGCCCTGCCCTCGCCGACCAGCTCTTCCTGGCCGAAGAATTCCGAAAAGTCCCTGGGCGCCATGCGAGCTGCGAGAGGCTCAGCCTTGCTTCGAAGGCCTTGCGGGCCAGGCAGCCCCGCCCTCACACCTGCAGCTCCGGACGCAGCGTCATCCCGCTCGAGCCCCTCGTTGGGCCATAACCCTTGCTGCCGGCTGCGTTCGTCTTCCAAAGGACTAAGACCTCCCCATGGCTCGACCGGAGCTCTTCGGATGCGTCACCGGCGAGGCGGTTTAACTGCTTCTCTCTTCTCGCAACTGGGCTGCGACCTCGCCAATGATACGAGCAGCTTCCTCCACGTCGTCGCGGCTGATTTCCCGGTGGGTCACCAGCCTCACCCTGTGAGGAAGATCGGCATTGCAAAGAACCCCGCGCTTTTTCAGGGCCGCAACGAAATCAGGCCCGTCCACGCCCAGACCCCGGGTCCCCACGACTACCATGTTCGTCTGCACCGTTTTCATGTCGATGTAAAGACCCGGCACCTGGCACAATCTCTCCGCCAGGATCCTTGCGTTTTCGTGGTCCTCTTTTAGCCTACCTACCATTTTCGTAAGCGCGACTATCCCCGCCGCCGCGATTATGCCCGCCTGACGCATCCCACCGCCCAATAGTTTCCGGGCCTTCCTGGCCCGCTCTATGAACTCTTTGCTCCCCGCCACAAGTGAACCTACGGGTGCGGAAAGCCCCTTAGACAGGCAGAACTGAACCGAATCGCAGTATCTGGTAATCTCTTTGACGTCTACCCCCAGCGCCACGGCGGCGTTGAAAACCCGGGCGCCGTCAAGGTGAACCTTCACCCCGTACCTCGAAGCTATCTCGTAGATCGCTTTCATATTCTCGATGGGAATGACGCAGCCTCCCGAACGGTTGTGGGTGTTCTCCAGACATATCAGCGACGTCCTGGGGAAATGGATGTTGGGCTTGCGGATGGCCTCTTCCACTTCGGCCGGATCCATGACGCCATACGTTCCTTTGATGGTTCTGATCTGAACCCCCGACAGCACGGCGGGAGCTCCCACCTCGTACGTGCATATGTGGGCCATGGATTCCATGATGATTTCGTCGCCGCGTTGAGTATGGCTCATTATGCAGACCTGGTTACCCATGGTGCCTGAAGGCACGAACACGGCCGCTTCGAAGCCCACCATCGACGCGCCCAGTTCCTCCAGGCGGTTTACGGTGGGGTCCTCTCCGTACACGTCGTCGCCGACTTCCGCCCGAAACATGGCCTCCCTCATTTCGGGGGTAGGTTTTGTGACGGTATCGGAGCGCAGATCAATGATTCTACCGGATTTTTCGAGAACTTGTCCCAAATTCATCATCTCCTTGGCGTATCTACGGTCCAGATTGAGGCTACGCGCCCTTCGATTTCAAGAAGACCCCGAGAGCTTTATCGGACTTGGCTATGTGGTTGTACCACCAGTCTACGAGAAGGCGCTGCGATTCGATGGCGAGAAGGGAACCCGGACCTTCCTGGTCAAATTTCTTTCGGAGATCCGTAAAATTCCTCACAAACGACGTGTGTTCTGTTTTATGAGCGGGCGCTTCCGGATAGTCATGATCTTGCATGAACTTTTCCTCGGTGCCGAAGTGAGTCACTACGTAGTCAGAGAGAAAACCAAGAAGCCCGGCGAGCTGGTCTTTTCCTTTGCCCTGTTTCATGGCGAAAAGCAAGTCATTGACCCTGTTAAACAGCTCCTTATGCTGATCATCGATAAGCCCGATACCCGTCGACAGATCGTCAGTCCATTTAAGCATTCCCGGTTCATCCTTTCTTTGATAAGTCCTGTATAATTCCTGCTACATACGCGACTTGTGACACGCACTCCAGGGCAATCATTTCGTTTGCGTAGACATTCGACGCCGGCCGGACCGTACCTTCCGGCTACGGGTAGAACATCTTCATTGCCGGTTCAGTGCAAACCTCGTTGGCACCGGCAGTGCGGTGAACAGTCTGCCGGACGAACGAAGTGATTGAACCGGGAAGGCTTCCAGGAGATGCCAAGGACCGGAAGCCGGTGCGATCGAAAGACCAGCATGCTCCCGGCACGACAAATGGTAAAATAGGACCCGTGCGGGGCGCATCTCATGACCAGGACAACAGGAGGCTTTATGAATGTTTGATTCGCACACTCACAGCTTTTTTTCCAAGGACAGCCGTGGTTCTCCTGAGCTTCTCTGCGAAGCGGCCATACGGAAGGGTCTTGATGGGATAATCATCACTGACCATGTGGATTATGACTTCCCCGGGTACACCGAGTCCAGCGGCATAGATTTCGGTGCTTATCTCAACTATATCAGTAGAGTATCAGCCAGGTATGCACCCGCTCTTAAAGTCCTGAAGGGCGTGGAGGTCGGGATACAGCCCCATGTAGTCGACAGAATCCTTAATCTGGTTCAAAGCTATACGTTTGACTACGTTCTGGCTTCAGTCCATATTATCGAAGGGATCGATCCATACCTCGGTTCGTACTATCAGGGTAAAACGAAACAGCAGGCTTACGGCCGGTACCTTGAGGAGGTCCTGTTCGCAGTCGAACGTTTCCCCGATTTCGATGCTGCAGGGCATTTCGACTACATCATCAGGTATGCCCCTTATCCTGACAGGTCTATGAAATACGCTGACCACGCAGACCTGTTCGATGCCATATTTAAAAAGCTCATCTCCACCGGCCGGGGTCTCGAGGTGAATACGGCGTCATACAGGAAAAACAATGGCGGCAGGGCAGGCGGTGGTAGTAGCGCCGGCGGCGGTTGCAGCGCCGGTTTCGACATCAACATACTGAAACGGTACAGGGAACTCGGCGGCGAAATAATCTGTCTCGGCTCCGATTCTCACGGCCCGGATTACGTCGGTTACGGGTTTGATGAGTTCGTCGAGCTTCTCAAGGAATCGGGGTTCAGGTACGTCGCCCATTTCGAGGGACGAAGGCCGGTATTTGAGGCAATTTAGACCTGTGTACCGGAGATCTCGAAAGCCGCCGGGGTGGTCCGCTCAGCTAGGTTGCCTGCCCTGGCATCAAAACGAATCCAGGCGGTACCCAAGTCATCACCGGTTGCAGGAAC
The DNA here is from genome assembly GCA_012842495.1 of Candidatus Fermentithermobacillaceae bacterium. Taxonomy (GTDB): domain Bacteria; phylum Bacillota; class Sulfobacillia; order Fermentithermobacillales; family DUSS01; genus DUSS01. Next base: position 13,105 of record DUSS01000009.1, read on the forward strand.
GCTCTTTAGACTTTAAGCCAGCAAACTTTCCCGGAATCCCATGAGTCTATATTGGTGAAGGGAGATCTCCCGAAGGCATGCGGCGGGACACGACGCGGTCGGTCCAGGCATAAAGCGAAACCGCGCGAAGGTTGGATGGTGACAGGGCGGCCAGGTAGTCGCCCAGCCACGTACCGCGGCGCAGGACGAAATCGCACCAAGGAGTAGATACCAGAAGTGACTAAGTGCCCAGACAGCAGCACTGACCTTGCCCATGCCGAAAGCTTTGTGCTGGAAACACCTGCGGTGAAACGGGCGATGAAAGGCGACAAAGAAGCTTTTGCCGCCTGCGTCTCGGTTCTTGAAGATAAACTCTACGGTCTAGCTTATTCCATCGTCGGCAACAGGCACGATGCAGAAGACGTGTGGCAGACCGCAATCTTTAAGGCATGGCGGGAAATCCGGCGCCTGAGAACCCCGGAAGCTTTTAAAACCTGGTTGACCCGGATAGTCCTTAACGAAGCTAGAAGCTCCCTTCGCCGGACTCGCAGGGAGCGCCCTGATGACCTCGTTACCGGCGCAGTTTTCCAGGACAACGGTGAACGCGGCAACCGTGAAGCATTCTCGGATGATGGTGCCGCGGTGCGCCAGTATATACGCCGTCTTCCCATTGAGCAGAGGGAGGCCTTGGTTTTGCGTTTTTGGATGGGGTTACCTTTGAAAACTGTAGCGGAAATCGCCCGGATACCCCTGGGAACAGCTAAAACCCGCGTGTACGCCGGAGTTCAAGCCCTGAAACGGATGATGGAGGATGATGGGTATGAACCGGGAGATTGAGATGAGCGTCGAAGAAACCATGGCAATGGAACACTTGATGGAAAAGGGGCTTTCGGGCCTCCGTCCGAAAAGAAGTGTCTTGGAAATACTGAGCGACAAAGATGTTCCCCACTCAATACCGGCCCGGACCAGGATTGTTCGAGCGGGGGCAGCTTTGGTTGCTTGTCTTGCGCTAATTGTCTCCGTCGCAAGCTTTAAGATCCCGGCGCTGGCAGAGGCACTGGCCTCGGTCCCCATTCTCGGAGCGGGTTACACTGCACTTCTCCAACAGTGGCACCTCGACGTGGCTTACCAGCTGGGACTCATCGCCCAGTTGGACAAGAAGGATACGCGGGAGGGGATAACCCTTCGGGTTATATCGGCGTGTTCTGACCCGACGCAAACGGTGATCGTGTTCAGCGTGACCGGAGAAACAGAAGAAGCCAAAGCCATCCTGACCGAGGAATGGGTACAGAGCGGGGGCGACGATGTGGCTCCGGTTCAGGGTCAATCTGGGAAAGGGACTCTGCCTCCTGAGCCATCAGATGCGGAGAAGCAACCTCTTCTTGACTTCAAGGTATTAAATGGGGGAAAACCTCTCGAGCCTTGCTTCCGCGTCCACAACCTCTCCCCCGTACGGGACGGAGAAACCGGCTATTCAGGAAGCCGGTCGTCCATCTCCTCGATACTGGGAAGCATCACCGTGGGCCCGGTAGACCGCACGTTTTGGGGAGAGACGTTGACGCTTGTGATGACGTGCAGGGATAAACCGGGTGTTACGTGGAAAGCAGACTTTCCCGTCCGGGTGTTTCCCGACACCTCCGTGAAAAAAATAGCTATCGGGCGGGAGATGGTTTCGGGCGATATGCGGGTCCGTGCCGATTACATCACTCTTGCTCCCACTCAAACGGTCATCGAGTGTACTGTGAGCTCGGCCAGCGGCGAACATACCCCTCTCCCTCCAGAGAAACTCCTGTTCCCGTCCCACCCATGGACTATCCAAACCAGTGACGGAAAAGTGCTTCATCACCATTTTGCTCTCGGCAAACCATCGCAAACCGGTGCGTGGATCTACCGGTGGTTCTTTGAACCGGTAAGCGGTGGCAGCTTCTCCGTCTTCTTTCAACCTACCAGGACGGAGGATACCTTGGCAGACCTCAAACCCGAAAAGGGCGCCAAGGTTACCGTCGCAGGTGTGGAGATCTTCGTCGAGGATTTCACCAGGACCGTTACTGACAAGGGAGACAAAATCAATGTGGAGTTCTTGATCACCGGACCCCGGGATAATCCGAATGAGCGCTTGACCCTGGTTTACAAGGATGCGCAGGGCAAGGTCGTCCACCATGATTCCATGTCAGCTCCCTGGACCGAATCCGTTGGCGTCGGGTTTTACCTCGACCCTTCGTCCACCATGGAACGGATCGCCGTAGTACACACGCGGTTCATACCCGAAGGCGACAGGATCGAGGTCTATCGAGGAAAACGTTGATACGGTGAGTGGTCGTTACCAACAAGGTGCATCTGTATACTGGCCCCGTGGCGCAGGGGGCCACTCCCGTAGCCGGCGGCGGAGAACAAAGGCATCTCCAAGCCTCAGTATCGCTGAATCACCTCCGGATTCACCGGCGTATGAACCCGGCCTGTGACGAGGTAGTCCCGGATATTCCGGGCGGCAAGGAGTGCCATATCCGTCCTGGTCTTTACGGTGGCGCTGCCGATGTGAGGCAAAAGCACCACGTTGGGAAGGGTACGAAGCGGGCTGTCCACGGGAAGCGGCTCAACCTCGAAAACATCGAGACCTGCCGCCCAAATCCACCCTTCCATCAGCGCTTTGCAGAGAGCTCGTTCATCGACAACCGCTCCCCTCGCCGTGTTGATTAGCACGGCAGTGGGTTTCATCATCCGAAGCTCCCGCTCCCCGATGAAGCCCCTGGTTTCCGGCGTAAGAGGAAGATGAAGCGATACGTAATCGGACTCGCGGAGAAGGGTCTCCTTGTCCACGTAGCGCGCCCCGATCTCCTCTTCGACCTGGGGGTTCCGCCTTTTCGAGTAATACAGCACCTTCATATCGAAGCCCCGGGCCCTCTTGGCAACAGCCTGCCCGATCCGGCCCATCCCCACGATCCCCAGGGTAGCGCCGTGAACTTCCTTTCCCGTAAGCAGCATCGGCGACCACGTCTTCCACTGCCCTTTCAATAGGAAGTCCCTGGCCTCGGGAAGCCTGCGCGCCGTGGCGAGAAGAAGCGCAAACGCCAGGTCCGCCGTAGCATCCGTGAGGACGTCCGGGGTGTTCGTGACCAGTATCCCCCGCTTCGTGCAAGAACCCACGTCTATGTTGTCGTATCCGACCGCCATGTTGGCGACGATTTTAAGGCGCGGGGCCGCGTCCAGCAGCTCGCGGTCCACCTTCTCCGTGAGAACGCAGAGGAGCCCGTCAACCCCTTTAACTTCCCGGATAAGCACATCCCTGGGAACCGCCTCATCCTCCTCGGGCCACACAGAGACATCGAGGCTCTCCGTGAGGAGCGCAATAGCGGGGTCGGGGATTTTCCTGGTTATGTATACTGTAGGTCGGGCCACCGGCAAGCTCATCCTCCAAAGTCTGTAAATAAACCTATGGACCTACGGGGTTTGCTGTCGCGGTCCTCGTCTACCCTTGACCGACTTTCTACATCAATGTAACGTTTTAGCGCTTTAGCGTCAAACCCATCCTAGTCACTTACGGTGATGCAGACCTCCGCCAAAGTATCAATCCGCAGGACCTGGCGGCCGTTTCCCAGGGTCGCGGTTTTCGCTGCTTTGCCGGGCCAGTTCATAGCGGGGTCCCCCGGTTCCTCGTAGCCCTCCACCGTACTCCACGCAACATTGCCCGAGATCAGATCCGGTGACACCGTGCTGGCCAAAACCCTGACGTCGTCGGACGGGCTCAGGTCAACCGCAACCGGTCCGCGGGCCTTTACGGTCCAGCTGGCCTTGAGGCCCCGTGCTACCACCCGCGTAGTTCCAAGAGAAGAAAACTCGATGGCACGGTCGGGCGGCGCCAGGATAACCCACCTGTGCTCGGCGGTCACGTGTCCCAGGCCGTGGCGGCGGGCCGGAGGTTTCAGGGACACGTAAAGAGCCGTACCGTGCTTGCGGGTCACTACTCGAGCCCCCTTCGCCCAGTTCATCGCCTCTTCTTCCGAAGATGCCGAAACGCGCCCGTCCCCGAATATGACCATCAGGCCGGGCTCTTCCTGAACCGCAGCCCGGATCTCGACCTCGCCGTCCTCAGCCGTCACGACCACTTTCGATACATCCCCATCTACGCGAATGGATTCTTCCGGAAGTTCCACCGAGTAAACCGCAGAGGCCAGAGCACTTTGAACGGCCGGCAACACTCCCGCGGCCGTCAGCGTGTAAAGTCCGGCACTGCACAAGACGATGAACAAAGTCACCAGCACTCCGAACCAGTCGTACCTGATGAAGGCCTTGTCTTGCCCCGCCAAAGCGCTGGCCACGAGGACTTCAATGCCGACGAGGATCAGAACAAGAGGCCACCACCGAACCGCGATTTCCAGAGACGTCCCCCATCCCCGTATTTGCCCTACCATAATGAGGACGCCAAATAGTATAAGCGCAAGTCCCATCGAAATGGATCCGACCCGCCACTGTCGCATAGCTACTCATCCTCCTCGATAATGGATTTCCGGGATTCCAGGCCGCTCCCAGCATTGTCGCCTTCAGTCCGGTGAGTTTGTTCGCCCGAAGATTTACCGGTGCCAGACCGCGCATGGTCAGGAACCTCGAGAGACCCTCTAGCCGGCCTCCCAACCGGCTTCCCAAACACAAGACGCAGCCCGGCGCCGATGAGAAACCCCGCTGCAATGACGGTCTTCAGCAGGGATACGAGCCGGTAGTCAAGGAGAGGAACCACAAGACGATCGAACAGCGCTATACAACCTAGGACGATGAGGGCCACGCCCACCCACTTCTGATGAGCGGCAACCCATGCGAGGGGACTCGCATCTTCAGGATAGTTTCTTTCACCCGGCATCCACCACGGCACCCTGCCGGACTCAGCCGGCACCGGGGTTTCCCCCGCCTCGAGCGGGCCAAAACCGGGGACACCGGAGTTCAGCGCTCCGTTGAAGGACATCGCCGAAGCGATCTGTAAAGCATCGAAGAAGCTGTAGAACCATATCACCGGCAGCACAAAGAGGAAAAGGCTCAGATGCAGCCAGTCCATGAGAAACAGGGCGCCGAAGAAAGAAGCCATGAAAGCGAGGCCCCTTTCCTGCCACCCGAGATACATGTGGCCGGCTCCCGGCACTACGCTGAACAACAGAGCCCACAAGGTGCTCTTTTGCCCGGTCCGAACACCCTCCCGCAGCCCGCCGAAAAGCTGCCAGTCCCGGACTTCTTCCCCCCGGTTCAGGCGACCGCACAGGCTAAGAGCGTCGAAGAGTCCGTACACCCACAGGATCGGAAGCGGCGCGAGCAGGACCAAAAAACCGCCGTGGCCCACTGACTCCAAGAAAGCCACCAGGAACGTCCACCCGAAAAATATGCCCATCAGCGTCAATCCGCGGACCGCGAATCCGAGGTACAGGTGACCCAGCCCCGGCACAGCCGAGAAGATGAAAGTGAGAAAACTGCTCTTACGCAACGCCTAAGACCTCCTTTCAGATTGCCGCCTTTATTTCCGCCTCCGGTTCCTGCTTCAGATTCCCCATCAGGCTTGGCCGGCGGTTGAGACCTCACCCTCCTATCTCATCACTGCGGCTACCCAGGACGATATCCTGTCGAGGACCTTGTTCGACCAGCCCGACGGCACCTCTTCACTGACCCGCACTATGGTCTTTCCGGTCTCGTGCAGGGCGGACGGCGCGGTACGGGATACGGCATCAAACCATCCACCTGCAAGAAGCATGAGCGTGATGGCTGCCGCCACGGCGTAGTTGCGCAGGGTTGTAAGTCGCTCGGGGATTGGGTTTTGGCTTCTTTGACGGTGACCGTTGCGGTAGCCATGACGGCGGCCATGAGTTTGTGCTGTACCGGGTTGTCGCACTAGCGCCGATAGCACCCGTTCGGCGAAGTCCGGCCGCAGCGTCACCTCAGCCAGTTCCACGTCCCGAACGTCCACCGTGGCAAGATAAGTCTCCAGGCAGACGTCACACGTGGAAAGATGCTCTTCCATCTCCTGTCTCAGATTCCCCACGACAAGGCCTTTCTTAAAAGCGGCCCACTGTTGGGAAGAGTAATGCTCAGGCACATTTGGGCCAGGCACATTGGAGCCAGTCACGTTCGAGCCAGGCTTATTTACCCTGCGCATATTCGGAATCATGCCTCCTCAGGGCCTCCTTGAGCATTTTCCGCGCCCGGTACAACCTGGACTCCACCGTCTTGACGCTAACGCCTTCGCGCTTGGCGATGGACTCGTAATCGTATCCGCCTGCGTAGCACAAGAGAAAGGTTCGCCGGTAGACCGGAGGCAACGCCGCAACAGCTCCCGCAATCCACTCCATCCCGAGTTGCCTCATAAACTCGTCTTCGGCGGAGGGACAGTCGCCGGCGGGCGCGGCACCTGAAGGGCTCGGATGGCAACGATCCCCATCGTGCACCACACCGGTAAGTCCTTGCCGCCGTGACCAACCTGCCCCTTCCGGCACGCCGGTAGGGCTCTCCATCGCCCTCATCCGGGCGGTCCTCCTGCGCCAGTCGATAGCCTTGTTTACCGCTATTCGCGCCATCCATGCCCTGAGATTCCCTCCTTTGAATTCAGGTAAGGACAGGTAGATCTTGAGAAACGTCTCCTGAAGCACATCTTCGGCGGCCACCGGATCGCGGGTCACCGGCAAAATGACGGCAAAGAGATACCCTTTGTAAGTTTCGACTATCTCACCGAAAGCCCGGGTGTCTCCGCTCTTCGCTCTCTCCACCATCTGTGACTCGCGGTCGACGGCCAACCCCTCCTCTGCCCGCTTCCACAAATACTTAACGCTTGAAACACCGGAACCCCTGCATGCCTGTGGCCATATTCTCGGGGTCATCGACCTCGGTACAAAGCGCTACTTGAGCGGGGGTAGCACTACCGCAGGTAATAAGGCCGTACCTTCCTCAGGACTCGTTGAAGCCTGTACAGTGGGAGCTTTTGGGCGACCGCGGAGCCGCCCGGCAGTCTCATCCATTAAGAAGACTTTCAAGCCAGGTAACGACGTCTCTGTCCGCGATCTTCCCCTCGTAACGGCCAAGCAGCGCGGGACCTTTAAACGCGAGAAGGGTCGGAATCGCTGTGATGCCGAATCTCAATGCCAGCGACGGCTCGGCATCCACATTCACTTTGAAAAAGGAAATCCTCTCTGCAAATTCCGGTGCCACCCGGTCCAAAACCGCGCCCATCGCTTTACACGGTCTGCACCAGGGCGCCCAGAAATCGATAACCGAAACCCGGCCGTTTTGAAGAGCTTTTGCTAGGCCGGCCTCATTAAGGTTGACGAATATCCCGGTTTCCATCATTTTGTCTTCGCTCATTTGCTCCGTTTCCTCCCCCGTGTTGTTCCCGGGAGCGCTCTTGCCTACTGCATCGCGATCCGCCGGATTTTTCGCCGGACTTCCTGCCACAGCGCCAGTACCTGTTTCCTGGTAGACTCCGGGTCCCCCCGGTTATCTATCACCACATCCGACAATCTCTCTTTTTCCGGCAACGGCATTTGCGACGATATTCTCGAGAGCGCCTCAGTTTTCGAGTACCCGTTCCGCCTGATGAGCCTCTCCATTTGGGTTTCGGGGTCCACTGACACGACCCATACCTCATCAACAAGCTTGTCCGCACCAACCTCAAATAGGAGAGGGGCATCCAGCACGACTACCTTCACGTTCAGCTTCTTCCTGGAACGCTCGACCTGTCCCTCTCCCGCGCTTCTTTTCTCCCCCGCGTCTTCCATCTTTACCATGCCTTCCTGCTGCGCCACGCCTTCCATCCCTACCGCGTTCTCCTGCTCCCCTGTACCTTCCTTCCCCTCTACGGATTCCCTCGAAAGTTCCGCGAGCGTCTCTTCCACCCTGGCCATGACCAGCGGATGGATAATGGAATCGAGCTTGTCAAGCGCTTCTTTATCTCCGAATACCATACCGCCTAGTTTTCGCCTGTTGATGGTCCCGTCTGGCCTGAGAATACCCGGACCGAAGGCGTCGACGACCCGGCGCCACCCGACCGTACCTGGCGAAACAACCTCTCGGCTCACTTCGTCGGCGTCGATGATGACCGCTCCCAGCTCCCGGAGCATCCTCGACACGGTGCTCTTCCCGCTGGCTATGCCGCCGGTCAAACCTATAACATACAGACCCGAGTATTTCATGTCGTCCTTCCGCCCCCGGTTTGTCGGGGCAACCCTGTCACTTTAGCACCTTTTCAGCCAGGAAACCTGTCAATCTTGGACCCTCCGGCCGGAAAGCATCTCAAACTGGCCAACCCGGCACCTTCAGTTACGATCATACCTCGTACCACGTCTGCCCGACTCCTATGTCCACCTCGAGAGGAACCGAGAGTTCCCTGACGTTCTCCATCTCCTCCCGAACCAGCTTTTCCATAACATCCTGCTCGTCCGGGGGCATTTCGAAGATGAGCTCGTCATGGACCTGGAGGATCATCTTCGACCTGAGCCCTTCCTTCCGGAGCCGCCCGAATATCCTCACCATCGCCAGTTTGATGATGTCCGCTGCGGAACCCTGTATGGGGGTGTTGATGGCAGTGCGCTCCGCAAATCCCCTGACAGCTCTGTTCTTCGCGTTGATATCGGGAATCGGCCGCCGGCGTCCGAAAATGGTCGTCACGTACCCGTCTGTTCTTGCCTTTTCGATCGCCTCATCCATGTACTTTTTGACCATGGGGTAACGGCGGAAGTAGGCATCGATAAAGTGGCGGGCCTCCTCCCTGCTCACGCCGGTCTGCTTCGCCAGGCCGTAATCGGATATCCCGTAGACGACGCCGAAGTTTACCGCCTTGGCTCTGGAGCGGAGCTCGGGCGTCACATCCTCCAGCGGCACCCCGAAAATCTCCGAAGCGGTTCGCCTGTGGATGTCCTCCTTCCGGCGAAAAGCGTCGATGAGGGACGGGTCGCCCGATACGTGGGCCAGCACTCTGAGCTCGATCTGCGAGTAATCTGCGGAAAGGAGAACGTACCCCGGCTCTGCCCTGAATATCTTCCTTATCGTCTTCCCCAGATCGCCCCTGACCGGGATGTTCTGAAGATTCGGTTCCGAACTGGAAAGCCTGCCGGTGGCGGTGACCGTCTGGTGGAAAGTGGAATGAATCCTTCCGTCCTCGCCCACCACGTCGGGCAGGATGTCAAGGTAAGTGGATTTAAGCTTCTGGTACTGCCGGTATTCCAGTATCCTTTCGGCGATCTCGTGGTGCTGCGACAGTTCCTCTAAAACCTCCGCATCGGTGGAGTATCCCGTCTTGGTCTTTTTCACCGGTGGGAGCTTTAAATCTTCGAACAGGACCTCCTGGAGCTGCTTGGGAGAACCTATGTTGAACCTCTTACCCGCCAAGCGGTAGATGGTTTCCTCGACATCCCTTATTCTGCTCTCGAATTCCTTCGCTAGATCTCTACCGGTCTGGAGGTCCACGCATATCCCCGCAACCTCCATCGCCGCCAGGACCTCGATGAGGGGAAATTCGATTTCGACCGCGAGCTCATGGAGCCCATCGTCCGACAGCCGCTGCTGCAGTCTGTCTACGAGAAGCGCCGAGGCAACCGCGCCGCAAGCCAGGTGAGCTCTGTGAGAAGAAACCGCGTCGCGACTATCCCTCTCCGCCTTCGGCCACTCGTAACGGGACGGCGGGACCTCCAGCGAGATTTCGTGGGCGGAGAAGTCACCGATCTTGTAAGTCGTCCTCGTGGGATCCAGGAGGTACATGGCAACCTGCGTATCGAACACTCCGCCCCGGATCTCGAAGCCCCGCTTCATGGCCAGCACGTACAGCCACTTTATATCGTGGCCGACCTTTCGAATCGAGGCGTCTTCCAGCAAAGTTCGGAGAGAGTCGGGGAGCACGACTTCGTTCCCGGCCAGGTAAGCTTTTCTTCCATCTGAAAGACCTACGAGACCGGGAATCCCCTTCTCCCGGTCCTCTGGCAGCGAATAGACCGACAGCACACGAGACCGCCGTACCTCGTCGCAGAATCGTTCTACGTCTCTGGGCGTTTTCAACAAATTGATTTCCGGAGGCTCCTCTACAAAAAGCGCAGGACGGAACGGTGCTCCCTCCGCCGGTTGCCGGCCCGAAGCCTGTGCTTGTCCCGGCTGCCCGACCGGACCCGTCACGGTCGAAACCGGGCTTTCCACTCTGGCAGTGCGGCGCTCGTCCGGTCCCGCCCGTTCAGGGCCGGCCTGCTCTGCACCAGCCCGCCCGCTATCCGGTTCTGCCGCACCCGGCCGCGGAGCCCGTCCCGTCCCCGTACCTTGTTCCACGTGCGAAACGTGCGATTCGTGAAGACCCCGGCCATTTGCGGACGAAGGCAGAAGCTTCAGCCTCGATATCAGCGAATGGAATTCAAGCCGCCTGAACACTTCCGCCGCCTTCTCCGGGTCCATCCCTGCCCACTCCAACCGTCCGAGTTCTCGGTCTACCGGAGCATCTCGCAAGATGGTGGCAAGTTCCCTGGAGAGAAAGGCGATTTCTCGCCCGTTTTTCAAAAGGGACTGGACCCTCGCCGGACCGATCTCGCCCAGGTGCTCGAAGACCCCTTCCAGATTCGAATAACGTTTGAGGAGGTCGATGGCGGTCTTTTCGCCGATACCTTTAACTCCCGGTATGTTGTCGCTGTGATCGCCCGCCAGGCCCTTCAAGTCGGGTATCTGGGACGGTCCGATCCCGATTTCCTCGCGGACCCTCTCCGGGTCGAACTCCCTCACATCGCTGATGCCTTTGACGGGAACCACTGCGGAAACCGCAGGAGATACGAGTTGCAGGCAGTCCCGGTCGCCGGACAGAATGAGGACCGAGAAGCCTTCCTCAGCAGCCTTCCAGGAAAGCGTCCCGATGATATCGTCGGCCTCGTAGCCTTCCTTCTCGGCCACGGGTATTCTCAGCGCGTCGAGAACCTCACGAAGCAAGGGGATTTGGGCTTTGAACTCGTCGGGCGGGGGCTTACGAGTAGCCTTGTATTCGGCGAAAGTCTTGTGGCGAAAAGTCGGACCCGGAAGGTCGAACGCCGCGACAACGTGAGTCGGCTTTCTCTCCGCTAGAAACCTGAGAAGCATGTTCACGAAACCGTAAACGGCGTTGGTGGGAATACCCGACTGCGTACGGAGGGCCGGAACAGCGTAAAACGCCCTCCTGGCGAGAGAATGCGTATCTACGAGGAGAATGACCTTGCGCCCCGTGCCGCCGCTTACCGCGTCACGGCCGTCCTCATCACCGCCGCCTCCGTCAAGGCCGCTCACGTCGCTGCGTCTCACGTTAGCGGTGCCCGCATCAGCGGTTCCTTCGAAGTTCAGTGTCACCAGGACCTGGTGCGACTTCCAATGGTAGCTCAAGCGGGAGGCCCCCTTTCCGGTATGACCTCACCCTTGCGCCGGGCTTCGATCGGGTACGGCCGGCTCGACAGGCCACGGCCAGCTACGATCGGCGCCGGGACCTCAGCACCGCCACCGGCACAGCCGCGATAAGGGCGAGGACCGTCACCCAGGGAAAGATCTTAGCCCCGAACACAAAGATTCCCTTCCATGAGGCGACGAATGCCCCCCAGACCGCCTTCCAGAAGCTCGCCCATTGGTCGGGTACAACAATGGCCCCTTCTTCTACAAAGCTCACGGACAGCGTGGAAAGGGCTGACGCGCGTTCGAGATAGTTGAGCTGTCCTTTCATGGACTCGATGTCGGCGCGAACCTGCCAGAGCTCCGCGTCCACCTGCAGGAGTTCGCCTACGGTCTTGGCTTCTCCCATTATCTGAATGAGCCGCGCCTCCTGAGCTTCCTTGACCCTCACCCTGGCAGAAAGGTCGATGTACTTTTCGGTGACATCCTGGGACGACTCGCTCTGGTCGATGAGTATCCCTAGAGTTCGGATGTCCTGCATCGTCTTGGTGAGGTTCTCCGCGGGAACCCTGCCAACCAGGTAGGCGCTGGCATTTCTCTTGGTCGCGGGATCACCTGTCACGAGGGAAGACGTCTCTACGTACCCCCCGGCCCCTTCGATTATCCTGCTCGCGCCGTCCAGCGCGTTTCTCACGCCGCCTCTCGATACCGAGATGGTCATCCTGGCGTTTCTGATTATCTTCCGCTGGATAACCGGCATTGCCGCAGAGTAGACATCTTCGCCTTTCGTCCCGGCCGGAGGAGCTTCACCAGGCTCAGGCACGCCCGGCTGCGTTACGCCCATGACCGTAGAAGGCGATCTTTTGGCTCTATCCGCCGTTAGACCACTCTCCGAAGTCCCGGAACCACCGCTTTCGTCTCCGCCGCCGGTACCGGGCGGCGGAAGCTTGCCGGCGTCGCCGGCTCCCGGGGCAGGGGTAACGCCCTTCCCCAAGCTTTCACCAACTTGATATTCGGGCAGTCCCGTCCTTTGCGTCACCAAATCGCGAATGACTCCGAATGAGCCCAGGAGTATCAGCATAACAAGGGCCCCGGCCAGCGCAGGCATGGCCCAGGACAACCTGGGATGCTTCACCCACCCGAACCAGCGTTCCCAGAATCTTTGACCCGCCCCGGCACCGACGGGTGGAACCTCACTACGGCCACAACCCGCGGGTGACGGAACGCTATTTTGCGCTCTTCTTATTACCATCATGATGCCTTCGTGAAGGTCGGGCGGCACATCTGCATCCACGAGCTCGGAGAAAGCTTTGCGTATGCTCGCCATCTCCCCAAGGAGCTTGCGACAGGATTCGCACTCTCTGACGTGCTCTTCGACGGCCATCCTCTCCACGGGCGACACCTCTCCGTCGATGTAGCACGACAGGAGCTCGATAATGTCGTCACACCTCACTTGCCTTCCCTCCCTTCACAGGCGTCGTGAGGTTTGACGGTGCGCCTCGGAATTTGTTCCGAAAACTCCTCGTTGGCCGGTGGACTCGCTGTTACCTGGCGATCTGCCGGTCCGCCCACCGTGGCTTTCGACCGGCCCTCATGGGGTGTTTCGGGTTCACTCCGAACCTTTTTCCAGTTCCCGTTAGGCGTCGCGGTCGCCGTAGATCCCGGGCATGGTCTTTCAGATCCGCTCAAAAGCTTTTTCAAGGCCCACCTGGCCCTGGCAAGCCTTGACTTAACCGTACCCATGGGAACACCCGTGATCTCCGAGATTTCCACATAACTCAGCCCTTTTATATGCGCCAGTACCAGCATGGTTCTGTGTTCGGGGGAAAGATCCCGGAGAACTTCGGCGATCTTTTCCAACAACACCCGGGACTCGACTTCATCTTCGATGGGAGGGCCTTTCTGTGGGACCTGAAGAGGCGCGCCCTTATCCAAATACGGCGCGTCAAGAGAATAGGACCAGCTCTTCTGTCTCTGCCTGATGGCGTCCACGCACAGGTTCACCGTTATGCGGTAAAGCCAGGTGGAAAAAGCTGACTCCCCCCGGAAGTCGGGGAGCTTCTCATAGACCCTGAGGAAAACCTCCTGAACAACGTCTCTGGCATCCTCGGGATCCAGGAGCGTACGCAGGGCGAGGTTGTACACCTGTCTTTCGTACTTAGCGACGATGGTCTCGAAAGCCCCATCATCACCCTGGGAAGCCCGTTTTACGAGTTCCAGGTCATCGGGCAAACCCACAGACTCACTCTCCTCCGGACACTCTCCGCCCATAGCCGTGCAGGTTATTATCATCCGCGTTTACTTGCGATACCAGGTCTGCTCTTGCCGGTCAGGTCCGTCCTGATCTTCACGAATGCGGTACCTTTACTTCGAGTCCCAGCTCTTCGAGTTTCTCCCGGTCGATGGACGCCGGCGCGTCGGTCAAAACGCATGTACCGCTCGAGTTCTTCGGAAAAGCGATGACCTCCCGGATGGTTTCGGCGCCGGCCATCATCATAATCAGCCTGTCCATGCCGAAGGCGATTCCTCCGTGGGGCGGCGCTCCGTATTCGAACGCTTCCAGGAGAAAACCAAACCTTTTCCTGGCCTCTTCTTCATTCAATCCCAGGACTCTAAATACCTTCTCCTGGACGTCCCTTCTGTGAATACGTATGGATCCCGAAGCCAGTTCCACTCCATTCAGGACCACGTCGTAAGACCGGGCACGGATAGCTCCGCGGTCGGTTCGGGCAAGCTCCTCAAACCGTTCCAGATCCTCGGGGACTGGACTGGTGAACGGGTGATGCGCCGCTTCCCACTCCCCGGTATCCTCGTTGATTTTTAGGAGGGGAAATTCGGTGACCCATAGAAAGGCGCTGCTCCCCCGGGGGATCATCCCGAGCGTGCGGCCGAGATCCAGCCTCATCTTGCCCAGTACCTCACAACACGGCACGTCCTCTCCGGCCACACACAGGACCAGATCGCCGGTGACGGCGCCTGACATCTCCCTCACCCGGTCGAGCTCGCTGTCCGACAGGAATTTCCGGGCCGGCGACCTCACCTCTCCGTCAAGATATGCCAGGGTGATGAGGCCCTTTGCCCCATATCCCTTGGCCCTTTCAACCAGAGCATCCACCTGGCTCCGGGGCATGCCCGCCTGTCCCGGCGCGACGAGGGCTTTCACGCGTCCGCCGCGCCGGAGGACATCAGCTACCACCTTAAACGAGGTACCTCGAAAAGCTTCCGTCACGTCGTGTATCTCCATGCCGAACCTTATGTCGGGCTTATCCGTTCCGTAACGAGCTACAGCTTCCCGGTAGGTCATGCGCGGGAATGGGACAGGAAGGGTCACCCCCAAAACGGTCTTCCACGTATATCCCAATAGTCCCTCGACCAGCGAGAACACTTCCTCCTCGCCGGCGAAGGACATCTCTATGTCTATTTGTGTGAACTCCGGCTGCCTGTCAGCTCGCAGGTCCTCATCCCGGAAACACCTGTTGATCTGGAAGTACTTGTCCACCCCGGCCACCATGAGAAGCTGTTTAAACAGTTGGGGCGACTGGGCCAGGGCGAAGAACTTTCCCGGTGCGGTTCTCACCGGAACCACGTAGTCGCGGGCACCCTCAGGCGTGCTCCTGGTCATCATAGGGGTTTCTATCTCCCAGAAACCGAGGCTGGAAAGATAGTCCCGCACGGCCTTCACGGCGCGATGCCGGAGTTCGAGGTTCCGCAACATGGGATACCGGCGAAGATCGAGGTACCTGTACTTGAGCCTGAGATTCTCGTCGGCATCGGTGTTATCCTGGATATAAAAGGGAGGCGTCTTCGCAGTGTTCAAAATGTGAATTCGGACGGCCTCCACCTCGATTTCACCTGTGGGAAGGGCAGGGTTGACGTTCTCCGGCAACCTCTTCGTCACTTTTCCCTCTACGGCTACCACGTACTCGGACCTGAGTAGTTCAGCGGCGGAAAACGCCTGAGCACTCCGGTCGCGGGAGCTCACTACCTGAACGATTCCGGTCCTGTCGGCGAGATCGATGAATATCAGCTCCCCAAGGTCCCTGCGCCTCCGGACCCAGCCCATGAGCACCACAGACTTCCCGGCGTCTTCGACCCGCAACTCACCGCAGTAATGGGTCCTCCGTAAGTCACCCAGGTCCTCGAGTTCAAGCCGGGTCTCAGTTCGCAGCTCGCTGCTCCGTTTGATTTTCCCGCTCCCGGAGCTCTGTTCGATTCTCTCGCCCATGTCTATCCCCCTATCCACGAGCATTTATGCCAAGCACCACTACCGAACATCTGCACTGGACATCTATACTTGGAGATTACCACAAAGCACAACCGGGGGAGAACAGGAGGCCGTTGCCTTCTCGAGTTCCAGAGCCTTTTAACGTCGACATAGAGACTGCATTTCTTCTTTCATTCTTTCAAGCTGCACTTCCCGTTGCCATCCCTCGTCCATCGACCGGACAGTCGCGACACCCCTGGCAGTCTCTTCGGGGCCAAGGATAACCGCGTAGCGAGCTTCGTACCGTGACGCCTGCTTCATCTGAGCTTTCAAGCTGCGCCCGAGCTGGTCGAAGTCAGCTCGTAACCCGGCTACCCGCAGCCGGTTGGCGATTTCCAGGGCGCGATACGCGAGGGTGTCATCTACGTAGCATACGAAACAGTCCAGTCTCTCCCAGCCCTGCGGCGGGTTCTTTCCTTTTTCCACGGCCATGAGAAGCCTTTCGAGTCCCACGGCAAATCCTACGCCGGGAACGGAGGGACCACCCAGTGCCTCGACCAATCCGTCGTATCGCCCCCCACCCAGGATGGCGTCCTGAGCACCCAGGGGCGGCCATTTGACTTCAAACACGGTCCGGGTGTAGTAATCCAACCCTCTGACCAGTGACGGGTCTATCCGGTAACTCATCCCCATGCCGGTCAGGATCTTCCCGAGCGTCTCAAAATGCTCTTTGCACCCGGTGCAAAGGTAATCGAGCATAGACGGAGCTCCGGCCAGGATCGCGCGGCATGTTTCGTTCTTGCAGTCCAGCACGCGAAGGGGATTTCTTCCGACCCTCCTCCGGCAGTCCTCGCACAGGTCAGATTCCCGGGCTCCGAGATACTCGGTAAGGGCTTTACGGTACCCTTCTCTGCATACGGGACATCCTATGCTGTTCAGGTGTAGCGTCGTCTCAGTGAGCCCCAGGGCGTTGCAGATCTCGACGGCAAGGAAAATCACTTCGGCATCGCACAGTGGAGAAGAAGAGCCGAGAAGCTCGGCCCCATACTGCACAAACTCTCGATATCGCCCTGCCTGGGGCTTTTCATAACGGAACATCGGTCCTATGTAATAGACCTTGACCGGTTGAGGGCCGGAATAAAGCCCGTTCTCGATATATGCGCGGCCGACAGGAGCCGTCCCTTCCGGTCTCAACGTCAGGCTTCTACCAGCTCTATCTTTGAAGGTGTACATCTCCTTCTCGACGATATCGGTGGTCTCGCCGACGGTGCGGGTAAAAAGCTCGGTGTGCTCGAAGATGGGAGTCCGGATTTCCCGGTAATTGAACCGTTCCGAGACGTCTCGAAGAACTCTCTCCACCCGAAGCCATTTCCCCGTTTCCGCGGGAAGCCGGTCCTCCGTACCTTTGGGACGCGAGATCATCGCCCTCACCTCCGAGCTTTCTTTTCCGGCAGAGGTTTAAACAAAGGGATTATGTACCTTCTCATGGCCGATGGTAGTTGTCTCTCCGTGTCCCGGATAGACTACCGTATCATCGGGAAGCACGAAGAGTTTCCCCGTGAGGCTATCCCGGAGGTCGGCCATGCTGCCACCGGGAAGGTCGGTGCGTCCGACGCCCTCGAGGAACAGAGTGTCTCCGGAAAAAAGCGTGCCTTCACGGTAGAGACATATGCTGCCCGGCGTGTGCCCGGGAGTTTCCAGAACTTTAAAGGAAAGCTCCCCTACCTTCACCAAGTCTGATTCATTGAGAACGCCGTCCGGGCGAATTCCCCGCGAGCTTTTCGAGTTCATATACGGCCTCATCCAGCCAGGGTTCTCCAGAAGTTCGGCGTCGCCCCTGCCTAGCAAAACTACGGCGCCGGTCTTCTCTTTCAGTTCCGCGACCGCCCCCGTGTGGTCAAAGTGAGCGTGGGTGAGGACGATCTTCTCCGCTTTGACACCCTGTTTCCTCATGGCGTCCAGGATTACCGCGGCATCCCCGCCGGGATCGATCACCATGCAAGCCCCGGAGCTTTCGTCCACCACCACGTAGCAGTTGGTGTCAAGCGGACCTACTGTTAGACAAAGAATCTTCATTTATACGACCGCTCCCGTATCAGCCATCAACGTTCGTTGCTTTAAATGAGAGTGTAACTCTACGGTCAGCCGGACGGGCAACGACTGTACGCCGACCTAGAATTCCTTCTTACTCGAGATGAGAATGGTGACCGGCCCATCGTTGACCAGTTCGACCTGCATGTGAGCTCCAAATTCCCCCGTTTTCGTAGGCACGCCGCGGCGCCTGAGCTCCTCGACAAAGGCTTCGTACAGCTCCCTGCCCTTCACCGGCTCCATAGCCATGTCGAACCCGGGCCGCTTCCCCTTCTTCACGTCACCAAAGAGCGTAAACTGGGAAACAACCAGAGCTTCGCCGCCCACATCCAGTATGGACAGGTTCATCTTGCCTTCGGCGTCCGGGAAAACCCTTAAGCCGGCGACTTTTTCGGCCATGTACTCGGCATCTTCCTGGGTATCGTCTCTGCCGACTCCCAGAAGTATGAGAGCGCCCGGGCCTGTGGCAGCTACTTCCCTGGTTTCCACCGTCACCCGGGCGCGGGAAACCCGCTGGTATACGGCTCTCACCCGTCCTGCGCTCCTTTCTCCCCCTCACAACACGCCCTTTAGGCCGGCGCAACTCTTCAGACGGCCCGGGATGGCCGCGCCACCCTTCTCACTTCGGTAACCCCGCGCACATCCCTCATTTGCTTGGTCAGGCGCTTGAGTTCCTCCAGATCGTGGGTTTCGAAGGTAACGTTGATGAATGCGGTGCCGTCGGAATTCCCTCTGGCGCTCGCGGCGAGGATATTGGCCCCCGCCTTGGCCAAGATTCCCGTTATGTCCGCAAACAGACCGGGTCTGTCGTGAGCTCTCACCTCGACCGACGAAGGGTAAGCACCCTGCGAGTTCTCATCCCAGGATACCTCGACAAATCGCTCCCGGTCCTTGAAGTTCTCGAGGCTCGGGCAATCGAGCCTGTGCACTGACACGCCGCGTCCTCTCGTGATGTACCCGATTATCGGGTCGCCCGGCACCGGATTGCAGCAATGGGCGAGTCTGACCAGAAGGTCTCTCATACCCTTCACGATCACGGCATCTTCCGGACCTCTCGGTTTGGCCGGCGTTATCTTGGGCTCTTGAACCTGCTCTGGCGCGGGAGGGATCTTCTTCTGGACTTCTTCTTTGATCCTCGAGGCAACGTGGACCGGACTCAAACCTCCGTAGGCGATGGCAGCGTAAACATCCTCGAAGTCGGTGAACCGCAGCCGTTCCAGAACCCGGTCACGTATTTCTTCGTCGTCCAGGCAGTCGGGTTTCAGACCGGCTTTGACGATCTCTTTCTCCAATTGGGTCCGGCCCCTCAAGATGTCTTCGTCCCGGAGTTCCTTCTTGAAAAACTGCCTTATCTTCGACCTCGCCGACGGGGTTTTGACTATGTCCAGCCAATCCATGCTCGGCCGCCCCGATTGCCTGTTGACTAGGATTTCAACGATGTCTCCGTTCTGAAGTTTGTAATCCAGCGGCACCATCTTCCCGTTGATCTTGGCGCCCACGCAATGGTTTCCGATATCCGTGTGGATCCTGTAGGCGAAGTCCAGCGGCGTGGCCCCTACCGGCAAGTCGATGACGTCGCCTTTGGGTGTGAAAACGAACACCTCATCGTTGAAGATATCGAGCTTCAAAGCTTCCATAAACTCCCTGGCGTCCGTCATCTCCCGCTGCCAGTCGAGGAGCTGCCTTAACCACGCCATCTTCTCTTCGAAGCTCTTGTCGCCCTTGGTACCTTCCTTGTACCGCCAGTGAGCTGCGCTACCGTATTCGGCCGTCTGGTCCATTTCCCTGGTGCGGATCTGGATCTCGAACGGCTCACCCAGCGGTCCCACGACCGTAGTGTGGAGAGACTGGTACCCGTTGGGCTTGGGCATGGCGATGTAATCCTTGAACCTGCCCGGAACGGGCTTCCACAAAGTGTGACAGAGCCCGAGAACCTCGTAGCAATCGGGAACGGTATTCACTATCACCCTCGCCGCTATCAGGTCGTATATTTCCGAAAGCGCTTTCCCCTGCCTTTGCATCTTCTGGTAGATGCTGTACAGGTTCTTCGCCCTGCTTTGAACCTCCGCGGGGATCCCCGCCCGAATCAATCTTTCCTTCAGAGCCGCCATGACCATCGCTGCTTCAGCTTCCCTGTGGCTGCGGTGCTTAGCGATGCTGTGAGCCAGCGACCGGTATTCTTCGGGATGCAGGTATTTGAAGGCGAGGTCTTCAAGTTCCCACTTAAACCGCCAGATCCCGAGGCGGTGGGCGAGAGGAGCGTAGATCTCTAGCGTCTCCTGGGCTGTGGCCTTCTGCTTTTCCGGCGGAAGGGCGTAGAGCGTTCTCAGGTTATGCAGCCTGTCGGCAAGACGTATGACCACCACGCGCCAGTCCTCGGCCATCGCCAGGAACATCTTTCTCAGATTCGAGACCTGCTCTTCGACGGGGCTCTTGAACTCGATGCGGGCGAGCTTCGTCACTCCGTCGACGAGTTTGGCGATCTGGGGACCGAATTCTCTCTCTATATCCTCAAGGGAGACGTCGGTGTCTTCGACGGTATCGTGAAGGAGGGCGGCGGCCAATGTGGACGCATCCCCCTCCATCTCCGCCAGGATTTTAGCTACGGCGAGAGGGTGCTGTATGAAGTCCTCTCCGGACAGCCTGTACTGGCCCTCGTGGGCCTTCCGGGCAAACTCGCAAGCTTTCTCCACGAGTTCGGCGTCTTTGGTGGAGAGGTATCCCGCTATATCCAGGCTTGGACTGGAGACTGACACCTTAACCCTCCCTTAAAAGGTCTCCTAAAAACGCCAATCCCGGTGATAGCAGCCCAACCTCGCTTGCGCTTGCCATCGTCCCACGGCCGCCGGCGTTTTTCCTGCCGGCACCCCGCCACGCTTTGCCCCCGCCGGACGTAGTCGCATATGAACTCTTCCGCCACCGGTCCGTGGCCCGTGGTCCGAACGTTCAGGAGTCGAGCTTTATCACCGATATTACATTCTTGTAACCTTTTTTATTCAGATTAGCCCTGCCAGGAATGTAAGTCAATTCGATGAGAAACGCCACGGCCTCGACAGAGCCACCGAGTTTCTCCACCATGTCGATGGTGGCCAGGATAGTCCCGCCAGTGGCCAACAAGTCGTCGAGAACAAGAACCTTCTGACCCGGTTTCACGGCGTCCCTATGGATTTCGAGCACGTCCTGTCCGTATTCGAGCTGGTACGATCCCCGTAAGGTTTCCCAGGGGAGCTTACCGGCCTTTCTCACAGGCACAAACCCTTTGCCCAGCCGGTATGCCAGTGCCGCGCCGATCATAAAGCCGCGAGCCTCGGGCGCAACGATCAGCTCGAAGTCCACGCCCGACACGGCCTCGGCCAGCGCGTCTATGGCTTCGCGGAAGGCCCGCCCGTCCTTAAGGAGAGTGGTAATGTCTTTGAAACTGACTCCCTTCTGGGGAAAATCCGGAACAACCCTCAAAAGTTTGCCCAACCGCTCACCGACGTTCGTGGCCACGAAACACACCTCCCGTTACCTGCGTCTCTCGCATCAGCTGGTTTTCTACCTTTATCCGAAGCTTTCCTTCAGCCCGTAAAGCTCGCTCACCGTCCCCCGGATGGCATATCCCGAGATCGAGCTTGAAATCGGCTCCTCGCCTCCGCGGATCTAGCGTTCCTGCC
The DNA here is from genome assembly GCA_012842495.1 of Candidatus Fermentithermobacillaceae bacterium. Classification (GTDB taxonomy): domain Bacteria; phylum Bacillota; class Sulfobacillia; order Fermentithermobacillales; family DUSS01; genus DUSS01. The sequence goes on from DUSS01000009.1 coordinate 34,378, forward strand.
TGCCAGCGGCGCCGGAGGCCCTCGCCTCCCCGGCGACTCTATGTCCGCACCTACCCGCATCTTCAGGCTGGTCATCCAACAAAAGCTTCCTCTTTAATGTCGACGACTTCAAGAGCAATTTCCTCTCTCCCCTGGAACGTGCGTAACGAAGGTGACAGCACCACATCCGCGGCCAGGCCGGAAACCCCGGGTACCACGAAGTCGGAAGCTTTGTTCAATCCCCGGCAGTAACAGCGCAACGGAACACCCGAGCGCCCCGATATGTAGATTTCAAGGCCGTTGTCGCTCTTCCGCTCGACTTTCCGTATAACCGCTTTACTTACCCCCACCAGCGGTCGGGGATTCCCGGGTCCGAACGGTTCAAGCCTCAAGAGAGAGGCAAGGTACTGGCCGCTGAGTTCGTCCGAAGACAGCCAGTCGTCCAGAGCGAGCTCGGGACGAAGAGTGGGGAGATCCAGGTGGTCTTCGGCATACCTGCGGAAGTCCTCGAAGAAAGCTTCGACCTTCTCCGGGAGAACCGAAAAACCTCCTGCCTCCCTGTGTCCTCCCCAGGTTTCCAGGTGCTTCGAACACGAAGAAAGACCCGACCACACGTCAAAGCCGGGAACTGCCCGTACAGAGCCCTTCAGGATACCGCTACCTCCCGCCAGCGCCACGGGCCGCCAGAACGCATCCCTGATCCTCGATGCCACCACGCCGATGACTCCGGGATGCCAGGAGGGAGACCATGCGCCAACCAGAGCTTCTCCGGCCGGGTCTCCCCGTTCTTCGAGAATGGCCAGGCACTCTACGGCGATCTGTTCCTCGGTCGCCCTTCGCTCGGTGTTGAGTTCGTCAAGGAGCAATGCCAGGGACGTAGCTCCCGTCTCGTCACTGGCGGTCAAAAGTTCGTAAGAAAACCGCGCTTCCTTCATCCGACCCGCCGCGTTCAATCTGGGAACCAGGCCGAACGTTACATCCCTTTCCAGGTTCAGCTTCCCTCCGGAAAGCCCGGCGACCGCCGCCAGAGCGCGTATTCCGGCGCGAACCGGCCTTCTTAAGAGCTCGAGACCGACCTGGAGCCACCTGCGATTTTGACCCAGAACGCTCACACCGTCGGCCGCAATGGAGAGCGTCACAAGGTCCAGCCAATCTCCCGCCTCCGCGCTCATCCCGGCCTGGCCGGGAATCTTCACCTCGCCAGCTAACCCAGTCTCCGCGTGGGCCCCCACCTCCGCCAGCAGGCGATGGGCGACGAGGTAAGCTACCCCTGCTCCGGATAGGTTCTCAAGACCCGAGTTCGACCACTCGGACATCTGGGGATCGACCAGGGCGACCGCCAGCGGCAGAGTCTGGCCTGGGATGTGGTGATCCGTGACTATGACGTCCAGCCCGAGCTCCGCCGCTTGCCGGAAACCGGAGCCCCCCGCTATGCCGCAATCCACCGTTATGATTAAAGATGCACCCTGGCTCGCGAGAGCCCGGACCCCTTCTCTGTGAAAGCCGTATCCCTCCTTCAGCCGGGAAGGAAAGTACACGAAGACGGGGTGAATCCCGCAGCGTTCCAGGGCTTCCCTCATGATGACAGCTGAAGTGATGCCGTCCGTGTCATAATCGGCGTAAATCCCGACGGCTTCCCGGTTCTTTCTGGCGAGGAGCAACCGCTTGACGGCGTTCTGAAGTTGTTCTTCGGCCCTGCCGGGAAGATCCGGCATCAGGTCCGAGGGCTTGGTGGCCCGGAATAGCTCGGCTGCGCGCCGCAAGTCGCCTTGCACACGTCGCAGGGCCACTCTGGCCGTCCCTTCGGGGATGCCGAGCTCCCGGGACAGTCTTGAAACTTTCGATGGATCAACCCTGGAAGGTGCTCTCCAGGTGAAATCCAGGCGAGGCGCCACCTTCCGCAAAACGCCGTTCAAAACGTTCGACCCATTTTTAGACAGCTTTTTCCTCGAGTCCGTATCCGCGTTATTCCCTTTCCCCTCGAGATTCCCTTTCACGTTCTGCCGGTCCTTGCCAATCATAGGTTTTGATCTTCTGCACCTCGTCCTCGAGTTCTTTGGCTCTTTCCATTTCGGCCACGAGCTTCGTTTCGAGCTCATGCACTCTCCGCTTCAGTCCCAAACTCTTCACCCAGGTCCACGTGGCTCCTACCAGCACCCCTGTGCATACAGCTACCAAGACGACGAGGGCCAGGTTCAGCTGGACGGACCAGATGAGGAAACTTAACTGTACCATTCCCGCATTTTGAACAGCGAAAACCACTACTAGGACGAGAAGAGCTATCACAACGAACAACACGAGCCTCACCTCGTTAGTCCTTTTCGTCCTGGAACGGGCCATACCCTTCGTCCGTAGCTTGCCGGAGATTGGGAACCGCGGACCGTCCCGGGTCTTAGCGCTCTCCCGTCGACGAGCTCAAAGGGGATTGCCGGACCCTCACGAAACCGCCGGGTCACCTCTGATAAGCGCCATCTCCGCCATGAGAGCATATTCCAGTCTCATCTTCATGATCTCGCAACCCAACCGGTACGGTTTTGAGATATCTCCGTTAGACTCGTAGGCACTGGCATGACAACCTCCGCCGCAGTAAAAGCGAGCCCAGCACGACGCGCATACATTCTTGGAGTACACGTGAGTCCCGGCGAAACGCTTTCGGAGTTCATCGCCATTTGCCGGGTCGATGCCGGAAAACACGTCGCCCATCTTGAACTCCGCCTGTCCGGCGAAGCGGTGGCAGGGATAAAGGTCACCGGAAGGCGCCACGGCGAAGTATTCCACCCCGGCACCGCAGCCGGTCAGGCGCTTGTACACGCAGGGACCGCCGTCCGAAGGCACGATGAAGTGGTAGAAAGAAAACCCGCGACCCGTTCGGGCAGAGCGCACGTAGAACTCAAAAAGCTTTTCGTACTCTTCCCGGAGCTGCTCGAGATCCTCCTCACGAATGGCATAAGGGGCTTCTTGTCCCGCTATCACCGGTTCCATGGAGATCTTCTCGAATCCCAGATTCACCAAGTGCTCAACGTCGGCGGCAAAATCCAGCGACTGGCGGGTAAAGGTTCCGCGAACCCAGTAGTCGTCAAATCGCAGTTCGCGTCCTTCTCGTCCGCTGGCCGCCATCGACCCCTTCGCGGTTTGGGCCGGGAAATCCATCCCGTGCGCGGGCGCGCTACCGGTCTCACCGAGCACGTACCTGCGGTACTTAGGCAGAACCGCGTCGTAGGTGCCGCGCCCATCGGGAAACACCCGCATTCCGTCGTGGACCTCGGGCCTCCCGTCCATGCTCAAGATGACCGATACATGGTGGTCTAGCAGGAACCGGACGATTTCATCGTCGAGGAGGACGCCGTTGGTGGTTAGCGTGAACTTAATGGTCTTTCCCTCGGCTTGAGCCTTCTTCTCTCCGTAAAGGATTGCATCTTTAACGACGTCGAAGACTAAAAGCGGCTCGCCTCCGAAGAAGTCTACCTCGCAGCGGGAGCGCTTTCCCAACCCGGCGAAGAGGAAATCCAGACTCCGCCGGGCCACCTCCGGGGACATCTTAGAGCGATCAACGCGCCCGCCTTTGGCAAAGCAGTACCTGCAACGAAGATTACAGTCATTGGTGACGAGCAGGCACAGCGCCTTGACGTGGTCGGGTTCGGGGGGAACGTAGCTTGAGCCGACCGGGTCTGGCCTGGCAAACCTCCCGGTGCGCCGGAGTTCCTCCAGCTCAGAGATAGCTTCTTCAATCTCGCCGGTCTCGTACCTCGGCGACAGGGCGGATAGCGCTTCCTCGTGGTTAGTACCATCATATACGTCCAGAAGGTCCCAGGTTATCTCATCTAGGCTGTAGAGGGACCCGGTGTTCACGTCCAGGAGCGCCCGAAGACCCCCGGCCCTGAACTTATGCCAGTCCTTTTTCGAAAAAGCGGTCCCGGCCCGGGATCCCGGAAGTTGCGTGCCCATCGTGACCTTCTCCGGCCTCTATTTTCCTCGCGAAGTGGTCTTGTTCACGCACTTCTGGTTGGATACGGTGCACGAAGTTTTGCAGGCCGATTGGCAGGACGCCTGGCACTCACCGCATCCCCTGTTTTCGATTCCATCGAGTTCTCCCTTAACCACTAGCTGGATGTGCTTCATTTTAAAACCCCTTTCAATGCGCAGTCGGACAATACCCATGATAGCAGGAACGCGATGAAGCTTGAAGACCGTTCCGCGACGCCGCTAAACCGTCGCCGCGAGCTCCCTGAGCTCGGAGACCTGGAAGTCCGGCATAAACTCATCAGACAGCTCGGACATTTCCAGGAACGGTATCCATTCGAACCGGCATAACGCCGCTTTCATGCCCACGCTCTTGGGACCTGCCACATCCTCGAGGAACCTGTCGCCGACAAAAAGGGTCTCCTCTGGAGAAACTCCAGCCATATCCAGGGCTTCCCCGTAGATGGCCGGATGAGGCTTCCGCCAGCCGGTTTCGGAGCTGAGAACCCGGAAGTAGACCCTTTCGAGGATCCCCGACTCGAGAAGATACCGGTCTATAATCTCCGGAGGTATGCTGGTATTGGACACGATGCCCAGGATATACCCCCGCTCAAGCCGTCTATCTTATTCTTGATGCTCGCTATGAAAAACTTGACCTCGACGTGCTTCCCGGAAACATGAAGAACCTTTTGAACCAGCTCCGCCGCCGCCTCGTCCAGAACTTCCTCCCTCCTCCTATCTCCAAACGGCATCCACAGAGTGCCTCCCAGGTCGAATAAAACCGCCTTGATACGAGGCACGGTTGAACCCCGGTCATTCAGGATCACCTGCCGGTTTAGCCACACGATTTCCCAGCCGACGTTGTCATCTTTAACTTCAACGTGACAACGGCTGATGCCTTGAAGATCCTGACTGGATGACACCAAGCCCAAGACCCACACACGGCTGAGGAGGTCCGAATCTCACGGGCGGCGAAATCGTGAGCTGCAGGAAATTCCTTGGACCCTTAATTGCTGGAAAAAACATATGATCCTGCATACGAGAGTGGGGTATCACCCTAAACCTGCGACGGTACGGTTATGAAGTCGCCAGCAGTTGACGGCATTCGTTCGGCTTTCTTCACCAGGTCCGGAGGGGGTAGGGGTCGGGAAAGGAGCAGGAGAACATGAGCCAGGTTGTAAGGGACTTCTACAATCGCAATCCTTCCTATGAGTGGGAAAGACTCTCGAGGCCGTATACTCACCTCGAGTACGTCACCACCATGCACCTTGTAGGGAAGTACTTCCCGAAGAGCGGCGCAGTAGTCGATATCGGGTCAGGCCCTGGAAGGTATTCTATAGAGATGCTGAAAAGGGGTTACAAAGTCACCCTGGTTGACCTGAGCGAAGCGCTCCTGGAGATAGCCGAGAGGGAAATCGCCGCCAGAGGCTTGCGTGCTGAAGGAATCTTTCGGGGAGACGCCTGCAATCTCGGTTTTCTGGACGACGCTCAGTTTGACGCGGCCTTCTTGATGGGCCCCATGTACCATCTCATTCGGCGAGAGGACAGGATGAAGGCCCTGGGTGAGCTTCGCCGGGTAATGAAGCCTGGTGGCGTGGCGGTGGTGGCCTATCTGAATTCCTGGGGAATACTGAGGTCGCTTCTGACAGAGAATCCGACGTACTACGAAAGCAAGGAAATGATCTTTGCGCTTACCCGGGAATTCATCAACAAGAGCCGTCCGGGGGGAGGTTTTACCGAGGCGTACTTCACGATTCCCCCAGAGGCCACCGCAGAATTGCAGGAAGCAGCCTTCATTATCCTGAGCTATGCTGGCGCAGAAAGCTACGCCTCAGGATGCATCGAACCGTTGGCCAGAATGAGCCAGGAAAATCCGGTCGCTTACGAGAACGTCCTCGAGACTGCGTCGGCGCTTTCCGAGGAGCCTCCCTGGCGCGATTCCACGGAGCACGTCCATTTTGTCGTGAGGAAATGAGATGTACTGAGGAACACAATCGGGGGAGGGATCTCCCTTGTCTCAGTCCTATATCATCACCGACGTGGGAAGCACCACCACCAGTGGTATACGCCGGAAACAAGGATGCCGCGCCGCTTGTCCGGGATACCCTGAGCGAAGGCTTCGACCTGAAGGTCGTGGAGAACCTCCGCCCCACTCTGGAGCGGGAGGTTCTGGAGCCTGCCAGGACTGCCATCCATGAACTCTTTATGTCTCACGTCATGGCTCATGCTCCGGGCTACGAAAAGCTAAGGTCATGGGTGGATGCTGACATCGTTCCCACCCCGGCAGCAGCAGGGCGCATGATCGAAGTCCTGGCCTACCGGCATAGGGCCAACCTTTTCGGAGTTGACATCGGAGGAGCAACCACGGATGTCTTCTCCGTCATAGACGGATCCTTCCACCGTTCCGTCAGCGCCAACCTGGGAATGAGCTATTCGGCAGGCAATGTCCTGATTGAAGCAGGTGTCGAAAACGTGTTACGCTGGCTTCCCTTTAAAGTTCCCTGGCACCAGGTTGCGGACAGGGTTTTCACCAAGCTGATTAACCCGACCACTGTCCCCAGAACGTTTATGGACCTCCAGATAGAACAGGCTCTGGCCACGGAACTCATGCGCGAGCGAAAACCGCTGGTGGCCGATGGTATGCCTCCGGTTGACAAGCACGAGTGTGTAGGGGTCGCTTCTTATGTAGACCGCTGATACTTTGTCGGACATGGCAACATGTCCGACTAAGATATTCTCCCGGCTGAGGAGCCTTTCAAAGGCCTGCTCAGTGACAGGTTCAACGACCGATCTGAGAATTCCCTGGGAAACCAGCCTTTCTCTGCAGTTGGCTGCAAGTTCGAGTCCGCGATGCAGAGGAATCTTGTTCGTCATGAATTCACCTCTGACTGAAGGGACTTCATAACCCAGTAGTCAGATAACACGCGTCTTGCCCAGTAGATGACTTCTCGGTCATGATCTGTTAGCTGTCGACTCCTAAACGCAACCTTGATCTCCGGCGCATTCGGGTCCAGGAACCAGGCGATATTCAGCCCATAATAGTCCGCAAGCCTTCCGAGGTAAAAAGTCGATGGGGTCCGAGCGCCCGACTCCCAGTAGGAGAGCAGCTCTCGAGAAATCCCCGTATCCCTTGACACTTCGTCTTGCGTCTTGCCTATGGACCGGCGAGCGCTTCTCAACCTTTGACCCAGGAATGCCATCCGCTCCATCGGCGTTTCCCTCCACGGTTGACGTTTTGTTACACTATGATATCACTGGAGACGAATGTAACACCTTCACCCGGGTTAAGATCGACCGTATGCTCGCCCATCCGGCGGTCCAATCGCGCTCCACGAGGAAAGCTCGGGAAAAAGGACGCCCTCTCACACACGGAAGTTAATCCCATAGAACACCCTCACGAGGTACTCCCTCAGCCTGTCCGGAACGAACCTGGCCACGAAGGGAATCAACGTATACCCAAAAGCCCCGCAGGGATTCCTCCCGGGCGGATTGGGGTCCCTTATGATTTGGAGGATTTTCCCGGCAACGACCGACGGAGGCGGAGATTCCCTCAGCCTTTTGTCTATCGACTTCCAGCTGGTCTCGAGCCAGGACCTGTATGGCGAGTTCTCGCGCTGCCCGAAGCGCGTCGCATTGTTGAAATTGGTGTTTATGTATGAAGGCGCGATGGCGACCACCTTGACGCCGAACGGGCGGAGCTCTTGACGAAGACCCTCCGTGAACGCCTCTATCGCGCGTTTCGAGGCGCCGTAATGCACCTGAAACGGAACCACGATCGTACTCGCCAGAGAACTCACGTTGATGACCAGGCCGGAGCGTCGTTCCCGCATGGCCGGCACGACCTCCTGGATAACCCTGATCGCCCCGAAGACATTGGTTTCGAACTCGGCCTTCACGAGCTCTACCGCTACTTCTTCGATAGGGCCGTAGATGCCGAAACCCGCGTTGTTGATGAGAACGTCGATCCTGCCGGCTTCCTCGATCACCTGCGCCACGCCCCGCCTCACCGAGTCCGAATCGGTCACGTCCATCCGGACGAATCTCACGGACTGCCGGAGATCATCCGGGAGCTCCCGCAGCTTTCCCAGGTCCCTCGTGGTACCCCAAACGCGGTACCCCTCCCGGGATAGGAGGCTGGCAGTCGCTGCCCCTATTCCCGAGGAAGCCCCCGTGATAAGAACGTTCTGCCTCTGGTTGTGCCCCTGCGACATCCCGTCTCATCCTCCAACCCGTCAGGATTCGCGCACCGCATCTTCAGCCCTCTGTATGACCTCGACCGTGCCCCGGCTGCCGTCCACCAGCAGCAGGTCGCCCGTGCGTATCTTCGATGTAGCTCCCTCCACCTGAAGGACCGCCGGTATCCCATACTCCCTGGCCACGACAGCGCTGTGCGACAGAAGTCCCCCTTCTTCCAGGACGATCGCGCAGGCTACGCTGAAAAGGGGAGTCCAGCCCGGGTTCGCGAACGGTGCCACGAGGACCTCGCCTTTTTTGAGTTCGGCAGCCTCCTCCAGAGAACGGACCACCCGGGCCCGCCCCGTCGCCGAACCTCCCGAACAGCCCATCCCCATGTAGACCGCAACGGACTCGATGCCGGAGACCTCCCCAGCGGGCTGGGCCTCGCTCTGATCAAGATAAACCCTAGCGTGCACCTCCGGACTCCCGTCTTTCCTCCGCGATGAAGATGTTCTGCCCGGCAATATCCTTGCCCTGCCCGGCATTATGACTGCCGGGGGAACGAAGTTTCTGTACATGACCGGGATCCTACGCCTGTACCTCACCCTCTGCCGCACCACCGCGTGATCCAGCGTACCGTCCAGAAGGCCCAGGACCTCATCCCGGGAAAGCCAGAATATGTCGTCCTCCCCGTCGAGCACCCCAGCCTTCGCCCACCTTATGCCCTGCTCCTTCAGGAATCTGCGTGTGTGATACCGTGCTCTGCTGAGGTAGACTCGGGTTTCCTCCCGCCACCAGGCAAGGCGTCTGACAAGATCCAGGTTCGACTTGAACCGTCTCCATATAAAAGGGAACAGGAATTTCCCCGAGCTTTCTTTCAACGCCTCCTCCGTCCGCCTTTCTTCTTCCTCCCTCACTTTCTCTTGCCGGGCCAGCTGTTGCCTGGGGTCCAGGCTTAGCTCTCCGAGAGGCAAGCCTTAAGCATGGAAAGAGGCAACGCGGGGTCTTCGCCCCACCTTGGAACCGAGAGGTCTTCGTCGATCTCTGTCACCTCAGCCTGAAGTACCTGGTTCAACACTTGCTCCAACAACCTCGCCATAGCTACGTCGTCCTTGAACAACCTGTGCACCATGTCGTCCGAGAGTGTAATCTGGTATTGGGTCACCGCTGCTCCTCCTCCGACTGAATGTCCTTACAGACACCCAGTCTATCAGAGGGGCGGGTGGCCCGGCTCATCGGCTCCCATCGCGATCCCATTTTACAGAAGTCTAAGGACTTCACTGGCGAAGATCGGGGAACTCAGCATGCAGGCGGAGATACTTCAGGAGTACCTGAAGAAAAAGAGGCTTTCACCACCGCCGCCGATGTTCGGGATCTTTTTTGATTGGGGAAGATCCGTTAAAGCGGTCTGTAAAGGAAAATAACAATGGAAGTGGTCTTTCGCCGTTTGTTCGATTTTCTCCATCGCTTCCACCCCGGAAATTCGGGAAAAAAGCAACGTAGCCTACGGCAACTTGCCTGGTAGACGATAGATACGTGCCCCCTTTTTTGGGGCTTTTCGTTGTCAACCATAGCTTCTTTCGAAACTGTTATGTGATCACTTGAATACCCAGCGACGGTCTTTGCTCTCAGGCAGTTGGCGCAAGATGATTTGGCGTTTAAGCCCCAGTACGGTGTATGTTACCGTGACCAGTCGGTGTTTACTCTCGTCGCTGCCGTCAAATGGGCGGATTCGATGTATCTCCAGCAAAATGTTCAGAGGAGGAGTGCTTCCTTGGAGGGGCAGTCGCACGCGCTTCTCAAGTTCATCAATCCCGGCAAAAGGCCAAGGGTTACGGTCTGTAGAGTCTGTTTGCCAAGCGTTGGTACTCCGGTGAAATTGGGTTTGGTAGGAGGCTTCTTGAACCCTAAAGAAATGGCGCCATATTGAATCAGGCCCGTCAAGACGAATTATCAGAAGCCAGTCGTCGGGGCCATAGCCGAGCATGCAACCGCTGCACACAAGGGTTATCCTAGAATCGTACCAGATAAGCCCAGAAACGAAAACCACAAATACTACGAGAACCGCTAACAAAACTGCCCGGTGGGCGCGAAAAAGCTGCACGATGATACACCCCCGAGTGCTCTACTGGAATAACGAGGGACTGCTACATTTCATTTTATGACGAGGTCGTATGTTCCTGCTAGTGGATGTGCTCGTTCGGGTCATGCGGCACACCAGCCTGTGCCAAGCGTTTCCAGGCCGCAGGCTGGCTTGATCTACCCCAGGCTTTGATGCAGTCGCAACTGATTACAACACCTGCCTTGTCCAGCTGCTGAATCGGGTCCGTGGTCCGTGCCAGGTCTTGGTAGGCGATCCGTCTGGCGGCCGTAATCTAGATTCCTTCTTTTGACCCAAGGAGAGTTTAGCGCGACACAGGCTTGAAATCAGTCCCCTGCTTTTTCTCCTTTTCTGCACAACTCGGCGGCGTTGAACGGTTCAACCGATAGCACAGCCGGGGGAAGTAATAGCCGTCGGAAGGTTTTCTCGCGCCATACCCTGAAGACATCCCCTCTGGCTATTGACGTCTGGCCGCTTATAGAGGGACAACGTCACCGGGCCCTGCCACGAAATGGTGCAGCTCCCTTGACATCCCAAAGCGCCAATGGAAACGAGGCGACCGTAGTAGCAGTCATAAACCAGGTAGGCTATATGAGGTCATCGTTCACTTTCCAGACAAAGGTTGAGACTTATGTCGACGTCGCAGTTAAAGGACTGACGGGAAACTGGACGCCCTCTGGGTCAGTGAAGATTAGCCTTTCCTCAAGAGTAGGGAACCGGTTGGCACTGAACATGCCGTCAGCCACCCTGGTCCTGAGGTAGTCTTTGTAGTTGTCGAGTTTGGATAGCCTGAGGTGTGGGTCTGTACTTGGGCACTTTTCTCGAGCGGAGATACCTCCTGATGGTCTTACGGTCGTGCCCTGTCCGCCTGGCTATGCCCCTGGTGCTCAGTCCCGGTGAGTGCATGACTCTGGCCTCCACCTCCGAACAAACTTGATACATGTCCATACAGTTTTACCCACATATTGTAGTACAGCCATTGGTTGGCATTTCCGCTGCTATACATCCGAGCAACGCAATAGCTCCAGACGTTTCCGTAGGATATGTAGTGTATGTCTTGTGCGGTCCATCCGTTGTCGAAAGACGGATTCGACTCGCCCGAGAAATCGTCCCATCTGCCAGCATGATCACCGAAATTGTAAAGTCTATTCAGTCCTGTATTTTGCTCCGGTCACCCTGTCTGAGCTGCTGCTTTCTCTTTACCACCACCGTGCACCATTCAAGGACCGTTTCCTTGAGCGGAAGGGCGTCTATTCCTGCTCCTTCTATCAGGCAACTTTTCGGGGTAGGCAGCGCTCTCACCGCAATTGCGTTCTCGACTCCGGCATCAAGGCCAGCTCTTGAAAGGGCATCGAGGGCACTCGCTTTGAACGCGAGCTCCTCCAACCCATAGTTTCGCAGGTATTCCCTGCTCTCAATGTCATGTTCGGGGTGGAAGAGACATACTGCCAGGAGCTCGCCTGAGAGGACTCTGGCTACCTCTTTGACAGTCTCATTTGCCCCATACTGGATATTTTGAAACCCCACGTAAGTGGTCAGCGCTGAGATAGAGTTATTCTTGAAGGGCATTTTCCTCACATCAAAAGCCAGGAACTCAGTGCGGTCCGCCAGGCCGCACCAGCGATAATAGGCCTTTTGCCGGCGCAGGACACGAGGGCTGAAATCGCTGATAACCGTCCTTATACCGGAAGTCTCCTTAAGAATTGCATCTACCAGAGTACACATGCCCGAAGCAAGGTCCACGACCAGACCCTCGCCGCCCAAGAACCTGTGCTTAAGCCGGTGAATCACGAAGTCTATCTGGGCGCGGCTCCCTCTCCGGTATTCATCTGTGTAGATCCCGACGGATGCCTGAGCGAAAGCTTCTTCCGCCTCGCGATAGAGCCCTCTTTCGGCGAGAACCATGCCTCTGAAGTGCTGGTCTGCAGGTGACAGGGATTGTAGCGGCGAGCCCAGCAACTTTTCTTCGATATCCGGCCGCTCCTTTAGGAACCGCGTCAAGTGGCTGTCCACCGCTTCCCAGAGGTCTTCCCTCGGAAGGTCGGGGGTCAGAAAGATCCCAATCCCATCTTTCACCGGATAGGTGGCCGAGCAGTTCGTACAGCGGGCTTCGCCTTCAAGTATCTGGTGCCTTTCTACCTGTTGGACCTGCCAGGAAAGAGTACTTCCGCACGATGGACACTGGAGCATATCTACTAGATCGCGATGCATAGTACGTGCCTCCTTGGGCGGACCGGATTTGCTGCTCCCCGGTGCCGCCGGTACACTCGTCAGTACATCTTTGCGTAATATTCCTGCACCATGCGGTCGGAGGAAAACTGTTTCTGCGACATGCTGATGCTCGAACGCATCATCTGGACCCACCTGTCGCGCCTGTCGTAATAGGTGGGCAGAACCTCCCCGAAAAGCACCTTGTACAGCGAGTCCAAATCGTGCGCGTCTGAACCCTCGACGCCGTCCCCGAATTGCCAGCCATTCACCCCGTGAACACAGGCTTCCGGCCACCACCCGTCGAGAATGCTCAGGTTCAACACGCCGTTCATGGCGGCCTTCATGCCTGAGGTGCCGCAGGCCTCGAGAGGACGCCGGGGGTTATTGAGCCAAACATCCGAACCCCTGGTCATGAGCCGGCCGATTTTCATGTCATAGTTCTCGAGGAAGACCACGCTCCTGGGATACTTCCTCGCGTAGCGGGCTAGATTCGCGACTATCTCCTTGCCAATATCGTCCTGCGGGTGCGCCTTGCCCGAAAAGATTATCTGAATACGACCATCCTCAAGATAAGGCTCGATCAGCTTGGGCTTTCGGAAAATGAGGTCGCTGCGCTTGTACGCCACCGCCCGCCGGGCAAATCCGATGAGTAGCCGGTCCGGGGCGAGACGAACTCCCGTCCGCTGTCTCACTTCTTCCAGAAGTTCCTCTTTACAAGCCATGTGAGCTGCCCAGAGGTCGCCGTTTTCGACGAAAGCGCGGCGAATCCGTTCGTCCTGCCACGTCCCGGGGTGAACCCCGTTGGTGATCGCGATTATGTTGGGGGCACCCTTCACATCCTGCCACATCCGGCGGGCGGTAACCCCGTGCAGTTGCGAAACGCCGTTGGCGGCTCGGGACAGCCGCAGTCCGGCTACGGTCATGTTGAATGGGCTTCCGCCGATCTCGATCATCTGATCCAGGGTAAGACCATTGTTCGCCCCCATGTATTTCAAGAGCTCGTGCCTGTGAGACTCGTTGCCCTCTTTGACCGGTGTGTGGGTGGTGAACACTATCTGCCGGCGCGCGGCGTTCCACGCTTCGTGGAAGGACATGCCCTGTTCTTGCATCCTTTCGCGGATGAGTTCGATTCCCGCCAGCACGGCGTGACCCTCGTTGAAGTGGTAGACATCTACCTCTATGCCCAGCGCCTTCAGGGCACGGACACCGGCGATGCCGAGCACCATTTCCTGAGCTACCCGCTCCTCAGAAAACCAACCGTAAAGCTGGCCCGTGATCCAGCGGTCCTCGTTTTCCGGTAGATTGGTGTCGAGCAAGTACAGCGGGGCGTTGCCGTATTTATCGAGCAGCCACACCTTGCAGGTCACCTTTCGACCCCGTATGTCCACGCTCACCCTGACACCCGTGTCCTTCAAGAAGTCGTAGGAATAGCACGGATACGAGTCATACGGCCTGCCGCCCGGCCCCAAACGCTGCCAGGTGTAACCTTGACGCCACAGGATCCCGACGCCGACTACGGGCAGGTTCAAATCCGAGGCGGATTTCAGGAAGTCGCCTGCCAGTATCCCGAGTCCTCCAGCATATGCGTGGAATTCCTCGTGAAGTCCATACTCCATGCAAAAGTAGGCCACCCGGAGCTTGCGCTTTTCGGAATCGACTTGACTCCCGTCCATGTTGAGGTCGTTGTTCTCGGCCATTAGCTATTCCTCCCCTTCAACGAGTCCCGCCCTTAAGTGGCTCAGACGGTCCGCAACGCTTTGCGAAAGCCGTTAGCTATCTCTTCTCATCAATCAATCCCCCTACCGCATGGCGCGCAGACGGAGACGCCTGGACCGAGCTCGAAGCGGTGCTGCCGCGATGAACCCGGTGATTTCATATTGCGCATGATGCGTATTACGCATATCGCAGGTGACGACACCATGTGCAAACGCTTGCACAAAAGAATTCGCCGCCGGCCCCGGGTTTCCTTCTCGGCACACTGGATAATTTTCAGGATAGTAGTCCGTTTTGGTGCTCGCGGACACGCCCTATTGTTGTTCCCGAGGGCCAATTGCCAGCCCCGGTGTGTACGGTGGAGGTAGCCACATTCGCGGTAACCCCAGCAGGACTTTGGCCTGGGCCTCTTCTTGGCCAAGGAGATCGTTGAAGCTCACGGGGGCGCACCTCGGTGCAGAGCAAGTTCTTCCAACTCGTTGTAAAGTCTCGCGTAAAAGGAAGGACGCTCTTAGGGTCCGGGAAGAGGACCGTCAGTTACCACGCCCACGCCGATATCGCTCAGGGGGTCATCCTCCACCACTTTTCCCCCAGCGAGGATCTTAACCCCCGTGCAGGCGCGGGAACCGAACAGGTATACCAGCGAGAACCCCAGTCTGTATGCGCATCACAAGAGTGACCCGCAAAGTATGGCTGCCCGACAAGTACGGAAGCGTACCGCCGTATGTAGTTGACACCAACTTCCTCGTAAACGAGGACAGCCGGACCATAGGTAAGCTCTACGGTTGGTTGTCCGAGGAGCGCGCCCCCAAGCAGATAGTTACCAGGGCTGCTCGGTTGTGCAGGTTAAGCGCCCTCAGTTTGAACGCTTACCGGTGAACCGTACTCGGTTCGGGCAGTTAGCGGTGGACCATGTCCTGTTCCGGCAGTCGCCAGCGAAGCGGTCTCCAGCTCGAGTAATTCCACGTCTTTTCTGAGATCACGTAGGTCCCACCGCCGCTTCTGGTACACCGTGAACGCGCAGTTGTCCCAGTACCGGGATTCCTGAAGATCTCCTTGCTGTTCAAGGAGCTTCGAAAGCCACAGAGCAGCGCAGGCGGAGTCCCGTTCATCGCCGCTCTTACGGAAATAATCAAAAGCCTGCCTTGCGCAGGAAATGGCTTGCCTCAGTTTGTTTTGCTGCTTGAAAATGGATGACCGGGTCAAACGGATCCAGCCGATTTCGTTATGGTTCCTTTCATTGAGGATCTGCTCAGCCTTCCTGAGCAAGGTCTCAGCTTCTTCCAGTTCACCCATTCTAGCATGGATCTTAGCGAGCTCCACCTGGTTGTAGGCTATATTAGGATGGGCTGGGTTGTCGACGTACGGACCCGCGCCCTTCTCGATGTGCTCCTTGGCTTCTTGTAACCGGCCCTCGCGGTAAAGGATCATCCCCAGGTTATTATGGGCAGCAGCCCGGTGAGCTTCTGTGGCATGTTCGTCCTGCAAAACACTGAGGAACCTCTGTTTAGCGGCAACCCACTTACGTTTTCGAAGATGGATGATTCCCGTAAGTAGCTCGTAATTGCACCGCAAGAATCCGATCCTGGGGTCTGCCGAATCTTGCCCCGAGAACCAATCCTCCAGTTTGGCACACTGTTGCTCGGCAGCATCCAGTCTTGTCAGTTCGATCAAACATGAGATGCTTGAGCAAAGGAGAGCCCCGTGGGTGTATGATCGTGCTAGGTGTTGTTCCTTAAGGCCCTGACGGTACCAGCGAAGAGCACCTACTGGATCTCTATCGAAGAATGCGTGTCCCATCCGAAGGCACACTTCGGCAGTCAAATCGGCAGTTAGATCGGATAGCTGGTCCTCGGTGGCGCAGCTCAGGGCAAGCGACCCGAGGGCTCTGGCGGCATCGCCCTCACCTGCCAATACCATACAGCGTGCGGCCTCACACAGGAGAATCGCCTCCTCACGACGGTTCTCGATCATACGACGGAGCAGAGCGGCTTTATGCCATGCATCTGCTGCATCAGTGAACAAGCCGTCCTTCTCGAATAGCCGGGCAGCATGCTCAAATCGAAACGATGCTTGGTCTATGAGGCCCGCACGGAGGAGGCACCGGGCCAGCCTTAGTTGAAAAAATGGGCCCGAATCTGGATACATCTCCATGGCTCTGGCAAGGGTTAGGTACATTGCTTTAATCTTGTCTTGAGTGTAGACACAACTCAATGGGAACTGAGGAGCGGCTGCGCTCAGGTTTACGCGATATCCGTCGGTGCTTTCCGCTAGAGTGATCAGGCCCCGAGCTTGAAGATTTGAGGCTAGCTCGATAAACGCTTGCTCCGTAAGGTTCGCTGTGGCAAGCACCCACTCGCTTCTCGCGTGCGGGCCAGCAATGTGGCACGCTGCAAGAAGTCTCTTTTCGGGTTCCTCCAGGGCAACTGTATCCGCGATCACCATCGAAGTGTGGGATTGGAGTTCCTTGATAACAGTAGCCAGGAAGTTCCGCACTGTGCGCGCTTCCGTATCGTTCAGCATGCCTGTTGCTAGGTAAAAAGGTGCCCTAAAATCGTGGCCGCGAATTAGGTCCAGAAAAGTATCGATAACTTGACGAAGTCTCATGCGGTCCCGATCTTGCAGTGAGGGCCGCGTCCGATCGGTTTCCCACGGAGATAACTCGGGCAGTTCTTCAGAGTACAGCACAGACAACGGGACCCCCAGAAACGAGGCGATACGATCCTTCATGTCGTCGCTCAGCCCTTTGGCCCCGTTCAGTACCAGTGAAAGATGCGAAGCGGAAATCTGCGTTCCTTTGGCCAGGTCTTTCAGTCGAAGGCCTCTCGTCTCGAGGAATGCTTTCACGTTACGGGAAAAGAGCGCTTGTGACGGCATGAGTGATTCCTCCTGGAAAGGGCCTGTTCGTCTTCCGTGCGCTACGCTTACATTTGCGGTACCTGCTCAGCTTCTACGATCCTGGTTCCCCCGATCGACGGGTGTAGGGCATCCCCTCCAATAGGGGGCTTCGGAGGCATCTGCGGACCGTGGCGGACAACGTGGGGGGGTTCTCCCTACTGCCGATATCGATTAGGAGTCCAGATGGGCACGACCAGACCGTGTCCGTACCCGAAAAGGCAGACCATACCACGAACCAGAAGACCGTCAGCCACACCACTAAAGTCATAAAGAAGGATTTTGTAGTACGACTTAGCCTCACATCTGGCCACCTCCTCTGTTATCTGTTCTTTAACCGCCCATTGCTTTCCTTCTCAGGAAAGTAGGGTACTGGAGCATAGCGCAGGAGAGATAGCTCTACCTTGCTTGTTTGCCGTAAGAATAGTTTTTGACGACGAACATATGCATGGCGCAGCCGTATCAGCGGTCCCAGTGCTCGGGAATTTGCCGGTAAGCGACTCGGACCTCGGACACACGTGCCAGGGAGTTCATCCAATATCCCGCGTTTTACTCTCGGTGAACCACATGAAACGTGGAAGCACCAAGCAGCTTGATCCAGGCCGACTAGCCTTGTACTGTCTGAATTGGGGACTTCATCTGGAGTTGCCGCATGCTGAAAGGAGGGCTTCGCACGAAACCAGGCTAGACTCGAAGGAGGTGAGAGATGTGTTCAAAGTGGAAAAGGTGAGTCTCCCAGCTTCCACGGGTCTGATCCGCCTACTCGCTGACGGAAAATGGTGCGGCTCGGGGTGTGGCAACGGTTGCGGCAGGGGGTGCGGATTGGAATGCTACAACTGATGGAAGCATCTGGCAGACTCCCTGAATTCATCGCGCAGCGTGGCCACGCGACTTAAATTGCAGCACAAAGCTGCCTATGACCAACTCACAACACGTCGGGAGGTAACAGCATGTTCCGAGTGGAGAAAGTTTCGCTACCACGGGCTAGCAGGGTCGGAATACTTAGCGGCTTCGGGTGTGGAATGAGATGTGGCAGAGACTGTGGAGCAGTCTGCGGGTGGGGATGTGAGTGTAAGAATTAACAGTCAAGCACGACCTCTGGAAGAGTGCGGCTCAATAACGCCGGAAAGGAGGAGCGCGTCTTGTTCAAAGTGGAGAGAATAACCTTGCCACCCGGAAGTCAGATCAGCCCGCTGGCCGGCTACGTCTGCGGCATCGGCAGATGTGAGGGGCACATATGCGGGTTTGGCTGCGTCTGCCAAAACTAGGGCTATACCAGAAGACGGGTTTGAAACCACAGGTAAAGTTTGTTGGCTGTTTGCGAAGCAGACTGGTCAAGGAGAGGCCGGTAGAGGTTGCTATCTGAGATTGCTGTTTACTAGTTGCGACCGGCATAATCTCTGGTGGGTCAGGCCTCTCCTTGACAGTGCGTAGGTGGTCCAGGTGGGCATGTGCATGATTGTCCATCTGCTGGCGGCTCGAGCAGTTCGGAGCTCCTATTGCGCATGTACCGATGCTATGAGGACAACTGAGGCAGGGTCTCACTGCGACAAGCGAGACCTCCGAGGTTAATACTACTCGACGGTTCCTTTGCGAGGGCAGAGTTAGAAAGGTGAACAGGGGGTTAATGTGAGTGTTGAAGGTACTTGGTAACTCTACAATCTTGAATACCGATACGCTGAATCTCTTCGACGTAAACGAAGCTGCATGCCGAGCGGTTGAGCTGGTCAGTTCCGGCTATTCTAGAGATGACGTCTGTTCAACCCTCGGCTGTACTCTGCAAGAGCTAGATGAGCTGCTCTCGAAGCTGTCGGAGCCTCGCAGTTATTTTCCTCGCGAATCCCAGCTTCATGATCGAAAGCGGCTGGTACTGATGGTCAGTCGTGACTGCAACATGCGATGCCGGTACTGTTATGCTGGTCATGGCATATACGGTACCGAGTTGCCGTCGATGACGCCTGAATCGGCGGTAGCTATAGCTCGAGCCTGTGTTGAGAAAATAGGAGGGCCCGACTTCTACATGTTTTTCGGCGGCGAACCCACCATGAACATTGCAGCAATCGGCCGGGTATTTGACGCGCTCGGCGGAGACAACGCTCCACAGTTGTTTGGAATTGTGACTAATGGCACCTTTTCGCGGAAGGAAATTCAGCACCTTCTCGAAACCCACAAGATGACCCTGACATTCAGCATCGATGGTCCCCAGGACATACACGACTTTCTGAGACCCTACAGCGATGGGCGCGGCTCGTTCAACACCGCCCTAGATAACTTACGGTGGGCTCAGCAGTTCACTAGAGTAGGCGTTGAAGCTACTTTCACACCAGATCATATAAAACGTGGGTACTCTCTTGTAGACCTGATCGAGTTCTTTCATAGCATCGGGATAGACGGGCCTCATATTGTGCCAGTAGCGCCCAAGAATGGTTACCGCGGGTTCGAGCCCGATATCCTAATACGCGAGTACAGACAAGCTATTGATTATTGTCTACAGTCATTTGTCGAGGGCCGTCCCCACTGGTACACGCTCCTAGTGAACATTCTCGGCGCTTTTGCCGACGGTCGCAAGCGCGAGTACCTTTGTCCTGCAGGTGTTTCGACCCTCTGCGTCGATTCCAATGGAGACCTTTATCCGTGCTTTATGTTTGTGGGTGCAGCGGAATTCCTGCTAGGGAACATTTTCCATCTTGACAAATCCGATTTTGAAAAACGAAGAGACACCTTTATCCGGGCCGCACGCAAGTCCAACCGCAGTAATTGCAGTTCTTGCTGGGCGTCTAACATATGCGGCGGCTGTATGGGAAGTGCTTTCTGGGCGACCGGGTGCCTTACAGACAATGACCCCGCATGGTGTGAGCTCCAGAGGCAGACCATTGCGTACGCTGCACAGAGGCTTGCCAAACTCCACAGCGATCAAGCAGCCTGGCAATGTTTCGTCGACACACTCACAAAGGCAACAAACGACGTCGAATGAGAACGGGAGGTAGTGACTCCTATGATCGCTAATTTTGCATGGATGTTCCCTTTGATGCGCAGATATCGTGTACTGACGGCTGTGGTGATAGGGATAGGGGTATTTCACTGTGTGGCGCGTATGGGCTATCCATGGGCTCAGAAGGTCTTCATAGACTCGGTAATCATGCCGAAACGAGCCGACTTGCTACCCGCAGCAGCAGCCCTGTTTGTCGCGACTGCAGTACTTGAGATCGGGGCAATGCTTCTCAATACATACATCTCGACCCTTTACTCGCAGAAGATATTGCTCTCGCTCAGAGAGGAGATATACGGGAAGTACAGGGCCAGTAGTTACGTAACGCAAACCCGAGTTGAGCCTGGTAAGGTAGTATCACTGATGCTATCGGACGCCTCATCTGTGAGCGAGACTTTTAATGAGGTTATTCCCGAGCTGGCTGGTACGCTTGGAACATTAATCGTAAACACGGCGGTGCTAGTTGCCCTGAATTACCGCCTTTTCCTGATAGCACTGCTATTCCTACCCATTTATCTGCTCGGCCCAAGGCGATTCTCTCCGGTCCTGTACGGCCGCGGCCAGCAGGTACAGTCTTCGATAGAGGGTCTGAACTCGGTTCTCCAAGACGATTTAGCCGGGACCACTGACGTGTACGCAGTGGGGGCCAGAAACTGGTCGGTGGCACGTGTCCTTCAAGCCGCAAAGCAGGTGATGTCCGCGGTCAAGAAGCAAGCAATAGCTCTGCAGTTGCTGGGTTCATCAGTATTCGGTTCACTCATCATCTCCCAGGTCACCCTGCTCGTGGTTGGCGGCTACTTCGTGATCAACGGTACGATGCAGCTCGGACTCCTTCTTGCTTACGTGTCTTACACATCAGGGTTCTTCAATGCCTGCAAAGAGGTTTTCAGGGTGTCCGCAAGTCTTGCTGGACCTAAGGCGGCTTGGGACCGGATAACCGAGTTTTTGAAGACACTAGATCCAATCCCTAGTGAAGGTGAGCCGGCGGAGTTGACCGTACCGTCAGTGCTCCTCGAGGGCATCACTTTTGGGTACCAGCCGGACTCGCCTGTTATCCATGAGGTAAGCTTATCCGTTGACAGGGGTTCTACGCTTTGTATTGTGGGTGCGAGTGGTTCAGGTAAAAGCACCGTTCTCCAGATGATCGCCGGATTCTTAAAGCCGTGGCGAGGAGTGTGCAGGGTGTTTGGGCACGAGACTTCCGGACTACATCCCGACGAACTCAGAGGCGCGGTGTCGTATGTGGTGCCGAATCCCCGAATGTTCCACGCCAGTCTGAAGGAGAACATCCTTCTCGGCAGAGAAGTCCGTCCTGAAGATCTCGCCGCGGCCTGTGCAGTATCCGGAGTGAACGAGTTCGTAAACGAACTGCCCGACGGTCTTGATACTGTGCTCGGGGACAAAGGTTACGGGCTGAGTTTGGGTCAGCAGCAGCGAGTGGGTCTGGCGAGGGCTCTGGTTGGCAGGCCGAAGATTCTCGTTCTAGATGAAGCACTCTCGGGTGTGCATCCGCCGTTAGCAAGCCAGATCCTGACGCGCCTCAAAGAGTTCCAGCGGGATGGCATAATCATCCTCGCGACACACCGGGCGGATACTATAGCCCGCGCAGATCGAGTCGTTGCCCTGGAGAATGGGAGATGCGTCGGGCCGTAACACTTGAGGTCTGTCTGAGGTAAGGCGCGCCGAGTCCCCGTAGGTGTTAGGGAACCGGAAGCGCCTTAGCTTTCCGCCGACCAGCTCTGTACCCTCGCAGTAGCCCTGATACGCGTCAAAAGCAACGTAGCGCACTGGATCACCCCTGCGAACCCTGGGGGCACAGACGGAGTTGTGCGACATCCACCTATCCGGGCTCGTACCCACCGCGCGGGTCGTTGGGGACACCTTCTTCGTGTCACGAAAAAGTTATCTCAATCCGAGACAAGGTGCTCGCGCATCTACCCTATCGTTGTTCCTTTTTCAACCTCGGCCTGTACGGCAGAAGTAGCCGCTTTCGCAGCAACCCTGGCCGCATGCCCGGAAATAATGGTCGAGCGGCACCTGCTTACGAGGTGCCGCTCTTCACTAGCTGGCGGTGAGGGCCGCGATCCTCTGTCGTGGCATCCAGCATTACCACCGCCGGGTCATTTGGGAGATACGGTCGTCTAATCGCCTTCAGTTTCGGAACGGCCTATTTCGCGAGCGTCATCATGCTCTCCGCTGTCCAGTGCAAGCACTGTTCCGTTGCCCGCATCAACCTTGACGTCCACGATCCCTGTCGACGTCCTTATCTCCACGCTGTATACCACGTTGCCGTTCTCGTTATCCAGAGAAACCTTGATGACTTGTCCCGGCGCTGCTTTCGGCCTCTTCGTCGTCCTGATTACTCTCTTCGACCGCATTCTGCGGGTTTGGCACGCGGATAGAAGCGGTATATTCTGAATCCCAAGCAGCAGCGCACGTGCTTCCCGGCCAAGCGCTTCATCTAGCGAACGACCGAAAAGCTCAGACTAACTCCCCTCTACAGCCCTACGCGCCCAGGCAAGGGCTTCAGCTATGTCTTTGTAGGCAACGCGATGAGCCCGGTCATCGGGGTTTCTGAGCATCATGGCTTTCTGGAACTCCTCCATCGCCAGGAGAACATCACCCTGGCTTCGCGCCCAGACCCCCATCCAGTAATGGGCGTCAGGGTTTCTCGGAGCGTACTTGAGCGCTTCTTGAAAATGAAACCCGGCCTCCTTGTGTTCCCCTTGGGCCATGTAGACGGCGCCCAGTCCGATGTGGGCCTCTGCCAGGGTCGGAAGGTCCTTGAGGACCTTGTGGTACGCCGACGCGGCAGCCTCGAGTTCACCCTTGGCGGCGAGGACTTCCCCCAGGGCCATCGAGCCTAGGGGGCCGTCATCTGTGAGCTTCTGACACCGGATAGCCTCGGCCAAAGCTTCTTCGTGACGACCGAGCCGCGACAAGATCCTGGCGAGGAGACAGTGGGCATGAGCATCAGAAGGCATTCTTCTAAGACCTTCTTCCAGTAGTCTTACCGATTCGGAGAGGTCTCCTTCCGCCCAGGCAAGGCTGGCCAGAGCCATATATGCGGCCCCGGTAGCTCTTCCAGTATCCACCGCCCTTCTATACCGGAGGTTGGCTTTGTCGTAGTCATGCCATACCCACCTGTCGAGGAAACCCACGTGTTCCAGGAGGATCTCGCGCCAGATGAACCATCCCAGCAGCACCCAGAGGGAAAGAGCCAGGAGAACCAGCCTGCCGTCAAGGCCTTTCCATATATAAGCAGCCCAACCCACGAGCAAGATGATGAGAACACCGGCATTCCAGGGATGCCTTAGTGAAAATCTAACCGGTTCTCGCAAAGAACGTACACCTCCTGAAAGCGTTGCCGGCTGATTCCGGCGGCCCCGTACCGGAGGGCGCGGACATGGATGTCCCCGCAAAGAAGGATTCCCCGGATGGCCCTGCTTGCTTCACACATGGAGATCAATGCACACGGAGCCGCCGTGAACGCTTGTCAGACAGGAACAGGTGCTCGCGGGCGTTATTGTGCGCCCAGGGTTGCACGTGGCTACCACTTTATGGTATATTGTGATCGCCGGTGGCAAAAAGGGCCTATGGAGATGAAACCAACACGCCCCGGCATGTGGTCATTTAGGAAAGGAATTTACAGGCAACGGGCACGAACGCCCTCAACGCGAACTCCCTCAGCGCGAACGCGTCCATCCGATGTTTTGGTGTTCGCGCTGCTTGTGCTCCTCCTGACGGACGCGGCAGTCGCTGCCTGTTCTCTCGGGCCTTCGGCCTCCAACTCCGGGACAAATGACCCCTGGTACGGGGACCTCGCCGGTCACTGGGCCCGCCCTTACATCCGCGTCTTGTGGGAGGAGGAAGTCGCCGACGGCTACGTTTACGCTTCCGGTCGCTCCTATTTTAGGCCCAACAGACTGTGCGATAGAGCGCAATTCCTCCTCTTGCTGGCCAAAGCGTTTCAGCTCGATCCTTTCGAGCCGCCGGTTCCCTCTTATGCGGACGTGGACCCTTCGTTTACGGTCCTGAACGGCAAAAAGGCCTGGGCGTATATAGAAGCGTGCGTTCGGGCCGGGATAAGCTTCGTCCTTCCCGGGGGGAAGCTCTTCCCCAACGCCGAGGTCACCAGGGAAGACGCCGTCGAGTTTCTCGTGAGATGTCTAGACCTCTGGCCTGTAGCGCAGCAAATCCCGGAGGACGAAGCATGGAGAATCCTTTCGAGGTTTACCGACGGTCATAAGACCTCACCAGAAAGGCTCAAAAGCATGGCGCTGTCGGTGCGTCTGGGCATCGTCCAGGGCTGCGGCGACGGTACCTTGCAGCCCCGACGCCCGATGATGAGGTGCGAGATGGCAACCATTGTGTACAAAAGCTGTCTGGTGAGGGCGGAGGCCCACCCACCCTGGTTCTCTCCGGACGGAGATGGAATCGACGAGACCGTGGAGTTCCAATTTACATGGCTCAAAAACCGGAACGTCGTCTCGTGGAACGGCGGGATAACGGATGCGGCAGGCCAGACCGTATTCACGTTTAATCCGGGTCAAGCCCCGGGTCCGCCTCCCCGCACGTCGGTTTGGGGCGGAACGGATTTCTCGGGACGACCTCTGCCCGAGGGACAGTACTTTTACCAGCTGTGGGTCAAAGACAGGCTGGGAAACCAGTTCTTTTCGGTTAAGAAGCCCCTGTACCTGGTCAAACACTTTCTAACGGCGCGTCTTCATCCCGAAGTCGCAGGCGACGGTGACACGGTACTCGTCCTCGCCGAAACCAGGCCCGCCGCGCTCGAGGTGACCGCGACTTTTATCTGCGGCCGGACAGTCTCCCTCGAAGCTGCACCCGGCAGGCAATCCTGGACCGCAACGGTGGAAATGGGTCCCTGGCTTCCCGTGGGGAAACAGCAGGTTGGAGTCCGCGCGGTTTTTCCCGGCGCTGCCAGGGAAGAAACGCTGTACGTGACCAGACTCGACCCGTTGACCATCACAGCTGAAGTGAGACCGAATCCCGCGTCACGCGGGCAGACCGTGTCACTCCTGGCTTACACCGGGATGGGGGTTGAAGCTGTGACCGCAACGCTCTTTGGAGAAACAATTGCGATGCGCCAGGATGGCCCGGCACGCTGGGCTGGAGAATACCGGGTACCGGTCACGGCACCGGTCGGGCCCACCGATGTGCTGTTTTCCGCGTTCGCGGATGGGCGGAGAAAGGACTACATCGTAATTCTAACGGTGGAGCAGTCTCCCCTCACCAATCTCACGTTCATCCTCAGCGAGTGAATTTCTAGGGAGCCGGTTCCCACCGCAAGGTCCTGGTTACAGAGCTTGAACGGGAAAGATACAACGGCAAAGTCTGGGGAAGAACCCCGGCCAATAAAGCCGGAGCGAGAAATGTTGGGCGACAGAGCCTCTGGAAGAAAGATGAATGAACGGGTCACTCTAAGGAGTGCCGTCACCGGGGAGCTCCAACGTAATCGCGCCAAACCCGCCCTTCCGAAAGCGGGCCAGGTAAAGCTGGGAAGCGCGGGTCAGGTCAACTTCTCCGCCTTTCTTGACCTGCCCCGTCTCCCTCCCGAACTGTTCCAGAACGAGGAGGGCCGAGTTTGGCGATAAGTCGGGGGCTGGCTGCCCCGCTTCGGCGTGCCCGGTCGCAGGCGAAACCCGCTCTATCAGCCAAAGAGCTACTTCCACCGGGTCGTATCTGGTCTCCGGAACCGCGCCGGTGGCAGCCAGAGC
This sequence comes from Candidatus Fermentithermobacillaceae bacterium, assembly GCA_012842495.1. Taxonomy (GTDB): domain Bacteria; phylum Bacillota; class Sulfobacillia; order Fermentithermobacillales; family DUSS01; genus DUSS01. Next base: position 60,140 of record DUSS01000009.1, read on the forward strand.
CATCAAGGTATCTCCTTTGACAGCGCCGGGCTCAAGCACTCCGGGGGTGTCCAGGAGAAGGAATTCCTCCCCCCACCGTATCCAGTGGATTCCCCGGGTAAGGCCGGGCTTTCCGCCGGCGGGTGCTCTTACCCTGCCGACAAGCCTGTTGATGATGGAGGACTTCCCTACGTTGGGCAGACCAAACACCATAAGCTTAAGGGGTCTTTCGAGGGTACAGGAGGGTCTTGACCGGTTCACCCTTTCCCGTTCGCTCTTAAGGAAGGCGACGAGCTCTTTCATGCCCTCGCCTGTATTAGCCTGCACACCGAAGGCTGGCTTCCCGTCACTTTCGAAGGCGGCAATCCAACCCCGGGTAGCTGCGGGGTCCGCCAGGTCGGTCCTGGTGAGGACGTAAACGAATTTTCGGGGAGAAAGGTACTTCCTGGCCACCCGTATCGAAGTCCTGGGTATCCGCGCATCCAGGGCAAACAAGATTATGTCGACGAGGGAGAGGAACGCCCTTCGCCCCGGGGTCATCAGAGGATTTCCCCGCCGGTTCATCGGATGACCCCGGCGAACTTAAATGGCCAGATTACGATGGATGCCCTTCCTTTGATGAGACGGAGCTCCACGGGGCCGAAGCTCCGGGAGTCCTCGCTGTTCTGCCTGTTGTCGCCCATGACGAAAACGGTCCCCGGCGGGACCACAAAACTTGACATGCTGAACAGACCGGGGTGGAAAACGTAGGGCTCCTCGACGAGCTGGCCGTTCCGGTATACTCTCCCGGTTCGGATTTCTATGACGTCCCCCTCGATCCCAATGACCCGCTTGATGTAATCCTTGGACGGATCAAGGGGATACCTGAATACGATCACGTCCCCGCGTTTGGGTTTGGAAAAGCGGTAAGCGAGCTTGTTTACCAGCAATCGCTCACCGTCTTTGAGGGTGGGCATCATGGACGGCCCCTGCACTACATAGGTCTCGACGATAAAAGTTCGTATGAAGATGGCCAGGATAAGGGCCACCACTACGATACTTACGACATCTTTCAAGAACTCCACTCTCGTTTTCTCCTTGCGGGGTACGCCCCGGTTGTCGAGACTACTTTTGCCGCTTTTCCTCAATGCGGGATTCTTTACCGGACAGTCCTCTCAAATAGAACAGTTTCGCCCTGCGTACCCGGCCCCTCCTTAAGACTTCGATCCGGTCAATTCTCGGAGAGTGCACGGGAAAGGTCCTTTCGACCCCGACTCCGTAAGAGACCCTTCGCACCGTAAAGGTTTCCCGGATTCCACCGCGCTGACGCGCGATGACGGTGCCCTCAAAAGGCTGAATACGTTCGCGGCCCCCTTCGATGACCTTATAATGCACCCTGACGTAATCACCCGGCCTGAACTCGGGGATACCTTCCCTCATGCCTTCACGTTCCACTAAGCTTACGAGATCCATTGCGATCACCCTTTCCACTTCGACTCTCTGATTCTACCATTTCGCACCGCGTTGCGCGTCTGTGCCGGACGCATTTGTTCCCGAATCGTCGCCAGCGTCCGCCTCCCAGGCTATTTCCAGGAGCAACTCCCTGTCTTCCGGCGTAAGCGCAGCTTTGTCCAGAAGATCTGGTCGTCTCTCGAGAGTGCGCTTGAGCGATTGCTTCCGCCGCCACCGCCGGATCTTTTCGTGGTCCCCGGACAGGAGGATTTCCGGCACCTTCAAGCCCCGGTACTCAGCAGGCCGAGTGTACTGGGGCCCCTCCAAGAGACCTTCGGCAAACGATTCGCTTCTGGGTGACTCCTCGCTTCCGAGCACCCCCGGTACGTATCTGACCACCGCATCCAGTACCACCATGGCGGGAATTTCCCCGCCCGTCAGCACGTAATCACCGATGGATATCTCCCGGTCGGCGAGGTACCTCACGCGCTCGTCGAACCCTTCGTAATGTCCGCAAATGAGCACAAGATTGGAAAATCCTGCAAGATCCCGGGCCATCCGGTCGCAAAACGTCTCGCCTTGGGGGGTCAAGAGGCAAACGTACGGTGCGTCTCGAGACCCCGAACCTGCGATTTCCTCCTTTACAGCATCGACCGCCTCGTAGACGGGTTCGGGCTTCATCACCATACCCGGGCCGCCTCCGTACGGATAGTCATCCGTCGTTTTGTGAGCGTCATGGGCAAAAGCCCTGATGTCCACCAGCTTCACCCGGATGACTCCCCGTTCGATGGCCCTGCCAAGAATGCTCGCTCCCAGTACCCCTGAAAACATCTGGGGAAATAGAGTGAGGATGTAGACGTTCACGCTACCGGCCCTCTTTTCCCCGACTTCCTCCCCGGTCTTCTGCATCCTGGCTTCCGGGGTCTCCTTGCGCCGCACCCGGCTCCCCCGGCGGCCGCATCTTGCGACCCAAGTCCACGCTGAGCGATCGCCCGTCCCTCACGGCCAGCACGACACCGTCCTCTATCACTATTTCGGCGGCCAAGACCTCAGGCCAGATGTCCCCGGGCTTCACCTCGACCAGTCCCTGGACCTGCCCTCTTACCACTTCCTGCCCTATTTCGAGACCGGCGATATCTTCCAGGTTGTTGATGAGGCTCTGCCGCCTCGAAGCCTTGTCCGCCTTTTCTTTTTCCAGCCGGGCTACAGCCTCCCCTTTAGCTCCCATGGCCCGGCGCTTGTCGAGCTCCTCCTCGATGGCCCGGAGCTCCAGGTCGAGTTTGCGGATCTCCTCCTGAGTATCGCGGGCAAGCTCCTGTTTGAGCCCAGGCGTTACCCTGGACTTGACCGTTACAGACCTGAGTAACAGCATGGGTCGCGCGGGCGCACAGCAGCTATTACTCCAGGATCTCCACGGCCGCCCTCTTACCTTCCTTGGCGGCGGCAGCTTGCACAAGGGTCCTGATAGCCCTGACGACCCTGCCCTGCTTGCCTATAACCTTACCCATGTCCTCGGTGGCTACGCGCACCTCAAAAACGCAGGCCCTCTCGCCTTCAACCTCTTTGACCTGAACGCCGTTGGGATTATCCACTATCGACTTGACGATAAATTCCACAAGGTCACGCAACATAGCCCATCCTCCTCGTTCGCTAGCTTAGCGAGTCCCCTCTTCTTTCCGCAAAGCCTGCCATCTTTCGATGACACCCGCCTTTGTCAGTAGGCTCTTCGCAGTAGGCGTAGGCTGTGCCCCGCGTCTCAACCATAATATAGCTTTTTCCTCTTCCACTTTAAAGGTGGGTGGCTCGGTCCTGGGATTGTAGTAGCCGATTTCGTCGATGCTGCGTCCATCCCTAGGCGACCTCGAATCCATCACCACTATGCGGTAGACCGGCGCCTTTTTCGAACCTATCCTCTTCAGTCTGATCTTTGCTGGCAAACGTTCACCTCTCCTTTCTACAGATTATGGAACGAGATTCTCCGCTCCGAGCCGCCTCGGCCGCTGGTGGACTCATGCGAACACCTGGTCTCAATCGGGACCTTCCTGCATATAGGCTGGTTCGCATTCTGGCGAAATCGCCTTCTGGAAAGCCCGCCGCGACCGCATCGAGCTCAAAACGGGAATTTCCCCGCCTTGTCCATGGAAGACAGCCGCGACATCATCTTCCGGGCTTCCGAGAACTTCTTAAGGAGCCTGTTAACATCCTGTACCGAAGTTCCGCTCCCTTTAGCTATCCGCTTCTTCCTGGATCCGTCTATAATCTCGGGTCTCCTTCTCTCCTCCTTTGTCATGGACTGGATGATGGCCTCTACCCGTGTCCAATCCTTGGGATCTACGTCGATATCCAATTTCGCGCGGGAGAAACCGGGGATCATCCTCAGGATATCCCCGATAGAGCCCATCTTCCTCATGTCTCTCATCTGCTCGAGAAAATCATCCAGAGTAAACTGGTTTTTCCTGAGTTTACGCTCGAACTCCCGCGCCTTCTCCTCGTCGATAGCTTCCTGAGCTTTTTCAATGAGGGTGAGCACATCACCCATACCCAGGATGCGCGAGGCCATTCTGTCCGGGTGGAAGACCTCGAAGTCCTCAATCTTTTCCCCCGTCGAAGCGAACAGAATCGGCTTCCCCGTGACCTTGACGACGGATAAGGCGGCGCCGCCTCTCGCGTCCGAGTCAACTTTGGTCAGGATTATTCCGGAAATCCCCACCTTTTCGTCGAAAACCTGGGCGACCTTGCATGCCTCTTGACCCGTCATTGCGTCGACGACCAGGATCTTCTCCTGCGGCTCGGAAACGGAAGCGATTCTCCTGGCTTCTTCCATCATATCTTCGTCGATTTGCAACCGTCCGGCGGTATCCAGGATAACCACGTCGTAGCCCTGCCTCCTCGCCTGAGCAATCCCCGCCCGGGCGATGTCTTCAGCTTTTGAATCGCCTCCCAGCGTGAAAAACCCTGCGCCGGCCTTCTGAGCTACGATTTCCAGCTGCCTCTGAGCTGCCGGCCGCCAGACGTCGCAAGAAACGCACATCACGTGCTTACCCTGTTTCTTAAGGAGAAGGGCAATCTTTCCGGCCGTTGTGGTTTTGCCGGAGCCCTGAAGGCCAAGCAGAAGGATTACCGCGGGAGGAGAACCGGTGAGGTCGAGCCGGCGGACATCCTTTCCCATTATGGCCGCAAGTTCTTCGTATACGATCTTGATTACCTGTTGGGCTGGGGTAAGGCTGGAAAGTACCTCTTCACCAACGGCCCGCTGGCGTATGTTGGAGATAAATTCTTTCACCACTTTATAGTTGACGTCGGCTTCGAGTAAGCTAAGCCTGACCTCCCGTAACGCGGCATCCACGTCAGCTTCGGTGAGCTTTCCTTTTCCCCGCAGCTTCTTGAATATATCCGAAAGTTTCTGGGTCAGGCCTTCAAACGGCACACCGTCTCGCCTCCTCGGTTCCTCACTGGTTTTGGCCTCTCTCGCAGTCGTCCCCGACCGGCGAGGTTGAATTCCTACACCTTCACGCTCGCCCGCTCATTTCATCGCTCGCTTTGGTTGCCCGCTTCCTCTAGAAGGCGCAGAGCCTCCGCCCTTACCGACGTCCAATTGGATTGGTCCATGGATTCGAGAAGCTTTCTCAACGTTTCGAATCTCTCGTTGACTTCCTGACTATACCTGAGAAAACCTATTTCCTGCTCGAACCTGTTCAGCGCCTCCACGCACGACTGGAAAGCATCCTGAGCCGCCCCTCTAGATATACCCAGTTCGCAGGCGATCTCCGAAAACGAAAGGTCCTCGTCGAGCTTGAGCCTGGCGACCTCCCTTTGCCTCGGTGCCAGAAGACCTTCGTAGAGGTCTTTTAAAAGCCCGAGCCTGGCCACTTCGTCCACGTCACCGGTTGCGCCCAGCCTGACTGCCCTCCTTCTCGAAGCGGTGGTGTATTGGTCACGAGCAATACACCTTGCATTGTAGATGTGCCGGTGGGGTGCAGTCAACATCTTCGCCGGCGGGTGTCAGCCAATGCTGTTGTCAGCCCAACAGCGCCCCAGGAAATGTCAGCGTGGCAAAAAGGCACGTTTTCTTAATCCCAACGCTCTCTACCAGACGCCACGTAAGAAGAGTTCGTGGCATGGGACGGGTGCTTTTGCGCGCAGGAAGGAGTATTTCGTTCGGGTGCAAAAATAAATCGCAATCCAAGTTTACGGAAGGAGCGCAAACAATGGGCAAAGTATACATCCCGCCGGCCCCCGAGACACCGCAAAAGACCGTCGTCGACGTGGTCCATGGCCAACGCATCGAGGACCCATTCCGCTGGCTCGAAGACAGCGACAGCCCCGAGACGGTGGAATGGACCTCAAAGCAAAACGAGCGCACCGGTGCGGTATTGAACAACCTCCCGTGGAAGGCCGGGATCAAGAACGAACTTTACGACCTCCTTTCCCGCGAAATAGTGGGATCGGTCAAAAGGCGCGGTTCCAGGCTATTCTTCCTTCGCCGGAGGGCGGGTATGAACCAGCCCATCCTGTGCGTCATGGACGAGACAACCCGGGAAGAAAGGGTGCTTCTCGACCCCAATAAAGAGAGCGACCGGGGGCTCGTAGCGCTGGACTGGTGGTACCCCTCGCCCGACGGCAATCTCCTCGCCTACGGCTATTCCGAAAAGGGTGACGAATGGAGCGTGCTCCATGTTCTCGACGTCGTGACGGGAGAGCGTCTCCGCGATCGAATAGAGAGGACGAGGTACTCCAGCGTCGCCTGGGACCGGGACGGAAAGGGCTTCTACTACACCCGCTATCCCCGGCCCGGACAGGTCCCGGCAGGCGACGAAAACTACTACAGCCGGGTCTTCTACCATAAGCTGGGCGACGACCCGGCCAACGACCCTCTGATTTTCGGCGAGGGCAGAAGAAAAGAAGACATGTTCTCGGTTGAATACTCGGACGACGGCCGCTACCTGTTCGTTTCGGCAAGCTCCGGCTGGACCAGGACCGACCTCTATTTCCGGGACGCGTCGGATCCGGAAGCTTCCAGGACGGCGCCGTTCATGCCGGTGATCGAGGGGGAAGAAGCCCTGTCCTGGGGCATTAGCGCCGGTGACACCCTCTACCTGATGACCAACTTCCGGGCCCCCAGGTACCGCATAGTCAAGGTGGACCTCAAAAATCCCTCCCGCGACCGCTGGGAGGAGATCGTGCCGGAACAGGAGGACATGACCCTGACCGCCTTCGGGGTCGCCCAAGACCGCCTCGTACTCGTGGCGATGAAAGATGCCGTGTTCCACCTGTACCTGGGAGACCTCCACGGAAGCAACCTGAAGGAAATCCCCCTCCCTGATCTGGGCACGGTCACGAATGTGGCTTCGCGGACCGATAGCCCCATCGTCTACGTAGAATTCCAATCTTTTACCATGGCTCCATCCGTCCTCAAACTCGACACCCGGACCGGCAGGGTAGAAGTTTTCCTCGAGAGCGAACAGGCGGTCAAACCAGGCGAGATCGCTGTTCGGCAGGTTTTCTATTCGTCAAAAGACGGGACGAGGGTCCCCATGTTCATCCTCCATCGCAAGGACATCCCGGCGGGCAAAACGGCCCCCGATCGCGAGGAAGGGGCTTCCGGCGCCAGTGCTGGGCCAGGACTGGTCCCGGGCGGCCATCCGCTGCCCACGGTCCTCACCGGCTACGGCGGCTTCAACCTCGCCCGCACCCCGGTGTACTCCGCTACAATCATCCCCTGGCTGAGAAAGGGTGGGGTGTATGCGGTGGCAAACCTTCGGGGCGGAAGCGAGTACGGCGAAGAGTGGCACAGGGCCGGCATGCTGGGTAACAAGCAAAACGTATTCGATGACTTCACCGCTGCTGCCGAATACCTCATAAGGGAAGGATACACGTCAAAAGAGAAGCTGGGTATCATGGGCGGCTCCAACGGCGGTCTCCTGGTGGGGGCGGCCCTGACCCAGCGACCTGACCTCTTTAAGGCCGTCGTGTGCCTGGTTCCCCTCCTCGACATGGTGAGATACCACCTGTACCACATCGCCAAGCTCTGGATATCCGAGTATGGTGACCCGGACAACCCGGAGCACTTCCGGTGGCTGTACGCCTACTCACCCTACCACCACGTTAAAGCGGGGGTGAAGTACCCCGCCGTTTATCTCCGTACCGCTCTTTCCGATACCAGGGTCCATCCGATGCACGCGAGGAAAATGGCGGCCAAACTCCAAACCCTCTCCCCTGACACGCTGACCCTTCTCCGCGTCGAGTCCGAAGCCGGGCACGGTCAGGGGAAACCCGTAGGCAAGGTGGTGGAAGCGGAGGCAGAGTCGTGGGCGTTTCTCGAGTGGATGCTCATGCGGTGACGCGGGCCGGAAGCAGAGCGGCGTGCCGAATGTATTAACAGGCATTATCCTGTGGCGCTGCATACACAGATGTCCTTCCGCCCCGGGAGCTGGCTATCCGGAGGACATGACGCGAAGTGCCGTCACCCTTTTCTCGGTAGTTACGGGAGTTTGGGGTCTAGACCTGGTCGCTTCGATCGCCAGCGAAAAGAGCTTTGGCGAAGCCGGCGGGGTCGAAATCTTTGAGATCGTCCAACCCTTCTCCCACACCCACTAGTTTGATGGGAAGGCCGAGCTCGCCGGCTATAGCTACGGCGATGCCGCCTTTGGCGGAGCCATCGAGTTTGGTGAGGACGACGCCCGTGACCCCCACCGCTTCCGTGAAGACACGCGCTTGAATCAGGCCGTTCTGTCCGGTCGTTCCGTCGATGACGAGAAGGATTTCGTGGGGGGCGCCGGGGATCTCCCTGGCGATGACCCTCACAACTTTTCTCAACTCTTCCATCAGGTTTTTCTTTGTGTGAAGCCTGCCTGCGGTATCCACGACCAAGAGATCCTTCCGGCGGGCAAGAGCTGCATGAGCTGCGTCGAAGGCTACGGCTGCCGGGTCGGAACCCTCCTGGTGCTTGATGATTTCCATCCCCACCCTTCTCGACCAGACTTCCAGCTGCTCCGCAGCCGCCGCTCTAAACGTATCGCACGCAGCAGCTATCGCGGTCTTCCCCTGCGAAGTCCAGCGATATGCGAGTTTGGCCGCCGTGGTAGTCTTACCCGAACCGTTCACGCCCACAAGGAGGTACACCGTCGGGGGAGAATCAGAAACCCGAAGCGGCTTTGATGTTGTGCTCAGTATCGCAGCAACTTTCTCTTCGATCAAAGATACCAGCCTGCCAGGATCCTGGATTTTCTCCCGTTTGAGCCTCTCTTTGACTTCCTCCACTATCTCCCCGGCTGCTTTAACCCCGACGTCCACCTGTATCAAGAGGGCCTCGATCTCCTCGAAGGATTCCGGCCCGATCGCCCCGGGCCGCAAAGCCCTGTCTATTCCTTCCCGTAGAAAAGCGGAAGTTTTGCTTAGGGACGCTTTAAGTTTCTCGAATAATCCCATGTCTTTCACCTGCTAACCAAGGATTCTCAGTGCAACGGCTCGGATCGCTTCTGCCGCCGGCCCCAGCCTGCCCAGACGGTAAAACCTTTCTTGAAGGCAAGTCGCCGGCGCCCGTTGCACCGCCTCAAGCCTTATTCTTTGAAACAGCCTATAACCTAAGCTGGCTCAAACGGGTGGCCGGCACCTTACACGGCTTCCAGTCTTATCCCCAGGATTTTCGATACCCCCGGTTCGTCCATGGTGACCCCATACACCACGTCCGCCGTCTCGATGGTGGGCTTTTGGTGAGTGATCACCAGGAACTGGGTATCCCTGGAAAGCCGTTTCACAAATTCGCCGAACCTGAGTACGTTCGCCTCGTCCAGGGAGGTATCTACCTCGTCCAGGACCACGAAGGGCGAAGGCCTGGTCTTAATCAGGGCAAATATGAGGGCAAGTCCCGTTAAGGAGCGCTCGCCGCCGGAAAGGAGCATAAACGACCTTCCCCGTGACCCCGGGGGCTGGGCGATGACTTCTATCCCCTTCTCATCCTCGGTCAGCTGCAGGTCCCCTTTGCCGCCGCCGAAGAGTTGCGTGAAGATTTCTCTAAAGTTGGTCTTCACCTGCTCGAAGGTTTCCCTGAACCTCCTCTCCATCTCCCGCTCGGCGAGCTCCTTTATCCGCAACAACTCTTCCTTGGTTTTAAGCGCTTGGTCTTTCTCCTTTATATACTCGGAGATGCGCCTGGAGAGTGCATCATACTCTTCCTCGGCCCTTAAGTTCGGTTGACCCAGGGATTTGATTTCCGCGTCTATTCCCTCGATCATGGAGAGAGCCTCGTTGCGCGTATAACGCCGGATGTGTGCGCTCGAATCGGGGTCAACTCCGTATTCTTTACGCAGGACGACAGCGGCACGTTCCACTTCCTGCATCTGGCTGGAGATCTCAGCTCTCATTTCCTCCATCTTGGACGAAGCTTCGGCAGCGTCCGTCTTCAGCCGGTGGATTTCGTTTACGAGTTCCCCGAGAGCTCTTTCCTTTTCCGCGATGGCTGAACGTATGGACAGTATTCTTGCATTGATCTCCCGGGCTTGATAGTCCAGCTCGTCTATGGCCTTTTCGAGCCCGGCGCGTTTTTCCACTAGCCCTTCCTTTTCCTCGATAAGGCGGCAGAGTTCAGCTTGCTCCTCGGAAAGGGTTCGCCTCACCGAGTTTGTTTCGATCTCGATGGATTCCAGCCTGCGGTCTGCGGCTGAGAGCTCCGCTTCTAGGTTCTCCCGCTCTCGAGTGAGCTCTTCCCACAGACTGGCCGTGGCATCCTGGCTATCTTTCTCCCTGAGCTCTTCCTCGTACCGGCGAAGTTCCGCCCAGCAGCGGTCGAGTTCCTTCTCGAGCGCTCCCTCCTCGCCGGCGGATTCCCGAAAAAGGCTTTCCGCCTGCGCGAGAGCAGCTTTCTTCGAAGCGAGCTCCTCCATCCTCACTCGGACCTTATCCTCTTCTTCCGCCACCGCCCGCGACAGGCGGGAAATCTCATCGGCCAGGGCGGTAAGCTTGGCCTCAGCTGCCTGGACGCGAGTTCTGTACGAGTCGCGCTCCTGGAGAGCTTTGCTCCTCGTCACCTCGAGTTCCCCAAGACGCCGGGCTAACGTTTCGAGGGTCGCCGCAAGCCGCTTTTCCTCCTCGCTCAAGGAAAAAAGTTCCTGCTTTCTTTCGAAAACCTGAGCGTGCCGGGGTGCATCCCCTCCGGAAATGCTGCCGCCCGGTTCGAGACTCTCGCCGGTCAATGTGACCACGCGGCAGGACCAGCCGGCCTTCCGCATGAACTCGAGTCCTGTGTCCATGTTTTCCGCCAGGACTACGCGACCGACCAGGTACTTCACTGCCTTCTCGATTTCCCGCGGATACGAGATCACGTCCATAAGCGGCCGTGCGCCTTTGACCTGTGCCATAGCTCTCCTGGCTTCTTCCGGAAGATCCCTGGGTCTTAAGAGGTCCAGCGGAAGGAAGGTTACCCGCCCGGCTTTTTCTTTCCTCAGGAGTTCGATAGCCCTGCGAGCGGACATTTCATCTTCCACGACTACGTTTTCAACGCTCCCACCCAGAGCAGCAGCAAGTGCCGGTATGTATTGTCTGTCGCAGGACACAAGCTCTCCGACCGCGCCCACGATGCCCTTCAAGACACCCCGGGCCGCGGCATCCAGAACCGTCCTGGTCCCCTTACCCAGTCCTTCGTGAGTCCTCTCGAGGTCAACGAGAATCCGGACTCTCGCGGATACGCGGGACAATTCCGTCCTGGCCGCTTTCTCTTTTTCAGAAGCATTCTTCACCTCTTCACCGAGATCCTCGACAGCCCGGGTGCACCTCTCAAACTCCCCTCGCAGGGACCGGAGCGACTTGGAAATCGCATCGACCTCGTCCTGAAGTTCCTTCTGCCGTGCCCTGGACATTTCGATGGACCTGGTTGCCCCTGATATCTCGGTTTCAAGGGACAACACCTGAGCTCTGAGACCTTCGACTTCTGCCCTCCGCGCATTCCTTTTCTCCTGGGTTTCCCTAAGCTTTTCTACTAGGGCCACCGTGTTTTGCCTTAGAGCTATGATTTTCTCCCTGAGAGCACCGGCCTCCCTCTCCCGGGCCTTCTTCTCCTGTTCTATCTCGTCTATTTGCTGCAATAGCAGGTCGCGTTCAGGCAAAAGCTCGTCTTTTCTTCGAAGAATCGCCTCTTTTTCCCCGGCAAGCTTCCGGGCAGCTTCCGCCAGAGCTTTACACCTCGCGGTCCTTCCCTCGACCTCCTTGGAAAGAGCTTCAACCATCCCACCGAGGCCGTCCCTTTGCCGTGCCAGCTCCACCAGTCTCCTGGATATCTTCTCCCTCTCAGCAGAGGTGATTTGCTCAATCTCCTTTTGAGATGCGATCTCCCGTTCTAAGCGAACCCTGGATGATTCCAGTTCACCAACCTTCGTTTCCGCCTCTTTCAGCAACACCTCAGCATCGGAAAGCTTCTTGCCCAGGCTCTGAAGTTTCCGCTTGGCATGATCCAGGTCCCACAACCACGTGCCAGCTTCCAGTTCTTTTCTGGACGCCACAAGCTCCCTGTATCTTTTGGCGACGCGGCAGGCTTCCTCAAGTTCTCCCCGCCGGGTTTCGAGTTCCAGAAGCAGATCTTCGAGGCGTCTTAACTCCGCATCGATTTGCTCCAGTCTCTTCTCGGTCTCTCGCTTTTCCATCCGGAACGCCCCGACGCCGGCCGCCTCTTCCACCCACTGCCGTCTATCTTCCGCGTGGCCCCCGGCGAGCTCGTGGATGACACCCTGCCCGATCACCATATATCCGGAATAAGAGAGCCCCATGCCCCCAGTAGCCTTGATGATGTCGCGCCAGCGACAGGGTACACCGTTCATCTCATATGAAGAATCGCCGTCCCTTGTAAGTCTCCTGGTGATCTCGAGCTCCGAACCCTCGGGAGTCTCCAGCAGGAGCTTGACCTCGGCCATACCCATAGCTTTCTTGCGCTCGGTCCCGGAAAAGATGACGTCCTGGGAAGCATCGCACCTCAATACCTTGGGATTTTGCTCCCCCAGAACCCACCGAAGCGCATCGACCAGATTAGACTTGCCGCAGCCGTTGGGTCCCACTATGGCGGTAACCCCGGGACTCAACGATAAAGTGGTCCGGTGATAAAACGATTTAAACCCGTGCAGGGTGAGGCTTTTCAGCAACCCGGTCTCTCCTCGGAACTTTGCGTTTACTGATTTAGGATACACGACGCACGAACGAATTTGAAGCGCCTCGTCACATCCATGTACTCCTTCACACTTCCACCATAAATCCTGTAGTGTATTTACCCGTATTATGTAAAGGTTCCTCGACCCGGTCCATCTAAGTGGTACGCCATGAACATGAATTCTAGGCACATCGATGAATATACGATCCTGCGAAAAATAGCTGCGCTCGTGATGGAAAATCCCAACATTACCGTACGGGAGATCGCTCAAAAACTGGGCTATGCTGAGGAAAAGTCCGTTTATTACTGGCTTGAGAAGGCCAAATTCGCAGGAATAAAGGATTTCAAAAAGGCCGTGCTCACCGGCGCAGTTTCCCCCGGGTTTCTGGCGGGTGACGGGAAACCAAAGGCACCTCTAAAGGACGGGACGAGCCTCAAAGACGCCCTGAGTTTGGTGGATCTCCCCGTTCGGGGACATTTTCCTGTAAGAACGCCTGGGGAGAAACCTTTATCTCAGTATCTACCAATTGGTTTCGCTCCCGGATCTTACCTGGTCCCCGCTGACGAAGACCTTGCGGCAGGCACGGTACGGAAAGGGGATCTCCTTCTGGTTGACCCGTCCTCACCGATCCAGTCCGGGGACTTGGTAATGGCTGTATCGGAGGCAGGAGAACCGCAGGTCCTGCGGAGGTATACAACTCCTCAGGGTGATGAGGTGTTCGTGGACCTGGCGGAGCCAGGCAGGACAACGTCACCCGCAACGGTGGCCGGAAAGATCATTCTGCTCATCAGGATTGCACCTTAGATTTCCCGGCCTGGGAGCATCATTGCTGGCCCGGCGCCGTAATCGCTTTCAGCGCCGCGGCACTCGCAAAATTGCCCGCAGCTAAAGGTTAGCCCGCGTCGCCCGCCCGGTAGCGGGCCAGGGCTTCCCTCGCCGCGTTTTCCTCTGATTCTTTCTTAGAAGATCCCGTTGCCCGCGAGACTTCCTGGCCGTCGATGAACACGGCGGTTGTGAATGTCGGCATATGATCCGGGCCTTCCACGTTGAGAACCCTGTATTCCAAAGTGGCACCCGGTCTTTTCTGCACCAGTTCTTGCAGAGCTGTCTTGGGGTCCTGCAAAGCGTCCGGAGGCTCGCCGCTCAATACCGTCTTCTCCACCAGTTCCCTGGCTCGATCCCAGCCGTGCTGAAGAAAGTAGGCCCCTATCACAGCTTCGAATGCGCCCGCGAGGTTTCTCGGCCTCTTCCTTCCTCCCGTCATCTCCTCCCCCCGGCCCAGGAGAAGAAGATCCCCGAGACCGGCCTGGAGAGCAATAGCTGCCAAAGCCGGGCCTGAGACGAAGCTCGCTCTCATTCGCGTAAGCTCGCCTTCGGGGGAGTCCGGGTGTTTCTTTAAGAGGTAAGAGGCAGCGGCCAGCGATACTACCGCATCTCCTAAGAACTCCAGTCTCTCGTTGGATGGGATCTTGCCTTCGTGTTCGTTGGCGTAAGATACGTGCGTCAGAGCTTCCGTCCTCAATTGATCACTGAGGGACTCTAGAGCCTCCATAAGGACACCGCTTATTTCCGAGGCTGCTTTGTCTCCCCTCACCCACTTCAGCCTCCAAGCGTCAAGGAGTTCATGATAACCGCGTTCAGTGGAACTCTACGGTTTTCGATAGGACACCGTCAAGGCCGTACCGGTTCCCCGTAGTCTCAGACTCATCCGGACCGCGCAGGAGGGCTGGCGCCGGGTGCTCGGGAAAATTCTACCTCGGGATTGAAACTCTTTTGCCCACAGACCGGGTCTATTCTACCGGCAGGTGAATCTCTTGGACAGCAGCGACCTGGAATGTGCCAGACGAGGCGATGCGGATGCGTTCGCCCGCCTTGTTCTTCCTCTTGAACATAAGATGTACCAGTTAGCTCTGGGTATAACCGGCAACCGTGAGGACGCGGAGGACGCCTGGCAGAACACTCTGGTAAAAGCGTGGCGGAGCCTGGCGAAACTAAGAGAGCCTGGCGCGTTTGCAACGTGGCTAACCAGGATCGTCCTCAACGAGGCTAAGCGGGTCTGCCGAAGCCGGGAAAGGCAATACCTAATATTGAACTTAATCTTGCGGCATTTCAACAGCCCGGACAACTTTCCACCTGATTGCAGTGATATATTAGCATGCATTCAAGAGCTCAAACCCGAGCAGAAAGAGGTTATCCTCCTTCGGTACTGGCTCGATATGCCTTTCGAGGATATAGCAGACATTGTTGGAGTGCCTCTTAATACAGCTAAGACGCGGCTGTACCGGGCACTCGAACAGCTAAGGAGCCTTCTGCAAGGACGCCGTTATTCTGTGACACAAGCAGACCGCACAAGTAAGTGTCAAACACCAGTTAATTCACCCACCTCAGTGACCCGCGCAGCGGGGGTTTCAACGCATAAGGAGGATCAGGGAGATGAACAGCTACAATTTCGACCATAGTGAATCCGACCTCGCCGTCGGCATCAAAAAGGCTCTTTCTGCGTGGCTTTCAGAGGTAAGTCCTCGTCACGGAGTACTGGACTTCGCAAGGCAAAAGAGATCCCGGTATAGAAGCCCGCTCGAAGTAATAAGGGACGCAGTCTACCGCTTACCCCGTGTCTTTACAACCGCACCAGCTGTTATCGTTATCCTGACCTTGTTCATCTTCAGCCTCGTACAGATTCCCTTGGTGGCCCGGGCTTTTTCCTCGATCCCCGCCGTCGGTAAGGCATACCAGGACTTTCTCGAATGGGCCGGACTAGATGTCGCCTACCAGGCCGGTGTCATAAACGAAATCCGGAAGACGATCACTCAGAGTGGTATCACCGTTGAAGTCATAGGGGCGATCTGCGACGGCACGCAAACGGTGGTTTATTACACGGTCGGTCCCTCTGACTCTTCCGGAGCTTCCTCGGTGGATGAGCAACTGGATGGTCTCATGTTGACCAGCAAACTCTACGGTGGTGGCTGGAAGGATGAAGGTATCGCATCCTATTTTTACCCGGTTGATGGAAGGTACTTTTGTGTGATACGCGAAAAACCCGTTTCGTGGATCGCCAGGCTTCTGGGTGCGAAGCTCACTCTCATGGTCCAAGCGGTAAGACCAACGGATGAGCTGCCGGGTCTTTATGGAGTAAGCCGAAACATTTCGCCTGTCTACACCTGGAAGGTCTCTTTTCCCGTACAAACCATTACCGGTGAGGCGGAAACCATCAAGATTGGCAAGACGATCATCAGCGGAAACGACAAGTTCACCCTGACGGAGATCGTCTTCGCGCCTACGCAAACTATTTTGCGGTTTGAGATAGAGGCGCTTTCCGAAGACATCTCCGCGCCCTTCCGCGACCCCGGGACCAACAGATGGCCTCGGTTGGGCGATTGCTTTTCCCTGGTCACTTCCGATGGGAAGAGCATCCCTTACTACGGTAATAACCTTTCGAACGAGAGCGACAAACGAAAGTGTGAGGCGTACTTCTGGCCTACGACGAGACGGGACATATCGGTCTTGTTCAAAGAGCTGCTCACGGAGCCCAATCCGTTACAGATACCTCTCAGGGAGGGGGTAAGCGTTAAATGTACGGTGGGAGGCTCCATCGAAATAACCGAGGTTGATACGCTTGAAACCGTGACACGCGTAACTTTGAAATACACAGGAAATCTGACGCTTCACGATGCAGACATACGACTTAGGAAAGTCACCGGTGACGAGGTGGCAGGCGAAGAGCGCATTTTCACAAGGTGTACCAGGCACCTCGACTCACGGAGCGTACAGTACACATTCGTTCCGGGTTTTGACGCGAATCAATATGAGATCTGGGTCTTCCCTTACTTCCTTGAAATAGAGGGCACCCCCGTGTTCGAAGTACAAGGCCCAAGTGCGTCCTACTCATATCGCCTCAACACGAGGCATGCGTTTTGCCCGCCGAAACCGAACGAGTTCTTCAGGGCCGCCCGCACCAGCGCCTTTCTTGCGCCTTCCACCACGTAGTCCAGATCGCATTCGGGATCGGGCTCTTCGTAGTTTATCGTCGGCGGGATCACACCGTCATAAACCGCCATGATCGTCGCGATCGTCTCGACCGCCCCTGCCGCCCCCAGGAGGTGACCGATCATGGATTTAGTAGATGAGACCGGAATGTGATAGGCCCTCTCGCCGAATACCTTCTTAATGGCCTGGGTCTCGTTTAGGTCGTTGGCGGGTGTGCTCGTCCCGTGGGCGTTGATGTAATCGATATCGCCGGGTACAAGCCCGGCGTCCCGAATGGCCGCCAACATAGCGCGCGCGGCACCCTCGCCGTTGGGAGACGGTGCCGTGATATGATAGGCGTCAGCGGACATTCCATATCCCGATATCAGGCAGTAAATCCTGGCTCCTCGCGACACGGCATGGTCCAAAGACTCAAGCACCAGCGCCCCTGCACCTTCACCCATCACGAACCCGTCGCGACGCTTATCGAAAGGCATCGAAGCTTTCCCCTCGAGGTCGTTTTGAACGCTCATCGCCTTCATGGAACAAAATCCGGCAAACGCCAGGGGAACGAGGGGTGCTTCCGTTCCTCCTGCAACCATCACATCGGCGTCTCCCCTGCGGATGATCTCGAAAGCGTCACCGATGGCGTTTGCCCCTGAGGCGCATGCTGTGACCACGGTATCTATGGGTCCTCTCAGCCCCAGGTCTATGGCCACCTGGCCTGAGGCCATGTTAGCGATCATCATCGGGATGAAAAAGGGAGATACCCTGTCCGATCCCTTTTGCCGGAATACCTCTTCCTGTTCCACGAGAGTTGTGATGCCACCGATACCGGTACCGAAGATGACCCCGGACCTGTCGGGATCGAATTTGCCGGAGATGCCCGCATCCTCCACCGCCATTCGCGCGGTGACTACGGCGAACTGGACGAACCTGTCCATCTTCCTTGCTTCGCGTCTATCTAGATACTGGTAGGGGTCAAAATCCACTTCGCCGGCGATTTGGGTGGGAAAAGTGGAGGGTTCAAACCTGGTCACGCGCCGGATTCCGCTGTTACCTTCTTTTAAAGCTTGCCAAAACTCTTCGCGACCGGTTCCTATCGGGCTTATGACTCCGACTCCCGTAACCGCAACGGGGCGGTTCCTCTCCATCTGCTGAGTTGCCCGAACCAGATCTTCCACTAGAAGCATATCCTCCATCGGAGTTTCTCTTCCCCCTGTCTTCTGCTCCTATATTCCAGGGAATGCTCGGCGGCACAGACCGGTGGCTGACGCGCTCCACCTTCCTCCGCCCGACAAGGTGCCCTACGACTCGAGGAATCCTCCGTAACCCTGCCACACTTCGCCCGGTAGGCCCAGATGTGTATCCCGCGTCCCGGGGTAGCTCCGAAACAAGCGTTCCTGCCGGGACGCGGGGATCGTGCAAGTTTACCCGTTATCTTTGGAGTGTCGCCTGATATACTCGACGGCGTCTCTCACGGTGGAGAGGTTTTCCGCATCCTCGTCAGGGATACTCAGGTTGAATTCCCCTTCCATCGCCATTATGAGGTCCACTATCTCAAGGGAGTCCGCCCCCAGGTCGTCGATAAAGGATGCATCCATGGTGACTGAGGATTCGTCCACGCCGAGTTGCTCGACAATGATCTTCTTGATCCTCTCGAAGATCTCATCTGCTGACACCCGCATTCACCTCCTTTTCGCCACAGCATGATCTATGAAACCCATCCCATAGACATGCCTCCGTCCACCACGAGGACCTGCCCGGTCATATACGCTGCTCCGGGTGAAACCAGGAAGCTGACCACGTAGGCCACATCTTCGGGTGTACCTGCGCGCCCGAGGGGAATCATGCTCTCCATCTTTTCCTTGATGGTTTGGGGCAACGCCTTGGTCATTTCGGTATCTATGTACCCGGGCGCCACGACGTTGGCGGTTATACCGTACCGGGCGAGTTCTTTAGCAATCGCTTTCGTGAACCCTATGATTCCCGCCTTGGAAGCACAGTAATTAGCTTGACCGATGTTGCCTGTGAGCGCCACCACCGATGATATGCTCACGATCCGGCCTGATCGTTGCCTCATCATTTGACGGGCGGCCGCTCTGGTGACGTTGTACACCCCCTTCAGGTTGACGGACATAACCTTGTCCCAGTCTTCTTCGGACATCCTGGCAAGCAAAGCATCCCGTGTCACGCCGGCGTTACAGACCAGGACATCCAGCCGTCCGAACCTGGCTATAACTTCCCCTACCATTCTTTCGGACTCTTGGAAATCGGCAACGTCCGCTTTGACAACGAACGCTTCACCGCCCGACCCCAGTATCTTCTCCTCGGTTTCCCGAGCTCCTCTTTCGTCGGTGGAGTAATTCACCGCCACTTTAAACCCATCTTTGGCAAGTTTCAGCGCCACAGCCCGGCCGATTCCCCGGGAAGCTCCTGTTATCAGGGCAGATGAAGTCGCGCCAATCATCTTAGCAAAGCCTCCCTGTGGAAATCAAGGACGGCCCCGAGCTCCGCCGGCGAGATAAAGTTCGCCGCCATCGCGTTGGAGTTAATTTTCCTCACGAACCCCGTCAGGGATTTCCCCGGTCCGACTTCCAAAAAGGCAACGGCACCGTCCCTCGTCATGGCCTCCACTGAGGTTTGCCACAAAACCGGTGAGGTTACCTGCTTGACGAGATTCTCTATGATTTCCCCGGGGGTCTTTTCCGTTTCTCCGGTTACGTTGGAGTACACGGGGATGGAGGGCGCCCGGATGGTAACACGTTCCAGTTCTCTCCTCAGTTTTTCTTCAGCGGGGGCTATCAGGGGCGAATGAAACGGAGCGCTCACATCCAGGGGGATGGCCTTTCCCCCCTTGGACCGGGCCAGTCTCGAAACTTCGGCGACCGCAGCAGCCTCACCGGAAACCACTATCTGACCGGGGCAGTTGTAGTTGGCGGGCTGAACCACACCGACGGAGCGGGCTTCGAAGCACATCGCCTCGATCTCGGCGGCGGAGAGCCCCAGGATAGCTGCCATCCCCCCTCGACCCGGAGGGCAAGCTTCCTGCATGAACCGCCCGCGTTTTCTCGTAAGGACAACGGCGTCACTCAAAGAGAGACTTCCGGCGATGACCAGCGCAGTGTACTCGCCCAAACTCAAACCCGCCACCATGTCCGGCTTAAGCCCCTTGGACTCGAGGACTCTGGCTGCGGCGACGCTCGCCGTCAGTATGGCGGGCTGGGCGTTGACTGTCAGGGTGAGCTTCTCCCTGGGTCCTTCAAAACAAAGCTTGGAAAGGGATTCTCCCAAAGCGTCATCGGCCTCTTCGAAGGTGCGCCTCGCTTCCTCGAACTCGTCGTAAAGCTCCCGGCACATCCCCGGGAATTGCGCTCCTTGCCCCGGAAAAACCCAGGCTATCTTCCCCATCGCAGTCACCTTCTTCTACCCAGGATCGGCCACGCGCTACCCGTTAGAACGGCACCTGGATTACGGCACCGGAATCGCGATCACGGCAAGCGTACCAGGTCCCGTGTGGGTTCCGATTATCGATCCGATCTCGGTTTCTTCGTAACGAGCTACATCGTACTTAGCAGCGACCATGTCTTTCAGAGCTTTTGCGCTGTCCGGTGCGTCGGCATGGCACACTCCCAAAAGCACGCGGCTTCCAAAGGGAACCCGTTCGCCTACGAGTTCAACCATTCTGGGTATCACCTTCGAGCTGCCGCGCACCCGTTCCACGGCGGAGACGTACCCTTCCTTGTCCAACGTGAGGATGGGTTTCATGTTCAAAAGGGACCCCACGAAGTGTTGCGCCCGGCCTATGCGACCGTTTTTGAGAAGGTAATCGAGTGTGTCCACGGAGAAAATGGTCCCATGAGTTGACGCCATCTTCAATGCGGCATCCCTCACTTGCTCGAAGGAAGCGCCTTTTTCGGCCATAGCCTGAGCTTCGAGGGCTATCAACCCGTATCCTATCGAAGCAGCTTTGGAATCTACCACCGCAATCTGGCGACCCTCCAGAGCTTGGGCTGCGAGGCTCGCAGCTTGATAGGTGCCGCTCAAAGCTGAAGAAAGCAGGATGGCCACCACCGGCGAGCCATCAGCTGTGAACTCGTCGAATACCTTTTGAAAATCTCCGGGAGAAGGCTGCGATGTCCGCGGATGGTATTGGGAGGTCCGCAGTTTATCGTAAAAAGCCCTCCCTCTCATCTCGTAACCGTCTTTGTAAGACTCGGGTCCGAAGTGGACCGTGAGGGGAACTACTCCTATCCCCTTTTCCTCCAGGATCTTTGGATCGATGTCACAGGCGCTGTCCGTAACGATCTTCACTCGTGGCATTTGCCACACCTCCATTGTTTTTGGTTTTAAGTGACCACGGATAACGGTTGAAGTCAGCCCGGTCGTCTTCTCCCGCCAGCTCAGCCGGAGGCTCTTCGAGCCGACCTGGCTAGGAAATTTCACCACGTCATTGCCACAGAACCCCAGCTCAGTCCCGCGCCGAACGCCACCAGTACCAGGAAATCCCCTTCATTGACGCGACCCTCCTTCACGGCCTCCCAAAGGGCGATCGGTACCGAAGCTGACGAAGTGTTCCCGTACCTGTCAATGTTGACCACCACTTTATGCCGGGGTATTCCCAGGTACTGGCAGGCAGAGTCGATTATCCTGAGATTGGCCTGGTGCGGAATCAGGAGATCTACATCCTGCGAGGTCTTTCCGCACTGGTTGAGAACAGCCTGAACGGCGGAGTTCATTGCTTTGACGGCAAACTTGAACACGGCTTTGCCGTCCATATGTACGTAGTGCAATCCGGCATCCACCGTCTCGTGGCTGGCCGGCAGCCGTGACCCCCCGGCCGGAAGTCGCAGCAGGTCCGCAGCGGACCCATCGGCCCCCAGGTGAGTTCCGATGATGCCCCGCCCCTCTTCGACCGGAGATAGCACAGCCGCGCCTGCCCCGTCTCCAAACAAGACGCAGGTGTTCCGGTCCTCCCAGTTGACTATCCTCGATAGGGTCTCGGCCCCCACCACCAGCACATTATCGTATAAACCGGTCTTGACGAACTGCGACCCGACCACCAGAGCGTACACGAAGCCGGTACACCCCACCTCCATGTCGAAACACGCAGCCCGGGTGGCACCTATCTTGGCCTGAACCAGGCAAGCGGTGGCGGGGAAGAGCATATCGGGGCTGGCGGACGCGACGATAACCAGATCCACGTCTTGAGGCGCCACGCCTGCATCCTCCAGAGCCATCAAGGATGCCTGAGCAGCCAGGTCCGACGTAGCCATCTCCGGCGTAACCAGCCTTCTTTCCTTGATTCCGGTCCTCTCCACTATCCATTCATCCGAAGTCTCGACCATCTTCTCGAGGTCGTAATTGGTCAGCCGAACCGGAGGAACCGATACGCCGAGACCCTTGATGCCGCATCCTCTCACGCCGTCCACACCTCTCATCCGTCCTCCTGCCTGTCTCACAACCAGCTGGCGGCGAGTTCTGCCACCTTACTGCCGGCTGTTGCACCCCGGTGCGCGGTCCTCTTTTATCCTTTTGGCACTAGCCATCTCATCGCAGGGTGGTAGCCACGCCGGTACCAGTTCGTAACTCCAGGACTCATCAGTTAGTTGCCCCGGCTTGTAAAGTCCGGCTGATCTTACCGGCAACATCTTCTTCAACGCACCGGAGAGCTGCGCGAATGCCGTTTGCTATCGCCTTTCCTCCCGACGAACCATGGCACTTGATTACGGTGCCTTTGAGACCGAGAAGGGGCGCGCCTCCGTACTCGGTATAATCGAGAATCTTCTTTACTCTGGAAAATGTAGGTCTTAGTAGAAGGGCTCCTAGTTTAGACCTGAGCTCCCGGGTCACTTCGCGTTTTATCGTCTGAAGCTGGAAGGAGGCGGTACCCTCGCAGGTCTTGAGGAACACGTTGCCGGTAAACCCGTCACACACCACCACGCCGCCATCTAATGTGAATACGTCCCTCGCTTCGATATTTCCCTGGAACTTTACGGGCGCCCGTGACAGGAGCTCAAAAGCTTTTCTAGAGAGAAGATTACCTTTCTCCTGCTCCACTCCAACGTTGAGAAGAGCCACGGGCGGGCTTGACCAGCCCAAAACCGCGCTGGCGTACGTATGGCCCATCACCGCAAACTCCACGATGTTTTCCGGCCTGCAGTCGACCGAAGCCCCCAGGTCAATGAAGAACACACCGCGACCGGCCGATGATGGAAGGACGGTGCCCAGTCCCGGCTTCTCAACCCCTTCCGCCCTACCTAAAATCAGGACCCCCCCGGCTACCAGCGCGCCGGTGGAACCGGCCGAGACAAACGCATGAGCTCTGCCTTCCCTTATAGCCGTAAGTCCCAGAACGACGCTGGAGTCGGGTTTTCCCCGAATCGCCCTTACAGGGGAATCCGAGGGAGAGATCACCGACTTCGAGACGATGAAATCCATGTTCTCAAGGGCAAGTCCGGGGATTTTCGCCGCCCTTGCCTTAAAGCGTTCTATGGATGCTTCGTCTCCCACCGGGATCACGTTTATCCCTTGAGCCAGGGCCTCAAGCCCCCCTTCCAGCGCGGCCTCGGGCGAATCCCCGCCCATGAGGTCAAGGGCAATCCGGAATTTCGACGCGACGGGATCGTTCCCGCTGATGACGTCAGTTCTCTGGCGTTCCTCCGGCATGGTCTCCCTCCCTCTCCACGTTACGCTGGTCCAGACCTTCCGTGTGCGCGACATCCGCCCGCGGGGTGCCCTGCCGCCGACCGGCGTCGTCCAGTGCAAACATCAGGAATTTGGCCCTGAAAACCAGGTCTCCCCGGGACCGCGTCTCCACGAGGACCACTGATTTGTTGCCCTTCGTTCTTATCACCTGAGCTTTTGCTACCAGCTTTTCCCCGATGCGCACGGGGCGTTTGAACTTGAGGTTGGCGATGCCCGTGACAACACTGCCGGCGTCCATCACCGAAAAAGCCAGGGAGTCAGCTTGGGCGAAAATGTAGTGGCTGCGGATAATGCCTGAACGCTCGAAGGCCATCTCGGGAGTAGCTTCCATCACGGATATGGCCGATTTCCCCAGCTCAACGTCGAGGAGTTCGCCTATGATTTCTTGAGGCGGAAGAGATTTCACCCGGCCGTAAACCATCTCGGCGAGCTTCTTGGTTCGCTCCCTTTGGTCTGGTATACCCAGGGCCATCCGGTCAAGCCGTACCGTCTGAGGGCTTACACCGAAATGAGAGGCCAGGCTCTTGTCCGAGAGGAAGGGATTACGGGAAAGCATCGCCTGGATTTCCGCCCGCCGTCTGTGACATGCATCTGTGTCTCTCACTGCCATGCTCCCTACCTTTCGACGGCGTCAATTTTGGTCACCCGAGCCGGAAGTCTGCTGGCCGGGGCCCGAATTAAGGTTAGGTAATAAGATGCGCCATTAATAGTCTTATATAATGAGTTAGCTCTAGCTTGGAGTATACACCGCTCCCGGCGGAGGATACAAGACGTGCAATGTAGAAAGTGGTGCGGCGGACGTGGTTCGTCCTGAACCGCAGTGGAGAGAGGCCAACGGGATCAGGCTAACGGAACAAAAGACGCTGAGGTACGGTGATTACACGGCGAGACTTGTCGCCCCTGTGAAGTTTCCCTGGATGATTGCCGAGTTCGCGTCAAGCTCGGTCGGAGGAGACAAGGCACATGGATAAGGACATGTTCAAGAAACTCCCGGGATACCCGGAGATCAAGATCGCCGTCTGGTTCAGCGCCGCCTACTTTTCCTTGACCTTCAGCACTTCTCTGCCGTTGTAGTACCCGCACTCCGGGCAGACTCTGTGTGGAACTATGAGCGCATGGCATCTCGAACACTCTACCAGGGAAGGTGCCTCGAGCTTCCAGTGCGCCCTTCGCATATCCCTCTTGGATGCGGACTTTCGTTTCTTGGGAACTGCCATATCGTTCCTCTCCTCTCTTTCATTGGATTCGGAGGGCTCAACGTCGCCCTCATATTCGTTGAGACTCGTAAACGGTGTCTTTATTGCCTTCCTATTGACCTCTCAACTGCTCTCTTTCTTGCCACCTTTGCCGGTATTCTTGTGGTCATCGTCGCCGGTTTCCCCGTCAGGTCTCAAGGCCTCCAGAAGCTTTTGCCCGAAAAAGCTGGGCCCTTCTTCTTCTGGACGGCAGGAACAATCTCCCTCGTTGAGGTTTTTGCCGCATACAGGGCAGATACCCTTACAATCCGGTCTGCACAGCGGCTTCATCGGGAGGCTGAGCGTGACCTCGGCGATGATCGCCCTGGAGATATCGGCCCGGTCTCCTTCGAGGGGGTACACGCCCATATCCGTTTCAAGAGCATCTTCGGGGCTGAAGACGTCCTCTTGTTCGTTTTCGTAACGCGGTCCCGTTCCTCGCCCACTCCCAGTTCGCCCGTCTTCCTTCTTTCCGACGTCTTGAGGCTTTTCCAACACCGTGGCGTCTACGAAGAGAGCTTCGAATCCAACATCAAACCGCTGGGTAAAGCGGGCAAGGCAACGGGAACACTCGAGCTCCACGACGCCAGTAGCGTTACCCTCCACGTAAATGCCGTTTCCCGTGTTGGTTGCGACACCGCGAGCCCTCACGGCCTCGGGAAAACGAACCTCGGAGCCACCCGCTACCACCGGGTCAAATCGTGACCGCTCGTCGAAAGCAGTGCTGGCGCCAACTTCGTCGATGATCTCGGAAAGGTCGATCTTCAATCTCTCATCCCCAGAACATGAGGGATTATACCCAGCGCTTGATGGGGGTGTCAAGGAAGCGCAACAAGCGTGTCTGTCAAGGAGTTGCGGGTGAGAAACGGTACCCCCATATATTGGACGCTATCGCTTGGCATCCGGCAAATCACCAGAGAATGCCCGGTATCCCACTGCACCGAAAGACCGTACGCCTGCTACTCCCCCGACACTTCTCGCAACGCTTGAAGAGCTTCCGAGCAATCTCTCACGGGCAGGATTTTCATGGTCCCGGCATATTTCCTGGCGGACAGTTCGTTCTGCCAGGGGACGATGAAGTACTGAATTCCCGCAGCCCTGGCAGCCATGGTTTTCTGTTCTATGCCACCCACCGCTGCCACGCTCCCGTCGGGACGCAAGATGCCGGTCCCGGCGACCTTGCCGGTGGGTTTAAGCTCGTCGGGCTTAAGACGGGAGGATATCTCTAAAAAGAACATCAGGCCGGCCGAAGGACCACCAATATCGCCCGTATCCAGCGTAACCTTTAAAGGAGACTCCTCTCCCGGAGTCACGGGATAACCCGACATCTCCAGCGCGAGCTCCACTGCCAGCCGTTGGCTCTCTTCCATCTCTTGCCGGGCCTTCTCGCTGTATTCTTCGAGACTCAGCCCTCCCAAGATCGCTTCTTTCCTCCATAACGCGGCCCGAGGACTTATGGCAGCGTAAAGTGCCTCATACAAGTTGGTCTCCTTTACCATCACGAGGACCATGTACAAGCGACCGCTTGAAGCCGGGTGCCCCTCTACCGAGACCATCTCTTGCATGGGCTTTACCGGGCCGGGGTAGACGGCCAGGTAGCCGCTGGGAACGAAGTACAGCCCCACCAGTACGGCGGTCACGCCGGCGGCGTAGAGCACCGCTTTCCGGTTATTCTTGGACCACCGGAAGACTCGTCTGCACGGGTGAGGTCTCCGGCTCTCTTGAAGTCTTCCGCCGAACTCGCGGAACTCACCTTCGGAACGCGACCGAAGCATGCTGTATCCCTTCTTTCGAATCGACCTCGAATAGCTCTTCCTTTAAACCAATATAGATTTCATGTGAACGAGGGAGGTCCCGGCATGCAGGTAATCGGAATCATCTTGGCCATCGGTCTTTTCGCATTCTCCGTGCCACTGCTCCTTCGAAAAAAAGATGCCATTATTTCCCTGAGTCTCGCCGGACTCGTGGCCGCGATAGCTCTATCCATGGTTCTATTCCCGGAACCCTCGTTTAATGCCGCCGAAAGAGGGATCAAGGTCTGGTGGGATATCGTCCTCCCCGCCCTCCTCCCGTTTTTCATCGCCGCGGAACTGCTCATGAGCCTGGGCGTAGTGCATTTCATGGGCGTCCTGATGGAGCCCATCATGAGACCTCTGTTCAACGTTCCCGGGACGGGTTCCTTCGTCCTGGCCATGGGCCTCGCGTCCGGGTACCCGCTGGGTGCAGCACTGTCGGCGCGCCTCAAGGACAACGGAATGGCATCGAAGACCGAAGCCGAAAGACTCATGTGCTTCGCCAACACATCGGATCCCCTGTTTATGACCGGCGCGGTCGCGATCGGGATGTTCAAACGGAAGGATATAGCCGGCATAATACTGGCAGCTCATTACTTATCGGCGTTACTGGTGGGCCTTGCCCTCAGATTCTGGCGCCGCGGCCGGGATTTAAGCCCGCCTATAGAACAGGAGGGCCAGGGATTTATAGTCGTACGCGCTTTCAGGACCATGAGGGCCGCCCAGCGTAAAAACCCCAAACCTTTCGGGGAACTCCTGGGGGAAGCGGTGAAGAAATCCGTGAATACTCTCCTCATAATTCTCGGATTTATAGTACTGTTTTCGGTGATATTCGAACTTATGAAGCTATCCGGGGCCATCGCCATCCTATCCAACGTGATCTTCCGTCTCGCTCCGAAAGCCCTTTTCCCACCCGAGCTTCACGAAGCGCTGCTCAGCGGCTTCTTCGAGATCACCATCGGAACATCGGCAGCAAGCCAGGCCGAATCACTCCTCCCTTATAAAGTGGCGGCCTGCAGCACCATCATAGCCTGGAGTGGCCTTTCTGTTCACGCCCAGGTGGCGGCGGTAATCCAGGGGTCGGGCCTGTCGGTGTGGCCGTACACCGCCGCCCGAGCGTTTCAGGGCATCCTCGCTGCCGCGCTTACGCTCCTGTTTATGAACCCGTCGTCGCCAAGGTGGGCAGTCCCCGCGTTTGAACCGGTGATCCTCACCGGGCCGCTTGTCTGGTTTTCGAACCTGGGAGCATCGATGGGCCTATGCTTGGTCATAACGGGAGGACTCTTCGCTGCATCTCTCGCAGGTTTGATCATCCATGCCATCGGGAAAAACCTGGGACGCTAGGCCGGTCCTGGCGGCAATCCCGGTGGCGGAGACGCCGGCGGGTACCTGGACGCGGCCGGAGGACCTGGTTGACCGCGGGTGCGTCCAAAACCCGGGACGGGGGAGATTCTGTGACCTACTCGTCTTCGTCCTCGCCGTCTGTGTCCCGGTCACCCGGCGCCTCGTCTTCTTCCAGCGGGCTCTCAGACGCCGTGGGCGAGGACACGTCGAGCTGCCTTCGCCCCTCTCTCACTGCCTCGAGAACCTCGTTCAAGACTCGCTCTACCCTGAGCATCAGCTCATCCGCATATTGCCTCGACCCAAACGTAATTTGCCGCGCTACTTCCCTCGCCTTTTGAAGGAGCTCATCCGCCTGTACCTTCGCTTCCCGGACTATTACCGATTCCGAAGCGATGGTAGCTATCTGCCCCTGGGCATCCCTGATTATCTCCTCGGCTTCCTTGCGCGCATCAGCGAGGATGCGCTCACGTTCTTTCAAAAGCCACCGCGCCTGCTCGACTTCCTGAGGAAGAGCGGCACGGATATCGTCGATCAATCCGAACACTTCGTCCTCGTCGACAAGAAGCTTGCCTACCAGCGGAACACGCGGGCACTCGGAAAGGTAGCTGTCAAGCTTATCGAGGAGAGTCAGAATGTCCACGGGAATCACCTCGTATGTTGCGGCAATCTCCTGCCTAAACCAGGACGCCACCTCATGGGATTCTACGAATATCTTCGGAACTTGTCTCTGAGCTTGGGAAGGACGTTGGGAGGAACCAAGCCTTCCACGCACCCGCCGTAGGAGACCGTCTCCTTGACGAGACTTGAGCTCAAAAACAGGTACTCCACCGACGTCATCATGAACAGAGTATCGATCTCAGGAGCAAGTTTCTTGTTCATGAGCGCCATTTTGAACTCGTAGTCGAAATCGGATACGGCGCGAAGTCCCTTGATGATCACCTTGATTCCGTGCTTGCGAGCAAAGTCCACGAGCAGCCCCGAAGAACACGAGACTTTGACGTTCTCCATGCCCTTGCAAGCTTCGACAAGCATTTCAACCCTTTCCTCCGCGGTGAAAAGCGGCGATTTACCGACGTTTTCGAAGACGACTACGTAAAGCTCGTCGAATATCTGCGATGCCCGTTTGATGATATCCAAATGACCACAAGTGACCGGGTCAAAACTGCCCGGATATATCGCGCGCTTCAACGTCCCCTTCCTCTCTTTCCCAGCGCCTGGCTGACCTGTTATGCTCTACCCTTAAATAGCCACTTGTTTTTCTCTTAATGAATAAAACTTCTTTAGACGGTTCACAATACCCTTTGAGAGTCGGGGGTGAGCGAAAGCTCATCCAACAGGCTCTTCCTCCGGTTTCTCCTCTCCCAATGCCGCTCATTTTTTGAGCGGCATTTAATTTTCCGGAGACCGCAACACCCGCCAGCACCGCAAGACGTTTCTACAAAAGCGCTATGAAAACCTCCAAATCCTCGCCGTCTGTCCCCGCTATTGCCCGGGCAGGAGTCACTCTTTCCGGAAGAGTCCGGTCAGGTCCGCTGAGGTGGTCCCAAACAACACCCATCTGTTAGGAAAGCTTCTAGAGCTTGCTCGCCCTGCCGGCGTCCTTTCCCGTCATTGCCTCAAGAGCAACCACGCTCCGAGGCCAAACAAAGCCGCTCCGAGTGCTTTGAGAGGAGTAAACGATATCCTTGCCCCCGCCAAACCCGCGAGGTCCAAGAGCAGAGCGGTACTGATTTGGGCGAAGAGAATCGCCGTCGTGGCCGGTGCCACTCCGAGTCTCCCCACGCTGGATAGTACCCCCCAGATGATGAGAACGTTCAGCGGTCCCCCTAAAAGGGCGTACCAGGGACCTTCTTTGATTTTACCAAGACTCGCGTAGCCCGGCCCGAGAAGCAGAATCATTCCGAGAAGTACTGTCCCTATTACATGGACAATAAACGACGCTTGAAACGAGCCGACTCTATTGCCCAGGATGGCGTTAAACGCTCCCTGCACCGCCATAGTGCTCCCCGCCAGGGCCGCCACGAGGTATGCCATGAGCGGTCTCAATTCCAGAATCCTCCTTGCCGGCAAAATACTCACCGGAACATCTCCCCGCAGCGGGTCATATCCGAGGGAACATGCGCTCCGGTAGAACCATTTCCCCCCGTCGCGATCCCGCGTCTTTAACCCGGAATAAGCTTCACCCCCTGAGTGAAAGATTAACCGCGAAAGTTCACGGCAAGCTCTTTTGGAGGGATTGCCATGGCGCTGGACCAGACGGCACAAGACCAGTGGAACGAGAGAACGGACCTGGCCCTGGAAAGGGCGGTAATAGCTCAACAGAGGATGGGGAGGATCCCGGGCCTTTTCACTACCGAGGACTCCACAGATGGCATCAAGATCACCAGGGTCAGGGTTACGACCCCGCAAGCATCTCAAGCCGTGGGTAAGCCTCCCGGCAACTACGTGACCGTTGAATGTCCCGACCTGAGATTTCGAAGCAGGGTTACCTTGAAAAAAGTCGCAGATGTGGTGGCGTCGGAGCTCACGTCGATGGCGGGCCTTCCCAGGCAAGGCGATGTCCTCGTAGTGGGTCTCGGCAATTGGCAAGCCACTCCAGACGCTCTCGGACCGAGGGTCGTTTCTCAACTTATGGTGACGAGGCATATCAGAGAGTTCATCCCGCAGGAACTGGGCGGCAGGCTCTACCCTGTAGCCGCTATTTCCCCGGGCGTCTTAGGAATTACCGGTATAGAGACCATAGATATAGTGACGGGGGTTGTCCGGCAGATTCGTCCGGAACTGGTGATAACGGTGGATGCCCTTGCAGCCAGAAACGTCTCGCGGCTCATTACGACGATCCAGCTGGCAGACACGGGAATCCAGCCCGGTTCGGGTGTGGGAAACAGGCGGCCCGGTATTAACCAGGAGACTCTCGGAGTACCGGTAGTAGCGATAGGCGTTCCGACGGTGGTCAGCGGCGCCTCCATCGCGGTCGAAGTCCTGAACGCATATTTTCAAAAGTACAACCCGAACGCGACAGCTACTGTCGATTCGGTAATGGATTTCCTCACTTCGGAACTACATGACCTCATGGTCACACCGAAAGATATTGATGTGGAAATCCTGGAAATGTCCAAGCTCCTGGCGGGTGTCCTGAATCATGCGACGCAGCCAGCGGTCAGCGAGGACGAGATACTGGACTACCTCCAGTGACCATTTGCCCTTCGATCAACCCGGTCGCTTTTCGATTTTCGAGTAACGTTCCTCTCGCGCCTCCGGGGAGAATCCGGGCGGACACATGGAAGACGCGGAGGCACAGGTCAAAAAGGGAGCGGGGTAGCGAAGCGCCACCCCTGATCCTCTCACAAGACTTAGACCTTATTCCCGAAGACTCTGTCCGAATACGCACTCCTGCCCGTGCTCCGACATTACCTGGCCTGAGGTCCGGGAGCCGCCGGGAATCTGCCACCGGCGAGGCTCTGCTCAGCCAGCTCGATCATTCGCCTCACCATGTGGCCGCCGACTGCCCCGCAAGTCCGCGACGGGATATCGCCCCAGTATCCGCCCGGGGGCTGAATCCCGAGCTCGTTGGCCACCTCATTTCTGAATGCGTCGAGCGCCTGACGAGCTTGCGGTACGACTGCGATGTTTCTTTTCTGGCCGGTTCCCACTGCTGTTCACCTCCTTCTCGCGTTACTTATTATGTTCACCTCTAGTGAATGTATGCTGGAAGTTAGTAACAGCAAATCTAGTATTATGTTTACCGTAATTAAATTAGAATTTTTTAGTAACCCTTTCTCCTCCGGCCTTTCGACTCTCGAGTCCAAACCGCCCTTACCGCGCATACCGGCCGTACGCAAGTACGCAGGCCGGGAACGACGAGGCAATTTCGTCAGCGGGACCTGCCGGCCAGGACTACGTGCCCGTACTTCCTCCTCACCTCAGCTAGGAGGTCGTCCATTCCGCCGACACCCCGAGACAGTCTCTCCGCCAGCGCTCCCGCTTCCTCCCGCGCTCGCGCCATCAGGTCTACGTCTATTCCCAGGTCGGTGATGTTGATATCGGGAAGACCGTGCTGTCTGGTACCGAAGAATTGTCCGGGTCCCCTCTCCGCGAGGTCCATGTCGGCTAGTTTCAGACCATCGTAAGTGGCGCACATGATGCTCAACCTCTCGTAGGCCCGCTTCGAACGAGGAGAAGCCACGAGAAAACATACGGACTCTTCGGAGCCCCTACCCACTCTGCCCCGTAGCTGGTGAAGGGTGGCAAGCCCGAAGGAATCGGCGTCTTCGATCACCATGACCGTGGCGTTGGGCACATCCACCCCGACTTCGATGACGGTGGTGGAAACCAGAACCTGTACTTTGCCGGCGACGAAATCCTTCATCACGCTTTCCTTTTGATGGGACGGCAGGTCTCCGTGAACAAGACCTACCGAGAGCCCCCGGAGATAGCCTCTCCTCAGCTCTTCCCAGGTTTTCACGGCCGAAGCCCGTCCTGATTCCCCTTCCTCGATGACGGGACAAACCACATAAGCCTGCTCACCCCGGGCCACCCGTCGCCTGACCTCGTCGTAGGCGCGCCGGCGCTCGGAGGGGTGGAGCGCCACGGTTTTCACTCTTTTGCGACCAGGAGGAAGCTCGTCGATTACGGAAATATCCAGGTCACCGTAAATCGTCAGCGCAAGAGACCTCGGGATCGGCGTGGCGCTCATCACGAGCACGTGGGGGATCAATCGGTGCCCCTGACCGCCCTGAGCTTTTTCCTGG
Organism: Candidatus Fermentithermobacillaceae bacterium; assembly: GCA_012842495.1. Taxonomy (GTDB): domain Bacteria; phylum Bacillota; class Sulfobacillia; order Fermentithermobacillales; family DUSS01; genus DUSS01. Next base: position 92,479 of record DUSS01000009.1, read on the forward strand.
ATGACGAGCCTTTGCCGGACCCCGAACCGGTGCTGTTCGTCAGTGACAACGAGACCGAGGTTGTTCCAACGAACGTCCGGTTCCAGCAAAGCGTGGGTTCCCAGCAGGATGCTGACCTCTCCTCTCCGAAGGCGTTCCAGGATGGCGGACCGTTCCTTTGATTTTGTGCTGCCCGTAAGGATCTCCACGGTCGCTGTGCCTTCCAGAAGGCTCTTCAGGTTCCTGTAGTGCTGCTGAGCTAAAACCTCGGTGGGAACCAGAAACGCCCCCTGAAACCCGTTTTCAGCCGCAGCCACCAGGCAATATGCCGCCACCACCGTCTTCCCGCTGCCCACATCCCCCTGGAGGAGCCTGTTCATGGCCCTTCCTTGCGAGAGGTCCCTCGATATCTCCCCTATTACCCGCTCCTGAGCTTTCGTGAGAGAGAAAGGGAGCCTGGAAAGAAACTCTTCTGCCCGGGCGAACGCACCAAACCTCGGACCCGCACCGTTTTCTTTAAGGCCCTGTCTCATCAGGAGGAGAGCTAACTGGAATAACAGGATTTCGCGAAAGGCCAGGGTTCTACGGGCCGCCTGCCAGGTTTCGACGCTCTCGGGAAAGTGAATCTGGCACAGGGCGTCCGGTTCCGGCATGAGCTGGTACTTACTCCTGATTTCCTCAGGCAATATGCTTTTGACGAGAGGACCGTATCTTTCCAGCGCAGTCCTTACCGCCTGGCGCACCGATGAGGACGTCAGGCCTTGCGTAAGGTGGTAGACGGGAAGAACCGGGCCTTTCCGGATCTCGACGGTCTTACCGGAAACGACTTGCCAGACCGGATGGGCGATTTCCACGGACCCCCTGCGCCAGGCCGCCTTCCCCGACGCCATTACCACGCTGCCCCGTTTAAATGAGGCAGCCACGTAGGGCATATGGTAAAAAACCAGGTACAATACACCGGTACCGTCCGAGATCTCGACGCGCACCGCAGGTCCCCTTATGCTGTGAATGCTGGATACCCCGAGAACTCGACCCGTAACGGTCACGTCTTCGCCTGGAACTACTTCATCGATGGGTCTCAATCTCGAGTAGTCGTCGACGCGGAAGGGATAGTGTTCCAGAAGATCCCTGACGGTGTGAATGGATAAGGCTGCGAAGCGCTGAGCTCTTGCGGGACCAACGCCTTTGAGGTAACGGATCTCGTCATCCAGGGTCATACTAGATTTCATTCCAGCGACACGATGTAGTAGTATAGCGGCTGATCGCCTCTAGATACTTCGATTTCCATGTCGCCGAACCTTTTCGAGAGTTCCTCTTGGATAGCCTTCTCGGTTTCGGGAGAAATATCCCTTCCGCAGTAGACCGTGAGGACTTCGTATCCAGGTGACCTCATCCTGGAGATGATCTGGTAAAGGACGTCTTCCGGGCTCTGGCCTACCGTTTCGACCTTTCCGTCACAAAGCCCTATCACATCACCCTGTTTGAAAACATGGCGCCCGAACTTTCCGTTCCTCGCGGCAAAAGTAACCTCCCCCGTCTTCACACGGCGCACGGCCTTCGATGCCCGCTTGAGGTTCTCCGTCATGCTGCTCTCTAGGTTCAGTGCCATCAAGGCGGATATACCCTGAGGCACCGTCTTGGATGGTACCACGTACATCCGCCGGCCCGTGAGTTTCTTGGCCTGTTTTGCCGATAGAAATATGTTCGCGTTGTTCGGAAGGAATATCACTTTTTTGGCGTTGACCTGGTCAACAGCCCTCGCCAGGTCAGCGGTGGACGGGTTCATCGTGGTTCCCCCGTCTATCACCAGGTCCGCCCCGAGGCTGGACATTATCTCCTGCAAGCCTTTTCCCGAGGCCACGGCGATTATGCCCGTCTCCTTTAGCGGCTCGTTGGTATTTGCCTCGACCGCTTTCTCCTGACGCGGAGCCTCAGCGACCAGATGCCCTGAGGAATCGAATTCGCCGGAGGTCGATGCTGTGCGACCGGATTCGTTCAAGATCGCCTGAGTCCGCCCACCCGGCTGTCCTTCCTGGTCCGTCTTTCCATCTCTTAAGAGTTCCATGCTTTGTTCGATCATATTGTCGATAACGACTTGAGACAGCATTCCGTATTTCAAGCAGAGGCTCAGCACTTCGCCGGGTTTGGACGTATGAATGTGAACTCGTAAGAGCTCACTCGAGCCAACAACCAGCAGGGAATCACCATATTCCTGAAGCTTGTCCCGTATGTCCTGCGCTGGAAGGTCTTTGCCTGAGATGAGGAACTGGGTATCGTAAGGAAACCTGATGTCGAACACTTCTTTTTCGGTGAGTTCAAAAGCTCTCGACTTTTTTGTAGGCGCCGCCCTGACACCCGCTTCCCTTGCGGCAGCATCGAAAGCGGTCAATGCGCCCTCCATTATGATGCAAAGACCTTTTCCGCCTGCGTCCACTACTCCCGCCTGCTTCAACACCGGCAACATATCCGGAGTCCTCTCGAGGGTCTCTTGGGCGCCAGAAAGGAACGCCTGCAACACCTCACGGATATCGTTGGTACACGCGGACTTTTCAATAGCTTTTGCGGTCCCCTCCCTCAGCACCGTCAGCATGGTTCCCTCGACGGGCTTAACCACCGCTTTGTACGCAGTCGCGACGGCCTCTCTTAGGGCAACAACCACCTCGGCTGCCGTAGCTCTGTCCGCCGCTTTCAGCGCGCTGGATATCCCCCTCATGATTTGCGAAAGAATCACACCCGAGTTTCCTCTTGCACCCATGAGGCATTCGAACGCACATATTTCCGTGACCCTGGAGAGGGGTATATCCGGGTCCTGAATCGTCCTCAGCTTCGAGGCGGCCCTGGATAAGGTGAGGAACATGTTCGTACCCGTGTCGCCGTCGGGCACCGGGAATACGTTTAATGAGTCAACCTCGCTCTTTCTGGATTCGAGATAGTCGGAGGCCTGAAGAACCATCTCTTTAAAGAGCCAGCCTGTCAGCTTATCGACCATGACGTGTTCATTCTCTCTGTATGCGTATGCCTTCCACATTGACCCTTACGTTCGCCACCTTCAGCCCGGTTACCTGCTCTACCGTATATCGCACTTTCTCCACGACCATCCGGGCGACTTCAGAAATCCGGACACCGTAACCAACTATTATGTAGAGGGTGATGAAGACGTGATCCCCTTCGATGGACACCTCCACCCCTCGGGAAAGGTTCTCTCTACCCAGGAGCTCAGCTATACCGTCCGTCATCTTACGGCCGGCCATACCTACCACGCCATAGCACTCTATAGCCGCGGCCCCAGCCACCGTCGCTATAGCTTCCTCGGACAACACAAGTTTGCCCAAAGGAGTTTCCACGATTTTGCCGGTGATCGGCGCCAAAGAGAAGACCTCCCGGAATTATACTTCTTGCGATGGAGAACGTTTTCCTGCGTCCGGTCTCTCTTAATATTATGTTTGAGTCCCGGAGTTCTCGTGTAGACCGGGCCCGCAATGCGGTGCCGACAACGGGTTTCTCCAAGGTTCGCCGCCCGGCGGCTATCAGGCAACTGAGTCTTACACGGCCGAACCAGACCACCGGCTTGTGCGCTGTTGGCGCGATGGGTTACAATTAAAGGGTTCTATCGAGGAGGAGGTTAGTATCGTGGCCAGAACGTGCGAGATTTGCGGCAAGAGACCCTCCGTCGGTCACAAAGTGAGTCACTCCAACATCAAGACCAAGAGAAGGTGGCTGCCTAACGTCCAGAGGGTCCGCGCCATCGTAGATGGAAGACCCGTAAGAATTTACGTGTGTACAGGCTGTCTCCGTTCAGGCAAGGTTAAGCGAGCTGCTGGTTCATAGTGGGTTCGTGGTTCGTACCCGGCTCACAGCGAGTTCCTGAAGACGCTCTGGTCCCGGGACGACCCGGGACCTTTCGGTTTAGACCTTTTGACCGAACAGCCCAAGGATAGTCCTTACGATGGGTCTTAAGATCTTCGGTACATTTATGACTTTGACTTTCATACAGCGCCGGGGCCCTTCCCCGAAGGGAAAAACACCCTGTTCCCCCTCCCTTCGCCCTTCAGAACAGGTCCTTGCCCAGGTAGTACGCTCCTCCCAGCAATCCTAGACCGATCAGAACAAGCCATACCCTCCACGGAATGGCGAAAATGAGGATACCAAGCCCCAGGCCACCCAATATCAGCGGCAAAGTGGAATTCTGGTTGAAGCCGCGAATCCGCATTCGCCTCATTCTTGTACACACTCCGGGAGGATGTTCTGTCCCGATCAGCATATTCCGGAGAGGAAATAGGAGTTCTTCAGCCTTCCCGGGAACACATTTTCAGGGAGCGCACCGCCTCCCCGGGATCGCTCGCAGAAAACACGTAGCTTCCGGCCACGAGAATCGTGGCGCCTTTTGCCACCACCTCCGCCCCAGTAGCGGCGTCGATCCCGCCGTCGACCTCGATTTCACATTTGACACCGGCCCGGTCTATCATTTCTCTCACGATTTCTATCTTCTTCAGCATTGCGGAAATGAAAGCCTGGCCACCGAAACCGGGATTGACCGTCATTATCAGCACCATGTCGAGCTCATCTAGCACGTAAGGAAGGAAATCTGGGGATGTCGACGGGTTCAACGCGACGGCACTGCGGACTCCCAATCCTCTGATGGTCCGGAGGGTCCTGGACAGATGAGGAGCTACTTCGCGGTGAACTGTGATGTACCGGGCACCAGCTTCCGCGAAAGCTGGTATAGCCCAATCCAGGCACGCGGCACTCACCATCAGGTGCACATCCAGGGGAAGCAGGTTTATCGACGACAGTGCCCTGGCTGTCGCAGGCCCGAATGTCAGGTTAGGGACGAAGTTACCGTCCATTATGTCCAGATGTAGCATGTCCGCCCCCGCCGAAGCTACTTGCCGTACCTGTGACTCGAGTTTAAGGGGGTGGGCGGACAGCACCGAAGGGGCCACTTTCACTTCGCGCCCGTGACGCGCATTTCTGTCCAATTCTTGTCCCTCCCAATAGCTTCATGATGCCTGGGCTGTACCAGCCCGCACCGTCCAGCACCGCCCCGCACGGTCCCGCGCCGTTTTCCGCGGAGAGGCATAGGGCCCTTCATTCATACCGCTTTCTCCACGCCTCCAGACATTCGTCGAGTAAACGCAGATAGTTCTCATAACGGAGTTCTGCCACCGCCCCCTCGGACACCGCCTCCTTTACGCGGCATCCCGGTTCCGTCTTATGAAGGCACCGGGGAAACCTGCAAAGGGGAACGAGTTCCGCCATCTCCCGGAACAGGTAGCTGAGTCTTTCGGGCTCGATGGTCACCAGATCTACTTTTTGAAAGCCAGGGGTGTCGGCTAAATACCCTCCGTCGCCCACGGGAACGAGCGACACCCACTTGGTTGTGTGCCTGCCCCGGCCGATCCTGGACAGCTCTCCGACAGCTTGCTGACTACCAGTCAGTTTCGATATCAAGAGGGACTTCCCGACTCCGCTGGGACCAGCCAGCACAGTCACCTTGCCCTTGAGAAGCCCAACCAAGACATCAAGTCCATTGCCGGTAACAGCGGAAGTGAGAACCACCGGATAACCGGCAAGTTTATATGCTTCGATGATTTTTCGGGCCGCATCCGCCGTACCATCATCGTACAGATCGGATTTATTGACGCATACCACTGCGGCGATACCCTCTCGCTCGAGGACGACGAGAAGTCTGTCGACGACGACCGGATCCACTTCGGGTTCGACGACCGAGAAAACCACGACTACCTGGTCTACGTTGGCAAAGGGTGGTCGGATGAGGGCGTTTTTCCTGGGGAGGACCCTCGACACAACCCAAATGCCGGACCCTCCCTTAATTTCCACAATATCCCCGGCGAGGACTTTCTGGGATTCATAGCGGAGCCGTCCGCGCCATCCGCACCTGAATACATCCGCGCCCACTGAAACGAGACAGCCGTCGGACCGGACGGACAGGACGCGTCCCTCGAGCTTCAGATACCTCACCTGCCTTCAGACGATGGAGTCTCAGGTCTCAGAGTTGACGTGTTAACCAACTTCTCGTCGAAATATATGTTCAGCTGTGCCTCGGCACCTACCCATTCAACGCGCAGCTCAAACTGTTCCCCCGGCTTTCTATCCTGTTCTAACACGGTTCTTTCCCCTTGGGCATCCTTGAGTACCACCTTGACCCGGACCGTATCCTTGTCGAGTTTGGGAACTGAGATGGGTATCGTCCGGACGTTCGGCGCTGGACCCGTCCCCAGTGACACCGCAACGATTATCTCCGTCCCTACAGGCACCTCTGTCCCGGGTACGTGCGATTGGCTCATCACCGTTCCGGCAGGTTGTTCGCCCGGGAGCAGCAGGAACTTGGGCGTGAGAAGAGCTTTTTCCAGCTCATCCTTAGCCTGATCCCGCGTCATACCGACGACGTTGGGGACGATCGCAGTTGTAGGCATAGGGCCTTTGGATACCTCGATATCGACGGTGGTTCCCTTCGGCACCTCTATGTCGGCCTTGGGATTTTGACTTACCACTTTGCCGGCGGGAATCGCGGGATGGAAGACATAAACGGAATTTCCGAGGACGAGGTTAGATTCCTCCAACATAACCGAAGCTTCCCTGACGTCCTTACCGATAAGATCGGGGACTTTTACCATCTCCCTCCCTTTTGAAACCACCAGACGAACTTCTCGCCCTTGTTTCACCGTATCTCCGGCCTCCGGAGCCTGGTTGATGACACACCCTCGAGGTACTTGCGGGTCATACCTCTCCGCCGCCATCACTGGTACAAGCCCTTTCTCCATCAGGATAGCTTGTGCTTCGAGGAACGGTTTCCCTTCGACGTTTGGGACCTCGACGAGAGGAACTTCCATCCATTTGTTGAAGGCATATATTCCAGCTGCGACCAGTCCCAGAAACAAGACCATGGCGGCAAGAAAAATCTTGACCGCCAAACTCATCCTCCGCTTCGGTCGCCTTCTCTTTCTTGCCAAATCTTCGTCTCCTTCCAACGGTGCTTCTTCGATTTGCAGACCATCCGGTTTCATCTGCTCACCGGTTCCGGCTTGAACCGGAAAGCTCATCTTTATGGCCCTCAATAGGTCTTTCGCCGACGAGAACCTGTCCACTGGTTTCTTAGCAAGACACTTCATCACCAGAGCTTCCACAGCCGGCGGGACGTCCGGCCGGAACTGCCTTATCGAAGGCACTTCCCCTTCCAGGTGGCGCATGGCCATGCCCACCGTAGACTCGGCTTGAAACGGGGGACGCCCCACAAGCATTTCAAAGAGAACTACCCCGAGCGAGTAGATGTCTGTCGCTGCCGAAACCTCGCCGTTGGATACCTGCTCGGGGGACATATAAGGCAACGAACCCACCACGAGGTCACCGGTGGTGGAGACCCCGCCGACCGCCCTCGCGATGCCGAAATCGGTCACCTTTACGAGCCCTGTCTCGGTTATGAGGATGTTCTGGGGTTTTATATCCCGGTGGATGATCCCCCGGGCATGCGCTTCGTGAAGGCCACTTGCAACCTGAGCCGCTATATCCAGAGCTTGGGCAACCGGAAGGCGGCCCGCTTGCTTAAGTTTTTGCCTGAGGGTCATGCCCTCCACCAGTTCCATCACGATGTAGTAGAGCCCGTAATCCTCGCCTACATCGTAAATGGCGACTATGTTAGGGTGGGACAATCGGGCGGCAGCCTGGGCCTCCCTACGGAAACGAGCCACGAACTCTTCATCTTCGGCCATTTCCTGGCGGAGAAGCTTTACGGCGACGTTCCTCCCGAGAACCGTATCGAACGCCCTCCATACGACGGCCATGCCCCCTCCGCCCAGTCTTTCCTCTATCTGATACCTGTTTGAAAGCTTCCGCCCTATCATTTCGTCCCGCTCACGCAAGGGAATTCACCTCCGGGTCTCCTCTGGTATCGACCCAGAAGACTACGAGTGTAATGTTATCGTATCCGCCTCTAGAGTTGGCGAGATCCACGAGGAAACTCGAAATTTCCGACCTGGGCTTGGTCTTTACAGCTTCGAGGATTTCCGAAGAGCTCACCAGGGTCGTAAGACCGTCGGTGCACAGAACCACCACGTCGCCATCTTTCAGCCTTTCGCGGTAGGACGATACTGGAAGATCCGCTTCCGTGCCCAAAGCAAGGGTGAGTATATGGCGCTGGGGATGACGCATCGCCTCATCTTCGGAAATGGCCCCATTCTTCACTAATTCGCCCACAATGGAATGGTCTTCGCTGACTTGCTTGATGACGCCGGACGAAATCAGGTATGCCCGGGAGTCGCCTACGTGCGAAACGTAAAGATCGTTCCCGTGGATGAGAGCAGCCGTTAGAGTGGTCCCCATGCCCGGGTAACCGAAAAGTTCGAGAGCTTCTTTATAGACCACTTCGTTAGCTTTCTTGACTCCGTTTTCTAGGGCTTCCGGCAAACTCCGGAGCGCACGATCTTCTACCTCAACCTCCTGCGCAGGGGTCTTCGCGCCTTTTTCGCCGCCGTCACATCCAGCTGCGGTGCGTACCAGGTATTCGTAGCAAGTCTGGATGGCAAGTTTGGACGCAAACTCTCCTCCCTCAAATCCGCCCATACCGTCCGCCACGGCCAGAAACCACACATCCGGCTTCTCTCGTATCCGTCTTACGAGCCACGCATCTTCGTTTTTGCTCCTCACCAAACCGGGCAAGCTCTTAGCGTCCCAATGCAACCCTATCACCTCCGGGAGCTTGGCCGTTCCTACATTTTCGCTCCGTCACCCATCCCGTCCTTTTTTACGGAATGAACAGATCTTTTGCAAATCGACATCTCCTCGATTTAATGGCATCGAACGGCCCTCGCTATGAAGAACCCGTCTGTTCCATGAACATGTGGCAACAAAAGAACGGTTCCCGGCCCGGTCGAAAGCCGGTATCTCGGTTCTGGAGGAACTTCGTCCTTGAACATGCTGGCCGGAAGGAAGGGTCGCGGGTCCGAGGGAGAGAATTCGGGATGATCTTCAAGAAACTCCGAGAAAACCCCCTGGTTTTCTTCCTCCGTGAGCGTGCATGTGCTGTAAACCAGTACTCCACCGGGTTTTACCAAAGGCGCAACAGCATTCAGGATCTTTTTCTGGATATCCGTCATCGCGCTTACGTCTTTTTCTCTGCGACGCCAGCGCAGATCCGCACGGCGTCTCAAAACTCCCAATCCGGTGCAAGGCGCATCCACCAGCACACGGTCGAACGGCCCCTCGAATTTCCCTGCGACGCTTCCCAGGTCAGTCACGTCCATGTAGACGATTTGAATGTTTCGTAAACCAAGCCTCGTTACCGAATGCCTGAGAAGGCCCAGTCCTTCTTCGTGCTTGTCGGTAGCCACGACCAGCCCTCTGTCCCCCATGAGTTCGGCCAGGTGTGTGGTTTTTCCGCCGGGCGCCGCGCACGCATCCCAGACCACTTCGCCAGGTTGCGGATCGACCACGAGCGACACGGCCATAGCCCCTTCGTCCTGGATGGAAAACAAACCATCGTGATAACCGGGAAGATCCGTCACCGGTCCCGCTCTACTCACCTCGACGGCCATATCAAGGTACCTTCCGGGCCGGGCTTGTACCCCCGCTTTGCGCAACAGGTCAACGAGGGAATCCCGGGTCGTCTTCAGAACATTAGTCCGCAACGTTACGGGTGGCACCCTCTGATCGAAGGAAGCCAGGGCTAGAGCCCCCCTCTCGCCAAAGGTGTCTATGAACCGCCGGACTATCCACCTGGGATGGGAAAACCGCGTCTCGATGTAAGATTCCAGGTCCTCAATGGGAGGCATCTCGATGTGCCCCGAGTGTTCCGCCACCCGCCTCAGCACCGCGTTAACCAGAGCTTTTTGACGGGAGGCTTTTCCGACTGCATCAACCGTGATCGAAACCGCTGCCGGCGCGGGCATACGAGTGAAGAGGATCTCATAGACTCCTAGCCGGAGCGCCTCCCTTACCCTGGTCTCCAATCGTTCCACGGGGTACCTTGACCATGAGGCGATGACGCTATCCAGAACGTTCCGCCACCTCCAGGTCCCCATCACCAGCTCCTCACAGAGCGCGCGGTCGTCCGGGGGCAACGCCCGGAAGCTTTTGCCCTGAAAAGGGCTGGCCCGGAAAGCTCTTTTCTCTCCGATACAAAGAATATCGAGAGCGACTTTCCGGGCCGCCAGTCCCATCTAGTCAGTCCCGCCTCGGCCTCAAAAGTAACAGCCTCAGGAACTGAGCTATTGCCATGGCGGTAGCAGCCACATAAGTGAGAGCGGCGGCGTTAAGCACTTCCCCGACGGGCCTTACCTCGTCCTGGGAGATGTACCCGCTACCCTCCAGCATCTCCATGGCTCTTCTGGAAGCGTTGTATTCCACAGGGAGGGTGATAACCTGGAAGACTACCGCGCCCCCGAAAAGGAGGAGACCCAGATCCATAAGGAAACCGCTGTTCGTGAAGAGTCCCATGATGAAAAGGGGAAACGCCGCCATCGACGCGAATTGGGCGACCGGAACCAGCCCGTTCCTAATCTGCAATCCCGCGTATCCCACCGCATGCTGAACGGCGTGCCCGACCTCGTGAGCCGCTACGGCCAGGGCGGCTACGGACGAGCTGTCCATGGTTCCCGCGGAAAGCCTCAGAGTCCTGCTCCTGGGATCGTAATGGTCCGATAAGGTTCCAGGTATCCTCTCTATCCCTACGTCGTCCAGTCCGGCCTGGCGCAGGAGACCTTTTGCCACTTCGTAGGCGGAATACCCTCTGGAAGCTCTGACCCTTGAATATTTCTCGTAGGCTGTTCTAACTTGCATTTGCGCCCAGATGGCGAAAATGAGCGCAGGCAAAACGAATAGAAGATAGCCTGTGTCAAAGAAGAGATACGGCATTATTTCACCCCTCCTTCAGCGTCTCCAAAACGTCTGGGGAGCCCCGTCCGCCCCCTGAGAAAAGCCGCAGCTGGCATTGGTCGTTTCCCCGATGGCTGCACCGTGACCACAGCTATAGTCCCTTCGCCGCACGCCACGATGACCTGGTCTCCGTCCACGGAGAGGACCTCGCCCGGGGCACCCACGGTCTTTTCCGAGGACAAGACCCGGGTTTCCCAGAGTTTAATACGTTCGCCCCGGTACCAGGTCATCGCGCCGGGTTCGGGAGAAAGCGCTCTCACCAAGTTGTGAATCTGGACGGCGCTTTTATTCCAGTTTACCACCTCTTCTCCTGGCTTCAACAGGGGGGCCTTCGTAGCCTTCGACGCATCCTGCGGGATGCGAGGCGCCGAACCCGCCTTGATAAGCAAAATCGCCTCTATGAGAGCGTGAGCGCCCAGGGATGCGAGTCGCTTCTCGAGGGTGCCGAAAGTCTCATCGGGTCCGATCTCCACCGCCTTTTGAACGCAAATGTCACCCGCATCCATTTCTTCGGACATCCACATTATGGTCACGCCAGTGGTGTCGCGCCCGTCCATGATCGCCCTTTGAATGGGATTGGCACCCCGGTACGCCGGCAAGAGCGAAGGATGCACGTTCAGCGCCCCCATCTTCGGAAGCGCCAGGATCTCGCCGGGAATCTTCTGACCGTACGCGGAAACAACTATTAGATCGGGTGATGCTTCCTCAATCGCCTTAACGCTTTCAGGAGAGCCCACTTTCTCGGGGGTTATCACGGGTATGCCGAGTTCCCGCGCCCGGACCTCTACCGGGGTGGGAGTGAGCTCACGCCTTCGCCCTTTGGGCCTGGGAGGTTGCGTTACCACGAGCTTTACCGGGAAACCGGCCCCCACCAGTTCGTCCAGGGAGGGAATCGCGAACTCGGGACTGCCCATGAAAACAACCGCCGGCAGCGCCAACGTTTCGGCGACGACTTCGCCCGCCTCCTCTTCCGGCACTTTCGTGACGGCCGAAGCGCGGTCGAGGAAGACGACCCCGTCCAGGTGGTCTATTTCGTGCTGAAGAGCTCTGGAGAGAAGCCCATCCCCGTCCATCCAGAACTCGCGGCCGTCTCGGTCTAGCGCTTTTACCGTGACCCTGGCGTACCGCTCGACCTCTCCTAAAAGCCCAGGGAAACTCAGGCATCCTTCCCAGGCGGTTTCCGTCTCGTCCGAGGTACGGACTATCTCGGGGTTCACGAGAAAGCGGGGTCCCTCCCCCACATCCACCACCACTAACCGTTTGGATACCCCGATCTGTGGCGCAGCTAAGCCAACCCCCTGAGCTTCTCTCATGGTATCCAGCATATCGTCTAAGAGCTTCTGGATTTCCCTGGTGACTTTGCGGACGGGTTTCGCCCTTTTTCTCAAGACCGGGTCGTCGAACTTTCGGATCTCCTTCGCCGCCACCGGCGTCACCTCACTCGAGCTGACACTCTGATATAGGACTGTAATCCTTAGACTCTCAGCATGAAAGTCCGACCGCAACTTCACACCAGCCGGACCGGGTCAACATCCAGGATGATTTTGGCTCCGGACCCGCTCTCCCGGAAAATCTCTTCCCCTTTCGATGCAAGAGCGGTCACCTTCGTGCGGTCCGGACCCTTCAGTAAAATATGCCAGTGATAGGAGCCCCGTACTCTCTCCTTAAGGCCAGGAGCCGGCCCGAGGACGGCCACCCTTCCCTCGCCGGAAACGTCCTTCTGGCCCAGGCCTATCGCCGCTTCCGCCGCGAGTCTCTCTGCGAGGCGTGAGGCGTGTTCTCTTACCTTCCGCTCACTTTTCCCCACGACCTCGATTCTGGCGAGGACGCCGAAGGGAGGATATCCCAGAGATTTCCTGTCTTCCATTTCCTCCTCGTAAAAAAGGTCTTCGTTCCTCTCCACGACCCATCTTATCGAGCGTCTGAACGGGTCGAATGCCTGGAGAACAAAGACCCCCGTCTCCTCATCGAGGAGATCCCACAGCTGGGAGAGGGTGAGAAAAACTTCCTCTTCTATTTTGAACCCGGGGAGACCGAGTCTGGAATCGGCGAAGGGCACAGCAACGAGTTCAAGCCGTTCGGTCATGACCCCCAGGACCATCTGAGTGCCGATGAGGCACGCCGGTCTTGTGGAGAGAAACTTTCCCACGACCGTTTCGGGCTCTTCAATCCTGGCGGTGTCTGCGTCCACCCGGAACACGGGGACCTCCGGGAAAAGCCGGGAAAACTCTTCCTCCAGTCGCTCGGTGCCGAAGCCCCGAGGCTTGAGGGAATATCCTCCGCATTTTGGGCACGTCTCGAGGACGGGAGAGGAGTACCCGCAGACATGGCATACCGTGGATCTCGAGCCCGAATGAAACGACAGGGCCACAGAGCATCTGGGGCAAGTCGGAACGTAACCGCAGTCCTCACAGAAGAGAGCTCTTCCGTATCCCCGCTGGTTGAGGAAGATAAAAGCTCTGCCTTTACGGCCGAAGCAGTCTTTGAGCGCGTCAGCCATCTTCCAGGAGAGTACTTTGCCTTTCCGGCGATACTTCCGGGCTTCGATGAGCTGTACCTCGCCGGGGTACCGCGGGCCTTCATCTTTAAGAAGGCTGTACCTTCCACTTGCCAAGGCGAACCGGGCATTCACCGACAACCGGCTAGCCCCTATGATAACCCGGGCCCCTTGAAAGCTTCCGCGCATGACGGCCAGGGTACGCGCATCGTACCTCGGATGGTCTTCGGCCTTGTACGAATCGTCTTCTTCAAGATCCACTATTATCAGGGACAGGTCTTTCACAGGTGCAAACACGCCTAGCCTGGTACCGAGAACGAGTCTCTTCTCTCCCCGCAGTAAGCAGAGCCACTCCTCCCTTCGCCTCTTGTCGGTGATGCCGGAGTGAACTTCGGCTATGGTTTCGCCGAAAAGGGGCTCGAGCTTACCCCTAACTTTCCGGACCGCCCGCACTTCCGGCAGGAGAAACAGCACGCCCCGTCCCCGGGAGATCTCGTTCTGGATCTGCTCGAGATATACTTGGAACCTGAAAGACTCGGTGCCCCGGACTATAAACGGCTTGGACAACGCGCCGGGCCATTGGCGGACGGCCTCTTCCTGAATCGTCCCTTCTCGGGTCACCTGTTCGCTAACCGTCTCTTGCCGGTCAGGTCGTTCTGAGCCGTCCTCGCGCGCCCCCTTGCTCTTCGCGTAGGGCACCGCGGGAGGCCACAGACATCCCCAAACGGAGGCAACGGGAACAGCGTAATATCTCGCGACTTCTTCCCCGAATTCGATGAGGTCCACTGGAGGAAGGTATCGCCGGTCGAACAGAGCGGACACGTCCTTTACGGTAACTCCCTCCGGCTCCAGACCTTCCCCGAGGATAAAACCTGTGGCCTTTCGCGGGCCGAAGGGGACCGAAACCATGAGCCCCTTAGCCGGTGTCGTCCCGGGAGGTAGATAGTACGAATATGCACGATTCCCCACGCCGGGCACATCCACCAGGACGTTTACACATACTTTTCCGGTCAACGCGAGGACCCCTCTGCCATCTCACGTATGCGTTCGAGACTTCCGGTCAGAAAGAGCCGCACCCCGGTGTTTCAGTGTCGGCGACCTTCCTCCAGGAGAGATTTGATTCTATCGAGGATGATGTGGGATGCCTCTTTCTTGGGTACGAGGCCCAGATCCTCTTTACGCCCGTCCGGGTAAAACAACGTGAGGATATCGGTGTCGCTGCCGAAGCCGGAGTCCGGGCGATGTACGGGATTGGCACATATGATATCCAGGTTTTTTTCGGCCAGTTTCTTTCTGGCGTTCGACTCCAGGTCTTCCGTCTCCGCGGCGAAACCCACCAGAATGCGGTCGCCTTTCTGTTGACCGAGGGTTTTCATAATGTCGGGAGTGGGAACCAGAGTAACCGTCGCCTCCGCGCCGGTCTTCTTGACCTTTTGGTCATGGTATAGAGACGGCGCGAAATCGCAGGGAGCTGCCGCCCCTATTACAACCCGGACGTGCGGAAAGATCTCGAGGCAGGCGTGAAGCATCTCCTGGGTAGTTTCAACTTTCCTCAAAACCGCCCCAGGTGGAGGGGTAAGAGCAACAGGCCCCGAAACGAGGTAGACGGCTGCGCCTCGCTCAAGACACGCCCGCGCCAGGGCGTAACCCATTTTGCCGCTGGAAGGATTAGATATGAACCTTACTGGGTCAAACCATTCCCTGGTTGGGCCGGCTGTAATGAGGAAAGACAGTCCTTCTAAGTCCCTCTTCGGACAGACCAGCTTCACGATTTCGTCTACGATTTTCTCCGGGTCGGGAAGCCTCCCTTTGCCCACCGCGCCGGACGCAAGCCTTCCGTACTCGGGCTCGAGAATGTGATATCCGAAAGAACGGAGCTTTTCGATGTTCCCTTGAACTACCGGATTCTCGTACATGTTGTGATTCATCGCAGGGCAAAGGAGCTTCGGAGCAGTACAAGCCATCACAGTGGTCGTAACGAAATCGTCGGCTATCCCCGACGCTATCTTCCCTATCACATTGGCCGTGCACGGTACGAGGACCATGATATCGGCGGCCTCAGCCATCGATACATGCTCCACGTTCCAGACCCGCGGTTCCTCGAACATTTCCACGACAACGGGATTACCGGATATGGTGCGGAAGGTCATCGGGGTCACGAATTCTGTGGCGTTTTTCGTCATCATAACCCTGACTGTAGCACCGAGTTTAACTAGCCGCGAGACCACTTCTACAGCTTTATATGCAGCTATGCCGCCGGCCACGCCGACGACGACGGTTTTCCCTTTGAGCATGAGTTCACCCCCGTCCGCTGTGAAGCCCGTACTGTCCCGGTAAGAACGGCATGAAACTTCGGCTGGTCCCGTTCAATATACACGGGAGGGCGCCGTCATACGCCCTCCCTGGCCCTGCTAACTCCAGGGCTCGTCATGTTCGAAAAGTTTTCCTGCTACAAACCGTCCTGTGCGCCCTGGGTTCGGTCAGCCATGTCACCATTACCCATCCTGCCTCGTTTGTCCGCTTTGTTCGTTTCATCCGGCCGGACAACTTTGACCTTATCCTCCAAGATCTCCGTCAAAGCAACGGTCACAGCTTTCCTGGTATCGAGAAGATTCTGCCTTCTGGTCGCCACTATCTGCCTGGCTCTCTTCGCGGTCGCGATCACCAGGGCATACTTGGAGTTCACCTTTTTCACCAGGCTCTCTATAGGCGGATTGAGCATGGCATGACCTCCTCCTCGCCCGTGGCGTACGGGACCCCTGCAAGAGAAGCCGCTCCCCCAACACTATGGCGTAGAGCCTATCCTGGGCGCGTTTCAGATCGTCATTGATGATAACATAATCGAAGATGCCGAGCTCCCTGACCTCTTCCTGCGCCATCCGGAATCGTCGTTCCATCTCCGCCTGCGTCTCGGTGCCCCGTGCCTTCATTCTTCGCTGGAGCTCCTCAAAAGAGGGAGCAAGCACGAATATAAAAATAGCATCGGGGCAACGCTTTTTCAAGGTTTTGGCACCCTGGACGTCTTTCTCTATTATAACGTCCCAACCCGACTTCCTTGCCCTTTCCAGATCCTCGCCGGGAGTGCCGTAAAGGTTGCCATAGACTTCGGCCCATTCGATGAACGTTCCCTGGCGCTCCAGGGCTAAGAACTCCTCTTTGGTGACGAACTTATAGTCGACTCCGTCGATTTCGCCGGGTCTGGGAGCTCTTGTAGTCACGGAAGGGCAGAACTTGAGTCCTTTGTCTCGTTCAAGCAAAGCTTTCCTCAGCGTCCCTTTGCCGCAGCCTGAGGGCGCCGATAAGACGAAAAGCAGTCCTCTTCCCCGATCAAACACGTCTTCGACTCTCCGATTCCCCTTCGTGGGCATCTTCGTCCGCTTCCACGCGCGCAGCAACGGTTTCCGGATGGACTGCGCAAAGTATGACGTGACCCGAGTCGGTGATGATCACCGCTCGGGTACGTCTGCCTTGCGTCGCGTCAACCAGCATTCCGCGGTCCCTGGCATCGGCCACTATCCTCCGCACGGGAGCGGAGTCAGGAGAAACCATTGCTACGATCCTATTGGCGTGAACTATGTTTCCAAAGCCGATGGAGACCATTCTGGGTTTCATGTTTCCGCGAGTTGACCGGCTGCCAAAGCTGCCTTATCTACTAGGCGGCATTCCTATCCGTCGCCACCCCGCTACCCTCTTACTTGGCCAGCCGCTCGAGCAAAGCCTCCTTCTGTCTCTTGCCCAGCCCTTGCACTCTCCTGGATTCATCGATCCCGACTTCTTCCATGATCTTCTCGGCTTTCACCTTGCCGATCCGGGGCAGAGACCTCAGGAGATATGATACCCTCATGCGACCGATAACAGGATTGTCTTTTTCGAGGATTTCCGCGAAGGAAATGTCGCCCCTCTTCAGTTTGTTCCTGAGATCGGCACGGGCCCGTCTCATTTCCTGAGCCTTCTCCAGCGCCTTTTTCTTCTGCTCCGGCGTAAGTTTGGGTAGTGCCATAATTTCCCTCCTCCTTACCATCCTCTCCGTAATGTAACGAGCCAACAGTCTATGTCAACCTTTACCTGCTTATTCGCTGTAAATTGGAAAAATCCTCTTTGTGATGTCTTTACCCCTTAAAATAAGCACCCTGCCGCCTGATCCCGGTTCAATGTGTGTTCAGGACGGCAGGTCCGCTCGTGCCCGAGACTTGGCCGGCAACCACCCAAGACGATGGGGGAAATTTGCTCCCGAGAGAAAGGCCGGTCCGGTTCCTTGCGTTAGTTACTATCTTGGTCAGACCCGGCGACCCGGGTCGTTCTCGGGTTGTTATCGCTTGACAATGGGCTGGGTCCAATTCCAGCCATTGTTATTGTCCCAGTGGTCCGCCGAATCCTTAAAGCAGAAGTTCAGGTCCCTTTCGCCTTCTACCAAGATCCTCGCGGAAAACGATCCGTCGGGCATCTTCGACATCGGAACCGTTTTGGGGTTTTTCCAGTTATCGAAGCCGTAGTGGAGGTACGTCCGGTCGGCGCCGCTCTTGGCTAAAAGACCCCTGTAACCCACCTCGACCGTTTGACCTTTCACCGGGGGATTCGGGTTTACCCAGATTCTGTCGTCCACGTTCACACCTCCAATCGATCTTTGTTTCACCATGGTTAGTCTCTCCCCGAGTGTCCCGGTTTAGACCCCGAGTCCGGGAGAAGAAAGCTCATCGTAGGGAGTTGACGAGGTCCAAGAAACACCCGTGCGACCATGCGAGCGGCATCACCGAGAGAGGTTTGAGGGTCCCGGGGTGGACCTGCTCGGGAAAGGCACCCGACGGGGAAGCTACACTGGTAAACCACCGCAGCTCTACCGGGAGTTCGGGATTTTCCTCATGACGCCTCCGGGAGTATTGGCCATCCGTCGAAACTAACTCAATGCCCCGGAGCCTATCCGTAGCTTGAGACACATCTTCGCCTTCCTGGGTCTCGTGAGCAGTGTCTGCTCCGGCTGCTGCCGGCAAGACTGGAGACGACATGTACCTCGCCAGCACGTCCTCGGGCCGCAGTACTCCCAGGACCATCCCCGCCTGAAGGTACCACACGGTGGTTATTATCCAGGGGTTACCCGGGTAGTTGAAGTTTTCCTGGCGCCAGTACCAGTCGCCGGAATACCGGGCCATACCTCCCCCGGTAAACAGGGCACGCCCTACCCGGCTTCTGGTTTCCACGAGTGTTTTCCACAGCCTACCAGAGCCGCGCCTTTCGTGTTCAGCCAGTCCACTTTCTCCGAGCACCACCGGTATCAAAAAGAGGCTGGCGTCGTCCACGAGCTCGCCAGGAGAACGGAAAATGCCCTGGTTATTTCGGGAAAAATTGTTTACAAGACCTTCGAGGAGGTCCAGGGCGGCTTCCGCGAGTATCCCTGTTCCGCGGATACCAAGGGCACGAGATATCTTCGCAGCAGACCATAGCCCGGCCGCCGTCGCCGCCTGGGTAAACGCAAAACTCCCAAGCCGCTCCTCCCATAAGTCGTACGAAGCCAGGACCACCTGTCCGTCCGGGTGGCGGTAAGAGCAAAGGAACTCCGCCGCAGGTCTTATCAATGAGGAGTACAAACTCTGTAGAGTATCGAGATCCCCCGTGGCATCCAGATAGAGGCCAGCTGTCATAAGGGTAAGAGCTGTCTCGTCGGCTTGGATGGGAAGACTCCCTGGCTGCTGGAACCAGGGATGCCAGCCCGAGCCCCTCGTACCGTCCGGTCTGTATCGTTGCCAGAAAAAACCCCGCTCGTGGATGCATTCGGCGGCAAACTTCAAGTACATCCGGGCTACGTGCGTGATTCCGCACTTTAACAGCGCATTGGCCACCATAGCTGCGTCCCTCGGCCAAACGTATCTGTAATGGTCCCTGTAGTCCGTCATGATGTCGTCATCGCACGAAGCCACTATGGCACCGTTTTCGCTCCAGTGAGCAGAGGCGATGAGAAGGGATGAGTTGTAAAGATATTCCAGGTTCTCGAGGCAGGCTGGCGGTTCAAATCCCTTTGTACGCCGTGTGGTCGCAGCCCACATTTCGTCCGATTCGCCGGTTCCCGCGTCACGGGGTAGCTCCGTTCCCGATGTACCGGGTCCCCCTTCGTCCGCCCGCGTGCGCTTGACGCTGGCCGCGTTCGCTTCTGCAAAAGGTCTGCCTCCGGTGGGGCAATCTTCCCGCGCTGCACCGGTCCCGGGTTCTCCCGGCAACACCTTCCAAAGGAATCCCCTTGGCAGCAGGTACCGTTTCCAGTAATGCCGTGTCCTCGCGGAAATCCCCGAAAAGCCGAGGACGAGACCTTCATCGAGAGCCCGGTCCGCGTCTTCTTTGTTCGAGCCCAGGGCTGCCACGTAATTCAGGCGCACCGGTCCCCTCAACGACCCGGAAACTCCAATGGCGCTTTCCACATAACCGTGATCCACCGGATTTCCCAGCACTCTTGGAGCGTCGGGCAGAAATCTTACGCCTCCGTCCCTCACCTTGGCCGCCACACCATGAACCTCTAGCTCTCCAAGAGAGCACGTCGATTCCGATGCCGCATCCGGTTCGAGGATAAGGGAATGAGCTATCCATATGCTTCCTTTGTAATGATATAACCTCTTTTCCTCTGGCGACCAAGCCGCGCACTCACCGACCGTAGTCTCTCCGATGGCGTATCTGTGCCGGAAGAATACGGTGATGTCTCCGGAAAAGTCGCTTACGACAAAGGAGCGGACCCAGACGGGAACGTACGGATCCACTGCATCTTGAACCAAGTCAAAAGGTAACGATTTGCTCACAGCACGCTTCCACGTTACGACCATGCCGCGTTCGTAACGGGCCGTGACCTCATCCTTTTCCCTGAATAGAGGCGCCCACTTCCCGCTCCACAGGAAAACTCCGGTTCCTTCCCCGTGGCACACGTGGTTCAAAAGCCCAACCACGGGGAAAAAGAGTTCCCGCATCGTCCCCGTCTCGTCGAAGGTTACGCACAACCTTCCGTTGGAAAGTAGAACCGACCTTATCGTCATGACCCCCGGATAATTCTTTCTCGAATAAAACCCTTGCTTATTCCTAATATCTAGTACAGATTCAGCATCACCCGAGTACCGATTTGGCAGGAGGAAAGCATGTACACCTGGATCTGGATCCCCATTGCGGCGGGGGTTTTCGTCATAGCTCTGGTAGTACTGCGGCGGCTTCTGCGCGTCCGCCGCTCGGGCGTTACTCGCCTGGTCCGTGGAAGCTCGCCCGGGCATGTCGGACGCGAAGGCGCCCGGCAAGGTGCCCGCGGCGCCTACCCCCGGTGGCTCCCGGCCGGAAAGACTCTTCGCAGCGTGATGAAGGCGAAGAGAGCTCTCCCCAAAGAAGTCGAGCTCGCATGGGAGGCTTCCGAGATCATCGATATCCAGCCGGGTGCCTACGCTCGGACGGGCAAGGAACCTGCCCCCTGGGAGAAGCCTGGAGCATCAAGTGAGACGTCTATTCCGGAGCAAGCCATGATCTCTGACGTTCGCGTAGGCGCCGGCGCAGAAGGCACGTCCGGTGCCCAGGCGGGTGCCGGTGGAAAACGGCAAGGCACCTCCCAACCTCCTTCCGTCCCCCAAGCGCTACCGGTGCCTTCGGGTGAGCTTAAACCCGGCGACCGTCTGGGACGAGAGGAGAGGTATCAACTCCCTTCGCGCTACGGGGTTGATAGGCTGGTGCTCCTGGCGAGAGACCCGTACTGGCTTTACGCTTACTGGGAGATAACCCATCAGAAGTACGCGGAAATGCGTGACAGGCACCTGCGGGAATGGGACCTCTCCAGACCGTTACTGCGCCTGTCGGATATCACTCCCGGCGTCCCGCAGGAGCAGCGGTATCTCGACATTTACATAACGGATGAGGCCGATAACTGGTACATTCACGTGGGAAGGCCCCGTCACACGCTGTTCGCAGAAATCGGCAGGCTCCTACCGCACTCCGTTTTTGTTCCGTTGGTGCGGTCCAACGTGGTTACGCTGCCCCCCGACTCGGTATCGGGAGAGATATCGGAAGAGTGGGCGCCTGTGGAGTGGCCGGGACGGTACCCGAGATACAGGCGGGAAATAGGATTGAGCTCGCCCTGGTTTTGGGGGCATCGGACATGACGAAAGGATTATTGTGCCTCATCCTCCACGCCCACCTGCCTTTCGTGAAGCATCCCGAGCACGACAACTCTTACGAAGAGAGGTGGCTCTACTCGGCGGTGACCGAGTCGTACATCCCTCTTCTCAGGGTTTTTAACGACCTGGCCGAGGATGACATTCCCTTCCGGATCACCGTGTCGCTGTCGCCTCCCCTTCTCGAGATGCTCTCGGACGGATTCCTGATAGGCAGGTACGTTAAGCACCTCGATACCCTTCTTCGCCTGGCCGAAAAAGAAGTGGGACGAACCTCTTCCGACCCGACTTTGAATTCGTTGGCCCGGCGCAACCTCGCGGAGCTCCAGAGCATCCGATGGATCCTCGAGGACAGGTTCCGCTTCGACCTGGTAAAACCCTGGCGCGACCTTGAGTGCGCCGGCTACCTCGAACTCATCACGTCGGCGGCGACTCACGGGTACCTTCCCCTCATGCTGAGAAGAGAGTCTGTGAAAGCTCAGGTGGTGACGGGGTCGAAGGTTTTCCGGCGACACTTCGGCCACGAGCCCCTCGGGTTCTGGCTTCCGGAGTGCGCCTATACCCCGGTCGCCGAGCCGTTTCTCAAGAAAGAAGGCATCCGGTACTTCGTTCTGGAAACCCACGGAGTCCTTCACGCATCCCCCCGGCCGAAGTACGGGTTTTACGCGCCCATAGTGACCCCAGAGAGACTTCTCTGTTTCGGGCGGGACCCCGATTGCTCCAAGCAAGTCTGGAGCCAGGACGAGGGCTACCCTGGCGATCCCTGGTACCGGGACTTTTACAGAGACATCGGTTACGATTTGCCCCAAGACTACCTCGGCGAAGCGCTGCCGGGAGGCGCACGGGCGCCTGTAGGTCTCAAGTACTGGCGCATAACTGAAAAGCGCAGCGCCCATAAGGAGATCTACCGGCCTGAAATAGCAAGAGAGCGAGCATGGGAGCACGCCGGAAACTTTATGTTCTGGAGAACCCGGGAAGCTCAGTGGTGGTCGAGCGTCCTGGGACGGAGCCCGGTGATGGTGGCTCCCTATGACGCGGAGCTCTTCGGCCACTGGTGGTACGAAGGCCCCATGTGGCTTGAGTTCTTCATCCGTCGAATGTACCGGGAGCAGCGTGACGTAGTGATGATATCTCCTTCCCAATATCCCGAGTTCTACCCCATTAACCAGGTAGCTCGCCCCGCCGAATCCAGCTGGGGGTATAAGGGCTACCACGAAGTGTGGCTTGAGGGCTCAAACGACTGGATTTACCGGCACCTGCACCACGCGGAAGATCGCATGATCGAAGTGGCCAGGCGCTGGAAAAACGCAAGAGGCCTTCGTTTCAGGGCCCTGTGCCAGGCTGCGAGGGAGCTCCTTCTCGCCCAGTCCTCGGACTGGCCGTTCATCATGAAAACGGGCACGGTGCCGGCGTACGCCAGGCACCGCTTCATCACGCACATGGGAAGGTTCCAGAGACTCCTCAAGGAAATTGAGGAGGGAGCGGTAGACCCCCTGTTTCTCAAGGTACTCGAAGAGACCGACAGCTTGTTTCCCGACGTGGACTACCGGGTCTACGCGTAAAAGATCAGCGGCGAGCGTCCTAACGGGTCCCCGCAGGCGTCAACGGCTCGAAAAACACGTTGCCGCTGACCGTTTGGATCTGGATGGTGCACCCACCCCCGCCTACCCGGCCTCCTAACTCCCCACGGGCCGTTTTCGACCCGGGCTTCGATTCCACGTCCAGCCGGACATCGTATCCGGCATCCTTGAGATGGTTATAAATCTCGCCGCTCGTGCAACGGACGGATATGGTCGCGCACATCTCCGGACTCACGTGCACCTTCACGTCTCCGCCGGACATGCTCACGTCAACCACCTTTGTGCTCTCCTTCAGGAGCAGCGTCACATTGCCTGAGGTCGTGTCGCAATCGACCTCTTTTTCCGCGGGGTCAATGAAAACGTTCCCGCTCACCGTGCGCACTCTCAAATTCCCCGCGCAGCGGAGAATCCGGAGGTCGCCCGAGACGCCGTTGATATCGAGATTAAGCGACGCCGGAACCGTGATCCGGCCTTTGCCGCTGACGCTGATGTTCCTCATAGGACCCGCGGGCGGTAATAATTCAACCGTCAGTCGCCCAACCGACCTGCGCACGTTGAAGGCGAACCCCTGGACTATCCGCCTGGCCTCTTCCTCGGTGGCCGTCCTTACATGGTATGAGTTCCCAAGCCGGTGCACCCGTTAATTCGATAGGTTGTGGGGCCAAAGCTGCCAATCCTACCCAATGGACCGGTGCGCGGCATCATGGTGTCACTGCTATAAATGCTGATTTAGCAGGTCAGGTATTCACCAGCGTTCTCCGCCCACGCAAGGTAACGCCGGCTTACACCAGGGAGGAAAACGGAAAGCTCCCGGCGTAATCGCCCTGGCGGGGCCGTATCGCCCCGCTCCTTTGCACGAGTTAAGGTCCGACGTCGCCTCCGGTACGGAGACGCCGGATTCGAAGAACGGAAAGAGGTATCGGAAAATGCCGGACGTGCTCCTTGTCACGCCTCCGCGCCCTCTCAGGCTGGTGCGAGAGGAGGTCGGGGAAAACCTCGGCCTGGGCTTTCTCGCTTCCCTCCTACGGAAGCGGGGTATCTCCGTGGAGATCCTGGATGGTTCGCTGTCAGGTTGGAGCATCAGGAAGATGGCCGGCGAAGTCCGGGCGCGCGATTTCAAGGTGCTGGGAGTCTCGCTGGTGCTTCCTTCCCTGGTCAAGCCCGGATTCCAGCTGATCCGGGCGGTCACCCGCTCAAAGTCGGGTGCAAAAACCCGCGACAGGTCTTTCTTGGTGGCCGTCGGGGGACATACGCCGTCTCTGGCGTGGAGAGAAACGCTTTCCGCATGTTCCGAGATAGACGCGGTTGTCCGGGGTGAAGGCGAGTTGACCTTCGTCGAACTCGTGGAAAAAGTGCTCGGAGGACGGGACTGGGAGGATACGTCCGGAATCGCGTTTTTGCGCGACGGGACTCCCATCGCCAACCCGCCCCGAGACCTCATCGCCGATCTCGACGAGCTTCCCCCGCCCGACCATGACCTTTTACCACAGGTACTTTCCCGGGGCGGCCATGCAACGATTTACTCATCCCGGGGATGCTACGGTAAGTGCTCCTTCTGCAGTATCAGGGCATTTTACGAGATTGGCCCCGGGCCTAAGTGGAGAGCTATGTCGCCGGGAGCCGTAGTCGACGAAATCGAGCGCCTCCACCGGGATTACGGCGCAGATGAGTTTCGCTTCAGCGACGACAACTTCATCGGTCCGGGGCGGGCCGGCAAAGAGCGGGGGTTTGAAATCGGCAGGGAGATCATCAGGAGAGGCCTCAAGGTGCGTTTCATGATTTCTGCTCGGGCCGACAACGTCGACCGGGATCTCCTCGCGCTTCTCAAAGAAGCCGGCTTGAGGCAGGTTTTCCTCGGGGTAGAGGCGGGAGTCCAGACCATGCTCGACCGCTTCAACAAAGGTGTCACAGTAGAAGAAAACCGCCGGGCCGTATCCATCATCCGGGAGCTCGGGATCGAGCCCGTAATCGGGTTCATTCTCTTCGACCCGGATACCACCACCCAGGAGCTTTTCGACAACCTCACCTTCTTGAAAAGCATCGGCCTGACCGAAGGCGGTTTGAATTCCCGGCTAGACGTTTTGAACCGCCTGGAGGTCTATCCGGGAACTCCCGCGGAACAGAAGCTGAAGCTGGAAGGAAACCTCAGGGGCGATTTCACCGATTACCGTTACAGGTTCCGCGATCCGGTGGTATCCCTCATCTATCACAGCCTGCGGGCATTTCAGCGTATATCCATACCCATCAGGAGGGCCTTTATGTCCCGGTCCCGGGTATCGTGAATCCTACGGTGGTCCCTGGCTGCCATCGTGGGTCGAGGTAATCCATAGGGTCCGATGAAATCAACCTTACGAGCCTGGCCTGTCCGTCTGTCATTTCGAGGACGAATGTTCTCGGCCCCAGGTTCACGGTGAAGTAGTGAGGTTCTTCCCCGGCCTGGAAGATGAGTTCCGTCGGGTATATCGTGTAGAGCATCATGCATCATCCTCCGAGCCTAACCCGGCTTAGTGGACCCGGCCAGAGCTTTGAGCTTGGCGACGGCTTGTTCCAGCCCACCGACCTCGTCGATGAGGCCGACTTCGACGGCTTCCTTTCCCACGAGCACAGTGCCTATGTCGTTGGCAAGTTCGCCGGTCCTGAACATGAGCTCCCTGAATTTCTCTTCCGAGATCTTGGAGTTTCCAACCACAAACCGTATGACCCGGTCCTGCATTTTTTCAAGGTATTCGTAAGTTTGGGGGACGCCCAGCACCGTCCCGGCAAGTCTTATGGGATGCACTGTCACCGTGGCCGTATCGGTGATGAAGGACCAGTCCGCGGCTACGGCGATGGGTACACCGATGCTGTGGCCGCCACCGAGAACAAGGGAGACCACGGGTTTGGACATGCTGGCAATTAGTTCGGCGATGGCCAGGCCCGCTTCCACATCGCCTCCTACGGTGTTCAGCAGTACGAGAAGGCCCGTGACATCCGGGCTTTCCTCCACCCCTACCAGCTGCGGGAGCACGTGCTCGTATTTGGTGGTCTTATTCTGCGAGGGAAGGACGATATGCCCCTCAACCTGGCCTATGATGGGGAGGCAGAATATCCTGCTCTTTGGGGTAGGAACCTCCGGCGTACCGAGTTCACGGACATTGTCGGCACGTTCCTTTGCAGTTTCGACCGATACCACTCTCGACCTATCCCCTCTGTTGCGTTCGGACTTGGGGCCTCCTGCTTCATGAGTTCTTGGCCTTGAGTTTGAGCTCGTGAGGCACCCGGCCACTAGTATTCCCGAAACTCGACATCTCTGTGACAGCGGCGGAACGTTTATGGAGTCTCATGGGGGCTCGGGGACTCCCGAGCAGTTGGAGGTCTCAAGCGTGAGAACGAGCTCCGTTCCCCGACCACATAAAACAGGGCGCTCCTTGCGGAGCGCCCCGGATCGCCTTTGTATGCCGGTACTACTAGCCGATAGGAATCCCCAACCAGTTCGAGAGAAGGAACGAGAGCCTCTGCAGGAACAAACTGATACGCCCCTGTATCGTATTACCGAACGCCGTCCCCAGGGCCACCATGAGAACCAGCCTGCCGACTTTGCCGCCCACCGAAACCACCGGCGATCTCTTACCGACGGTGAAGAAGAAGTACATGAACGCGGTGAGCAGCAGCAAGAAGAAGATCACGTCATTGACGTTCGTCAGCGGCCTCATGCTGTCAGCCAGCTGCTGCATGGGGCTCCTCGGAGAGACCGCTATCACTGCGCCAAGACCCCAACCTACTTCAAGAGCGATTGGGTACCGGGCGAGCCATTGTAGTTTGCCCGGCAAGTACCGGAAGTAGTACAGGAGACCCAGGAGACCGAACACGATGTAGTAGTACTGGTGCCGCTCGATTATATACGTCTTGGTCCTGGGAATCAGGTAGTTATTCCACAAATTCGCCACCTGATACGAGGTGTACAGGGCAACGAGGGAGTACTCGGCCAGACGCCAGAAGGGGTTCTCCTTATACAGGTAGGAGTACACGGCCAGCGTGCACAAGGCCATGACCCAGACCTGAGGGTCTGTGCTTACGTGCACCGAATTTCACCTCCTTTGTTCACTCCGGGCCGCTAAACCTTAGCCCTTCTTCCGCAGCTTGCTGATATATCCGATGTTCCCGAGGACAATCAGGACGATAATCCATAAATGTCCCAGAGACTGAGCATCCATCTTCTTAACGGTAGGACCGCCGCCCCAGAGGAGGATCTCATACTGAGCGGCTCCAGTCATACCAAGAAGATTCCCTTTAACCTGACCGGAACGCACGTACGGGACGACCTCGGCTGCTTGCACCGCCACGTTGCCCACGTACAGAGGCCATCCGACGAAGAAGTTGGTGTACGTGGGAAGTCCGGGAGAACCGGCTGTGAAAATCATGACCGGCATGTCAGGAGTCCACTGCTTCACGCGCTCCATCAACGGCAGGTCCGAGAACTTGTTCCCGAGGTGATCTGTCTCAGCGCAGGCATTCCAGAAGTCGACCTGCATCTGTCGCCACGTGGTCGTCCCGCCAGCCTTATAGCCGACGTAAACCCAGTCCGTCCCGTATTCAGCAGAATAACCGTCCTGCTTGGCCTTCTCGGCGGCAGCCTGACATACTTTGTAACCCAGGCTGGCTCCGGTGTTCCACTGCGCCACTATCACAGCCTTGGCGCCCTTCTTCATGCAGTGGTAGAACCACGCAGAAAGTTGAGGGCTGAGCTCCGCATCCGAACCGCCCGCGTACGCCACATCGCCGAATACGATGTCGCCGGGCTTCAGGCTCTCGACCCAGTTGTAAACAGTCTTCGTCCCCTCGTCCATACCCAAAGCAAGCCCGACTGGCTTGAGGATGGGGATGGTCAGGAGGATCGCCATCACCAGGTAAACCCAGCGCGGGTTGATGTTTTCAAGCTTCTCCACCAAATTTCCCTCCTTTCACGCACGCGGTGAAAGATCCGCAACACGTAACGGAAGATATTAGTCCACTCCGAGATACCGTCTCTCAAGACCCAGAGCCACCCTCACAGCCGTCACGTAAGCACCGATGAACAGGCCGAGGTTAATCGCTCTAAAGCCAGCGCCGTTGGGAACGTTCATCAACCAGTCCCTGATGCCCTTGAAGCCTCCCAGCCAGCTTGTCTGGGACCAGATGGCGTTCCCGAGGGAAGTGTTCCCCATCATGATGATGAAGGCGACTACCATCATCAACCCCGCTTCGAGGCTCCGCACCCGGAAGGCCCTGTATGCAGCCGATGCGATGAAGAAAGCCAGGAGCGAGAAGGTCGTCGAGTCGAGGGGCACTATCACTCCGGTGTAAATCCACTCGAAGTGCTTGCCTTCCATACCCTCGACGATACCGATGATGGCATACGCATACAGCACTACAAGCAGCCAGATGCTGTACGGCCAATTCTCTCTCTTGCGCCTGATGTTCCCCACGTGGTTCCTGGTCAGGTTCCAAACTCCCATGAAGAGAGCCACGACGCTCATATACACCACGGCGTTGGATATGCTCGTGAAGAGATTCTCCTTAGTGCCGTCGGGGAACGTGATCTGAAAGTCGTACAGCGGACCGATAAGCTCGAACAAGGCTCTTACCAACAGGAACACTATTGTGAGGATGATCGGAATCTCTCTACGCAACTAACTTACACCTCCTTTCAGTCCGGGCCGGGAGACTAGAACAGAACGGCGTTACGCAGCGCGTCCACCTTCAACGTGGCGAGAATCGCGCCCGCTATGATGAGGGCGTAGAAAGCGACCCTCATCAGGTCCTCCGCCACCACGCTACCGTAGATCACGGGTTCTTTGGAGAGAAGGGCCGCGCCAGCATAGTACTCCTCTCCTATGAGGGTGTAGTCGCAGGCGGCGACGAAGAACGGCATCTGGGCCGTAGCGCTGGTGGCAGCCACTTGCACCGCACCCACAAGGTTACCCGACTCGGCGATGATCAAGGCCTCGGCGTAGAAGTAACCTATGAGGAACTGAGCCGCGGGTTTTTCTCTAGCCACGATACCCGCAACACCCATTGTGTACCCGAACTGCCAGTCGGACAGGAACCGAACGTCGTCCCTGTTGAAGGCGTCCGGCCTTCCGGCCTCCAGGTACGCTTGACGGATGATCTCTTCGTTGACCACCATCGTCAGGTAATCGGAGTTGGTGTTGATGATGCGGGTGTCGTAGGAGGCGCAAAGCTTGGCTACGTGGGACAGGTAGGACCAGAAGGCGAACGTATCGTAGTCGCCCATGTACTCGTAATAGTCGGTGATGTGAACCGGCCTACCCATTTCGGTGGCCCGCCCCACCGCCTCTTCAAACGCCTCGAGGCCGGGGATGTGTCTGATCTCCGGAATCTTAAGGCCGGCCCTCGCCCTTTGAATCATGATATAAGTCAGAACGAAGAGCGCAATTCCGACCAAGAAACCGAAGACGCAGCCTTTCACGTCCCTGAAGATCCCCCACTTGTACTTGGGTGCTTCGGCCGCCAGGAACAACAACAGATCTGACATCTTTTCACCTCCTCTTTTTTCTGGAGCAAAAACCGGTACCCCACCAGACCATACGCGCAACTTGCTGTGGAAATGCCTGGATCGGGGTTCCAGTTTCGTGCCTCTCTGGGGTCCTGTATTCGACGCGGAGCTTTATTTTCCTTCTTGCATGAGAGGGTTATTAAAAGCTTATTTTATCACAACTCATCCCCACAAGGGCTACCGTCCTGTTTGTAGCGCTCGCTACCTTCCCTTTTGCTGGTTTTTCCTTCAATGACCACCACGTGTGGGAAAGGTATCTCTATCCCTGCCCGATCCAGCGCTTCTTTCAAACGCAATCTGAGCTCCCTTTCCACGCCCCACTGCTCCAACGGCTTTGTGCGTGCCCATACCAGGAGCGTGACACCAGAATCTTCGAACTTGGAGACACCGAGGACCTTCGGCCCCTCTACGATGTTGGCTATTTCTCTGGCGGCCTGGTCGCACGCACCTTGAAGCACGGTTATAGCTCTCTTTAAATCCTCACCGTACGCTACGCTGATTTCCACCAGAGCTCGAGACTCTCGCACGCTTGAGTTCGTGGTCTTATCCACCAGGCCGTTGGGGACGATGTGCAGATCTCCCGACCAATCCCGAAGTTTCGTCGTTCTCAAGCCGACCTCTTCAACGATACCTGATACTCCGGCAATGGTGATGTAATCGCCGATATCGTACTGGCGCTCATAGATGATGAAAAACCCGTTGATTATGTCCCGAACGAGATTCTGCGCCGCAAAGCCGACCGCCAACCCCAGAATCGCCGCTCCACCCAGGAGAGCTTTCGTGTCGACTCCGAGAACCTCGAGGATGGTTATGACCGCTATTCCGCTCACCCCGTATCGTAGAGCACTCTTCAAGAGAGACGACAGAGTACGGGTCCGGTTGTCGTCCGTCCCCAACCGGGCGATACCTTGAGGCTTTTTAAACATTCTGCCGATGAGAGCGTCCCCCACCTTCAGGGCCACCGCCCACAGAACCACCACCAGCAAGATGCGGAGGGCAGCTCCTCCCACCTGGTAAACGACTTGTGCGAGGTCCGGCAGGTTCATTTCCCATTACCTCCATGATCATCTTCTGATGTTCCGCATCCGGTGTCAGAGTATCGGACGTTCACCTGTGCCAGGTATTCTCGAATCCGATTGCTTAGGAGGCCGGTGTACCCGGTCGCCGGCACCACCTCAGCAGTAGACAGTGAAGTAAACACTCTCCCCGGGCTCGCCGGCGCAGACCACGAAGTCAAGCCCGTGTTCCTTTACGCACCGCTCTTCGACCCGTCTTCTTCCTGTTCCCCCCGCACTGCTCCAATAGGACGGACCCGGCTAAACTCGAAGACCGGCAGGACTTCGGTCATTAGAATTCCTCCGAGAATACACGCCGCCCCGACGGTCTCCCGCAGTGTCAAGGTTTCCCCTGCCAGAAGCCACGCAAACACCGCCCCGAACACGGGCTCCGCCGAAAATATGACCGCAGTGTGGGTGGGAGACGTATACCGCTGCGCCCAGGCCTGAACCAAGAACGCAACCGAAGTGGCGAAAATGCCGGTGAAGACTATGGCGGGGACGGTCCGGAGATGGACGCGCACGGGCCTCTCGAGCAAAAGCGCCCCTGCTAGCGACCCGACGGACACCACGGCAAGCTGGATTGCCGTGAACTCCAGCGGGTCCACGCTCGGCGAGAACACCGCGACTAGCAGTATGTGAGCGGCAAAACCCAGAGCGCACGCCATAACCCACAGGTCTCCCCACTCCACCGCAAAGGGCAATTGAAAGGACATGAAGAACAGCCCGAGAGTGGCGAGGAGCACGCCTACCCACACCCATACGTCCTGCCGGTGTCCGAATACCAGGGGGGTAACGGCAGGGACCAGTACAACTGAGAACCCGGTGATGAAGGCAGCTTTCCCGGCGTCTACCGTTAACAGCCCGATGGTTTGCGTAGCGTACGCAAAGAAGAGTACCAGACCTGTCACCAGGGCTCGGGCGGTTGTCCTCGCCTGCCTTATAGCTTCCTCATCCTGGATAAGCGAACTTCTGCCGACCTGCCGCAGCCGCGACCTCCTGGAGACAACGAGCCACGCGAAGAGGAAACCTGACGCGACGGAAAACCTCACGAAAAGGAAGGTGAACGGAGGGGTTTCGGCGATGGCACCCTTGACTATTACGAACGTGCTCCCCCAGATCAGGGTGACAGTCAAGAGCAGGAGGTCAGCCTGGAACTCACGCAGGGGGTTCCGGGTGCGTGAACGGTCTGGATCGAGTTGTCGCATTTTACCGCCCGCCCCACCTCTCCGCAGATATCCTCTTCGCCGCTTCTTCCACTCGCTCGGTGGGGGCAGTCAGGGAAAACCGGACGTACCCTTCTCCGTGCTCACCGTAGGCGCGACCCGGCGTTACCAGGACTCCACACTTCTCTAGAAGCTCTTCGGCAAACCCGGCGGAATCTTTTCCCTTCGGAACCGGTACCCAAAGATAAAACGTACCTTTCGGGGCATCCGCCTCGAGTCCGGCCCTTCGCAAGGCTCTTACCACCGTATCCCGGCGGTATTTATACACCTCGCAGTTTGCCCTGATGACCTCCTCGGGAGAGCTTTCCAGGGCCTCTTCGCCTGCCTCCTGAATTGCATTCCACTGCCCCGAGTCGAGGTTGGTTTTTATGATGGAAAGGGCGTTATAAATCACTTCGGACGAACCCACGATGGCGCCGATACGCCACCCGGTCATGTTGAAGGGTTTTGACAGCGAATAGGTTTCGACGAGAAGATCTCGCGCACCGCTCACCTGCAAAAGGCTGGGTGCCGCGTAGTCATCGTAAGTGATATCCAGATACGCCCCATCGTGGAGGATCACGATTTCATACTCCCTGGCAAAAGCCGAAGCTTCCTCAAAAAACCCCAGGTCGACCACGGCGCCCGTGGGATTGTTGGGGTAGTTCAGCATCATGAGGGTCGATCTCTTCGCCACATCGCTGGGAATATCATCGAAGGCCGGCTTAAATCCCCGGTTTGACACGAGGGGCATCGGGTACGGTATGCCCCCGGCCATCTTTACCTGAGTAAGGTACACGGGATAGGCCGGGTCAGGCACCAGAGCGATATCGCCGTCGTCCACCAGAGCCCATATGAGATGAGCGATGCCTTCCTTGGACCCGATGAGGGTCATTACTTCCTTGAGCGGATCGAGTTCGACCCCGAATCTTCGCCGGTAGTAAGAGCTTACCGCCGACCTAAACGTCTTCGTGCCCTCGTAAGGGGGATAGCGGTGATTTTCCGGTTTAGTCGCAGCTCTTACGAGTCTTTGAACGATGTGCGCGGGAGTGGGTATGTCGGGATCCCCCACGGTCATGTCGATTACGTCCACTCCCCTTGAGACAAGCTCGTCGCGGAGAGCATTTTCCTTGGCGAAGAGGTACGGAGGAACATCGCTGATTCGCTTGGCTTTCTTCATGAAGGTCACCTCCGTC
Source organism: Candidatus Fermentithermobacillaceae bacterium (assembly GCA_012842495.1). Lineage (GTDB taxonomy): Bacteria > Bacillota > Sulfobacillia > Fermentithermobacillales > DUSS01 > DUSS01. Next base: position 125,539 of record DUSS01000009.1, read on the forward strand.
CATCACCGGTCAACCGGGCCGGAGCACGTACCGGCCCCGTTTGCGAAATTCCGGCGAGGGTTCTTCTCATAAACCCGTAATCAGGATTCGCGGAGCAGAAACTGGCCCCGGCAGACTTCCACGGCGGGGCCGGTCTGCCACACGTGACCGTCTTCCCTCCATTCTACCAGGAGCACCCCGCCGGGAAGGTGCACCCGCACCTTGCGACCGGTTTTTCCGTGCAGGACCGATGCCACCACCGAAGCTGAAGAACCTGTTCCGGAGGCCATCGTTATCCCGGATCCCCTCTCCCATATCCTCATATCTATATCCTCGCGGGACCTAACCGCCACAAACTCGATGTTGGCACGGCGCGGGAAAATGGGATGGTGCTCAAGCTTGGGTCCGATCTCCTCGAGAGGCACCGCCCAAACGTCCTCCACAAAAAACACGCAATGCGGATTTCCCATGGATACTGCGGTGCCAAAATAGGTTCGCCCACCCACCTCGATCGGTTCGTCCACCACCGGTTCGGGCCCGGGCGTTGAGATTGGTATATCTTTGCGGGCAAGCCGCGGCATGCCCATGTCCACCGAGACCTCGAATACCCTGCCGTCGCGTATGCTCAAGTGCGGCCTTATGATACCCGCCAGGGTCTCGACCTCGATGATGTCTTTTGTGACGATGCCGTGCTCGTAGACGTATTTCGCCAGGCACCTGACCCCATTTCCGCACATCTCGCCTTCGAGGCCATCTGAATTGAACATCCTCATCTTCACGTCGGCGACTTGAGACGGCTCTATCAGAATAAGGCCGTCCGCGCCCACTCCGAAATGCCTGTTCGACATAAGCCTGGAAAGCTCCGGCCAACTGTGCTCAGGTGGGTAGTGAAACCTATCTATATACAGGTAGTCGTTACCGAGACCATGCATCTTGGTAAAAGGAATTTCCATCGCGTTTTCCCCGCTCCTCACACCGGTCTTCCTTTCGATCCTGCCGGCCCTCCCCCTGGCAAACCGCGCCAAGGCAATATGCTTCTACGGTACCGTCCCCCGGACCTCTACACCGCGCTCGTACCATCAATCGTAGCGGAGTCACTGGTGCCTACCAACAAAAAAGAGCTCTAAGCACGCCACCGATTACCGACAACACCGTATGTACCACCCCGACGATCAGCGCTACTATGGCCCCAAAGAAACCGCTCACCAGCAGCACGAAACCGATGAACAGGAAGATCAACCCCAAAAGCACGGGAATGCATCCCATATCTTATCCCTCCACGCTTGCCCATCATTAAAAGATCTACGGCATTACCAGGGTCCTGGCGCACAAACTATAATACGAATCTCGGACCTTGTGATATCCTGACATCGCTCGCCCATCGCCAACGGTACAATACCCTCCCTCTTTTAGGGATTTACTGGAAGAGACAGGACTTCGCAGCACAGGCAAAGAAGACGAAAAAGAGAGCAAACCCGGCGTCATAGGGGTTACGGCATATTCTTGACCGCCCGGAACCGAGGAGAAACCGTACTTGAACTCGCATTTCGAGTTTCCATGGGACTTCTGCCGTGGCCTGGTCATCTTCCTCCTCATGGGGACGATGGTCTACCTGATAACCATGCCCGAGGGCGCAAGCGGCGTTGGACCGGCCACCTCACCCGGAGGCCCAGGGTACGCAAGGCCTCCGGGTGAGGCGTGTACCATCCCATCCGGGAACACCAGCTTTCCGGGCGAAAACGGCACCGGACCGGTACCTGGCAATGGCGGCGGGATAAACGGCTCTGGAGAAAACGCAAGCAACGCGGGAACTACGCGGAGCTTAAACAGCGGCACAGACCAGCTCCTAGCGGATGTCCGGAGGGATGAAGCAAGATGGCTTAGCGCCTGCCAGCACCCGGATGGCGCCATCGCGATGGCCCCAGGAAGCGATAGGGTAGTACCGTATTTTGCCAACCTCGCAGCGATTACGCTGGTTAGGCTCGACCCCTCGAAGGCGCGACAGTATATCACATGGTATCTCGATCACCTCAATGACCCGGACAGATGGGGACTCGCCGGCACCATCTACGATTTCCACGTCAAAGACGGAAAGCTTGTGCCGACCGGCAATTACGATTCCGCGGACAGTTACGCGTCTACGTTTCTATCCCTGGTATCCGCATACTACCGGGAAACGAAAGATGCCAGATTCGTTAGAAACGAGCTCAACCGCATCCGCAAGGTTTCCGGTGTGGTACTCTCGTTGCAAGATAAAGACGGACTTGTAAGAGTAAAACCGGGAAGCCAAACAAAATACCTGATGGACAACTGCGAGAATTACGCCGGGTTGATGGATTGGGCGAAAACCTTGGAAGCCCTCGGCGAAACCGCTGAAGCTTCCCTGTACCGGGAGAAGGCTTCCCTCATCAAGCAAGGCATTCAGTCGGTGCTGTATGATCCTTCGACGGGAAAGTATGCCTGGTCACTGTCGCGGTTTGGTAAGAGATACCCGAAACAAGGTAAATGGTACCCGGATGGGGTGTCTCAACTCTCCTTGATATCCTGCGGCATAATAGAGCCCGGCAGCCCCGAGGCCAGGACCATTTGGGCCGATTTCAACTCGCAGTTTCCCGGTTGGGAAGAAGGAGTGAAGAAAGACTCGTTTCCCTGGGGAGTAGTGGCGATTACGGCATACACCATGTCCGATTTGCCGAGGGCAGAGCGCTATATAAAGTGGGTCCTGGACCAATATGCATCCGCGGGCCGGGAGTACCCATGGTATGTACTGGAGTCGGCCTGCTTGATCCAGCTGTGTGACTCGGTCCCCGTCCGGAGTTCTGAGATGGTGCTGGCAGGAAGTTCCTGACGGCAGTCGGGCATCCTGGTTGGTCGTTTTACTGAACGGACTTCGCGGTCGTCTAAAACCCTTAGACAAACCGGCATGCGGGTTGTCCGTATTCCGCCGCGGTTATGGTAGTATAGTCATACGCGTGAGCAGTTATGCCCGCCGGGGGTCGTACGCACCAGCGGTCGTACGCATGCCCCAGGTCCGACCAGTTAGTTATCCGTGCCTGAAGGCAAAAAGCGGGTGAGAAAGCACATGAACGGGTTCAAAACATTACTGATAGCCCTTTACAATTCGAAAGGCCTGGGGGTCCGGTACCTCTCTTCCGTTTTGAAGCAACGCGGCTACCAGTGTTCCCTTTTGTTTTTAAAAGGCTATCAACCGTACGACATGCGGAAACCCTCGGAGGTTGAGTATGCTCTGGTAGATCAGGTAGTTGCCCGGGAAAATCCGGATCTCATCGGAATCAGCTACATGTGCACCTTTCACCGGGAAGTAATGGTGGAACTCACCCGGCGCCTGAGAAAGCAAGGACACCGCGTGGTGTGGGGCGGAGCTGCCACAACCCTTTTTCCGGAAGAAGCTCTGGAATACGTCGATCTGGCCGTGAGGGGCGAAGCGGAAGAAGCTTTTCCAGAACTCGTTGAAGCTCTCGCCAACGGTAGAGACTATACCGGGATACCGAATGTCGCGTTTAAAAAGGACGGCCAAAAGATCATCAACGACATTCGGCCGCTGAACCGGGATCTGGATTCTATTCCTTTCCCCGACCTCGGTGGCGATGGCAAGTACTGGATAAACAATGGAAAGCTCGCAGCGCGGGACCCGGAGCTCGACGGAATAGGTTACGAGATCATGGCTTCGCGCGGCTGTCCGTTCCGTTGTTCCTACTGCTCCAACGATGTGATTCGAAGGATACACGCGGGCAAGGGGCCGTACGTCCGTCGCCGCAGCGTAGACAGCGTTATGCGGGAGCTCCTCATGGCCAAGGAGAAGATGCCCCGCTTAAAGATGGTTCACTTCTGGGACGATATATTCCCTACAAATCTCGAGTGGGTCACGGAGTTCGCGTCACGGTACAAGAGGGAAATAGGTCTCCCGTTCGAAATATGGCATCATCCACTCCTCGTCAAAGAGGAGATCATCCGCCCGCTAGTTGAGGCAGGACTGTCCAAAATCGTGGTGGGCATCCAGAGTGGGTCCCCATACACCAGGAACCAGATCTTCCTACGGCCCGAAAGCCAGGAGCAGATCATCGCGTGCAGCAAGGTCCTTTCGGATGCGGGGGTTCCCACGGTCATTTACGACCTCATTTTGGACAACCCGTTTGAGACCGAGGAAAACCTCGCGGAGACTCTGGACCTCTGCTTGAAGCTTCACAGGCCGTTCTATCTCCAGCTTCACGGTCTCAGTTTCCTGCCCGGGACCAAAATCGAGGAGATGGCGCTGGAACGGGGACTTATTAGCCGGGAAAAGATGAGGGAGCTCCAGCTTAAACCCATAAACGAGCAGTACAGGGCGATGTACTGGTGGGTGCACGGGACCGGCGTAAGACAAGACCCGATCCAAACCTACTGGAACTCCCTGATTTACTTCACCCAGTTCTCCGTGGCCGTGCCCTTCGTCAAATGGGCCAGGAAGAGTCAGTTCTTAAAGAGTCATCCCGGGGTTTTACAGGGTCTGCTCCGGCTCACCAATCTCGCGCTAATCGCCAGGAAAGCGTGGCGAAAGGTCAAGATAGCTCTGGGGGCGAGGGCGTAGCATCGCCCTCACCCCATTCCACGCGGCTTCCCTATCTTTGCGGCTTTGGGCAAGAGGCACATGCAACTTAAAAGACCCGACGCACTTCCAGGGTGCTTTTCCTCTCCCTCCCGGTCGATACCAAAACCAGCGGCAGGCCGGTAGCTTCCGAGACGAATTCCAGGTATTTTTTGGCGTTGGGATGAAGGGCATCGTAGCTTTCGGGAACGTTCCCCCTGTCGCCCAGCTCGGGCCATCCCGCCAATTCGCGGTAGACCGGTTCACACTCATTGAGCACCGACAAGCTCGCAGGAAACTCCCGGATTTCCTTTCCCCGGTGACGATAGGCGACGCAAACCTTCACTGAAGAAAGCCCTGCCAGCACCCCCATACCGGTTATCGCAATGCCCGTGATCCCGCTGAGAATGGAAGCGTACCTCACCATCACGGTATCCAGCCACCCGATGCGTCTGGGCCTACCGGTCGTGGTGCCGTATTCGCGACCTTTCTCTCTTATCCAGCTGGAAGTCTCGTCGTGGATCTCCGTGGGGAACGGGCCGTCTCCTACTCTCGATGTGTAAGCTTTGACGACACCGACAACCTTGTCGATTTTATTCGGGCCGATTCCGGCGCCTATGCACGCGCCCCCGGCCACCGGGTGACTGGACGTTACGTACGGGTATGTCCCGTGGTCCAGGTCGAGGAGGGTTCCCTGAGCCCCTTCGAATAAAACGCGTTTTCCCTGGTTGATGGCATCGTTTATTAGGACGGCGGTATCGCATACGAAAGGTCGCAGGTACTCACCTAACGAGAGGTACGTTCGGGCGATTTCTTCTTCGTTCATGGGCTCTCTTCCGTAGAAGTATTGAAAAATGCGGTTTTTGTCTTTGAGGTTCATACCCAGCTTTTCTTTGAACTCCTCCGGCTCGAGAAGGTCCTGCACCCTGATTCCGGTCCTGGCCGCCTTGTCCATGTAGGCGGGTCCGACCCCCTTCAACGTGGTCCCTATCTTTCGCGGGCCCTTGCTCTCCTCCTGAAGAGCGTCGAGAAGGCGGTGATAAGGCATGATTAGGTGGGCGCGGGAGCTCACCTTCAGGCAGGATACGTCCAAACCCGATTTCTTCAATCGCTCGATCTCTTGGACCAGAATCTCCGGGTCTATCACGACCCCGTTGCCGATCACGCAGGTCTTGCCCGACAGAATACCGGACGGGACCAGGTGAAGCTCGAACTTTTCACCGTCGACCACCACGGTGTGACCAGCATTCGGACCACCTTGATACCTGACGACGACATCAGCTTGTTTCGCAAGATAATCGGTAACCTGACCCTTTCCTTCATCTCCCCACTGCGTTCCTACCACCACGACAGCCGGCATATTTTCCGGGACAACCAGTCCCTTCCCTCCTCCCGACCACAACTGTTCTTCAAAAGGCACCTGGAGCCCGTTTTGAATGAGGCGATAGCGCAGAATTCCAGGTCAAAAGCCCGGGCAGAAACGTTAACGTTAACATCGAAAAACCTTGGCCAGAGACTGGTACCAGTAGCCTGGACCAAAAACTCTAGACAAGAGCTAATTTATCAGATCCCGGTCTCCAATCAAAATCGGTGGTGGGGGCAGCCGGTACCTGACTACTCATTCTGACAGTAGATCGATCCGGTGGACCCAGTTGACTGCATCAAAGCCGGCGTCAGCAGTGATAAAGAAGCTGTCCAACTCTTTACCCTGTCTACGAAAGCACCCGGGCAGCCCGCCGTGACTGGACTGGTGCAGCATCCCGTGCTATTGTATTAGCCGGCGAGGGTCTTCGGGGCAAGGTGAAGCAGCGCAAGCTGCCAGTCCTGACCGGCGGTAAAGCCCGCGAGCCGCGTCCCGTTCTACAGTTGGACACGGTAGAGCTGGTGAGATTCCAGCGCCGACGGTAAAGTCCGGAAGGGAGAAGATCCTGCGGTAACGATATTCCGCATCAGATATGACCCCGAGGATCCCCCTGAAACCATACCGAGGGGGAATCTTTATGTACGCAACCAGGTTTAATTCTCCAACCAACCGGGTCGTTCTAACAGGCCTCATGGCTGCACTGGCGCTCCTGCTTGAACTCTTCGTGCACATCCCCATGTTCGCCGAATACCTCCTCTATTCGCCCGGTGACGTCCCGGTAATTGTCACGTCGGTAGTTCTCGGACCTGCCCCGGGTCTCATGGCTGCTTTCACCAAAGCGGCGCTCTTCGTGGTCCTTACCGGAAAGGGCGGGCCTTTGGGAGGACTCATGCATTTCGTAGCTTCGGGTGGAATGGTCCTCGTGTTGGGCCTTCTCGCTCGTAAAACAAAGGGCAAAAGCTGGGTGCTTGTCCCCGCCGCGATCCTGACAAGGGTGGCACTCATGGTCCCCATGAACCTGCTAATCACCCCCATATATACCGGACTGCCGGCATCAGTAATTGCACAAACACTGGTACCTGTGGTAATTCCGTTCAACACGGTACACGCCGGGATAAACACAGTTTTGTCTCTGATCGTCCTGAAGGTTTTTCTGGAGAACCCGCGCCGGCTAGCGCGGTTCCAGGTCGCACTCTCTGAAAAGGGATCCGGAACCGAGGCGCGGCACTGAGTACGTAAGCAGGCTGAGCCCGCATCCACTGGGGCTGTTCCGGCTGAATTGGGTCTCGGGGGTTCGGTATCCCCTGAGACCTCTTCGCTGGCGTATAAACACCCAAAAGCGTCGTTTACCCGGAACCGACCATCGCAGGCGCACCAGAGAACCCGAGAACGCCGGTGAATATTGCAGGATAAGCCGGGGAATTGGCGAATACCCTCGTAAACTTCGCTTGTAGCCCGGGAGATGGTCCTGTTGGGGTGACGGTTGGACTTGAAGTCATGCTAAGAGAGGGGCTTTTCAAGGACAGGTCGGTCGGGCTTCTCACCAACCACACCGGCCTGAACCGGGATCTCGTTTCCAACGTCGACCTCATGCTCAACGCCGGATATCGTATAAAGGCCCTTTTCTCACCCTGGGTAGATGGGTATGCCCTGGCTTCGCGCCTGAAAGAGTTAAATCTCCCAGGTGTGCTCTTCCGTCCGGTGTATTTCCGCCCGGCTTTCGGCAAGTGGTCCGGCGAAGTGGCAGGCGGCGTAGCGATCCACGTAGTCAGCGCGAAAGAGGTGCGCCCGGTGGAACTTGGAGTCCAGATGCTGTTCGCTCTCAGAGATCTCTACCCCGAACACTTCCAGTTTCGCCCGCCGTCGGCCAACGGCACGTACTTCTTCGATCTCCTGGCCGGCGGTCCGGACCTGAGAGAGTCGCTTCAAAACGGGGACCCTCCCGACAAGATACTGGGGGAATGGGATGGACACGCTCGGGCATTCGTTGAAAGGCGTCGTCGCTACCTTATCTACGATTGATTCCCGCCCTTGATGCGGGGAGATCGAGTAGACGGGAGGTTTTCAAAGTGGGATTGGGCGGCGGACGTCTATTCCTCGGAGTCGACGGGGGCGGCACCAGCACCGAAGCATCCCTAGTACTATTTTGCGAAGATAACCTGCCCGGGCCGGGAACTGCTCCGCCGCTTTCCGCAGCCGGTGACGGAACGCGCGGGCGCAAGGAGCTGCCGGAAGGCGAAAGGCACCCTGAGAGCGTTTTGCCGCGGTTTCGGGTTGTCTCGACAGGGACCGGGGGACCGTCCAACTGCTATGCCGTACCACCTGATACAGTCTTTAATTCCATAAGGGAAGCTATCTCCGGGTGTTTGGAGAAGTACGTGAAGGAACAGTTGCGACCCCAACTGGAAGCGCGGCCCAGAGGCGACCCCTGCGTCCTCCATCAGCTTGGCTCTGGCAAAAGACACTTAGGGGAACCAACCCGAAACTTTGCCCGCACCAGCCACACGGTATACGGTCTTGACGCGGTCGAGATGACATGCCTGGCTCTGGCCGGCGCCGTAAGGCAGGAGGATCGCGACGGTCTCATAAATCTCCTCGAGCCCATCTTTCCGGAGGGGTCCCGCTTTTTCATCGTGGAAGATTCGCTGGCGGCTCTCGCCGCAGCTCACGAAGGAAAGGACGGGATAGTGATAATCGCGGGCACGGGCTCGAACTGCCTCGGTACGTACAGAGGCAAGGTAACCAAAGCGGGAGGATGGGGATATCTCATCGGCGACGAGGGGAGCGCTTACGACATCTCAAGACGCGCTTTGAACGCAGTTTTCCGCGCCTATGACGGGCGAGGGCCCGAAACCACAATTACGTCGTTGATTCTTTCCCGCCTTTCTTCCTGGAAAGATCGACCTGGCGATGAATACTCTCCCCCGCACGAGAGTTGCGGCAGCGACGGGCGTTTTTCCCGCTGCCTCCCTCGACCGGGGTCCGCGAAACTGGGGCCTCCGGATATTCTCCGCCTCATCCACGAAATGTCCAGAAACGAGCTGGCATCCATGGCACCTCTGGTGATGCAAGCTGCAGAAGAAGGAGACGCCGTGGCCCGGTCCATACTGGTTTCCTGCGCCAGAAACCTCGTGGAGATGGCTGTGGCCGTCGCGGGAAAACTTGGTCTCAACCCGCCGGTGGTGGCGCTCGTCGGCGGTGCCCTGGGAAACCCATTATACGCAAGTTTCGTCGAGGAAGAGCTCTCCCGAGCTTTGCCTGGAGCAGCCCTGAGGAAACCCCGCCACCCTCCTTCGGTAGGTGCAGCCATTCTCGCATATATGCGGTGGAGTTCAGATCATAGCCTCTCAGAAAGATGAAGGGAGTTCCGCACATGAGCGAGTGCCTTCCCAGAACTGAAAGGCAAAACCCACTTACTCGCGACATAGATACCTGGCCCGTCAGAAAAATCCTCGAGGTCATGAACGCCGAGGACCACCGGGTCGCCTCCGCAGTTGCGTTGGAAATCACCAGTATCGTTAAGGCGACGAAGATGGTGGCCGAAGCTGTCGCCGGCGGAAGACGCGTCCTGTACGTAGGGTCAGGAACCAGCGGCAGGCTCGGAGTTCTTGACGCAGCCGAATGGCAGCCCACGTTCGGAGTCGGGTCCGGAGTCATCGACGCCGTAATAGCCGGCGGCACCGAAGCGTTGTGGAGAGCAGTCGAGGGCCAGGAGGACCGGGAGGACGCGGGTAGACAGGCCGTGAAGCAGAAAAACATCGGACGGGGAGACGTGGTTGTCGGTATCGCAGCCAGTGGTAGGACACCGTTTACCCTTGGGGCCTTGCAGGAAGCCAGATCCAGGGGCGCCTCCACCATAGCTATCGTGGGTGACCCTTCGGGGCCGCTGAGCTCCTTTGCCGATGTGGTCATATCTCCGGACGTAGGCCCCGAGGTGATCGCAGGTTCCACCAGACTAAAAAACGGCACCGCCCAAAAGATGGTGCTCAACATGATCTCCACCGCCGCCATGATCCTCCTGGGACGTACCTATTCCAACTTGATGGCGGGAGCTTCAGCCACCAACGCTAAACTCTCGAGAAGAGCCAGGCTTATCTTGAGTGAGGCCACCGGCGCCCCCATGGAAAAAGTGGAAGAGGCGCTGGAAGATGCCGAGGGTGATGTCCCGGTGGCGTTGATCTCTCTCCTCACCGGAGCCACCGCCGAAGAAGCCAGAGGGAAATTGCGAGAATCCAAGGGTTCTATCAGACGAGCTATCGAGCTGGCAGGACAACGCCGCACCCCTTCCCCTGGCACCGTCTCTACCCTGGGTGAACAAGCCGGAGCGGGTACGGGCAGCTTTACTCCTCGTGCGCTCTCGGGCAAAAGAGACGGCGCTGGCGACAACCGGCTTTTCTCCGAAAGCGCTGGGGGAACCGGCAGCATGGGGACAGGTGACCGGAGTTCCGTCCCTCACCTCGAATTCGCCCGCCCGGAAGAGGTGGGACTGGACCCGGTAGCTCTGGAGCGTGCTTTCGACGTGGTAAGGGACGCCGTGGGCAACGGCGAAGGAGAGATTCCGGGCGCCGTTTGCGCCGTGGTGCGCCAGGGCAAAGTAGTCGGGCCGCGGGCATTCGGGCTTGCGGTGAGAACTCCCGTGAGAATGCCGGTGACTCCGGCGACCGTTTTTGACCTGGCGTCCCTGACTAAGGTCGTGGCCACACTCCCATCCATATTGGTCCTCATGGAAATGGGAAAACTCAGGCTGGATGACAGGGTATCTTTGTTCTTGCCGGACTTCGGCGCCAATGGAAAGGAGTCCATCACCATAAGGCATCTCTTGACTCACACTTCGGGACTCCCCGCCCACGTGAAGTTCTACGAAATGGGCCTTGACCGGGCAGGGATCGTTCGCAAGATCTGCGAAATGGAAGCGTCATCCCCCGGTGAGCACGTGGTTTACAGCGACCTCGGGTTCATCATTTTGGGCGAGATAGTGGAAAGGATTACCGGGAAGCGCCTGGACGAGTTCGCCCGCGAGAACATCTGGCGGCCGCTGGGGATGAACGACACATGTTTCTTGCCTGGCGAGTCTTCCCGCCACCGGATAGCTGCCACCGAATATCGCACGGATCTCAAAAAACTCATGTGGGGCGAGGTCCACGATGAAAACGCTTACGCCATGGGGGGCATCGCAGGCCACGCCGGCCTCTTCAGCACCATTACGGATCTGGCGAGATATGCTTTGATGTGGCTTGGGGAGGGCGAGTTCGGCCCTGTTCGAGTTTTGTCCCGGAACACGGTCCGTTTGGCCACGAAAGAGCATGTCAACAAAGAAGACAGGCGCGGCCTGGGTTGGGCATTGAAGTCTCGGGCTTTTTCTTCAGGCGGAGACCTTCTTTCGGACGCGTCTTATGGGCACACCGGGTTCACAGGCACAAGCCTTTGGTGCGATCCGGAAACCCGAACGGGGATCATCCTTCTCACCAATAGAGTGCATGCAGGAAGAGACGGGACGGCCATCATCGAACTCAGACCGAGATTTGCCAACGCGGTAGCCGCCGCAATCGGCGTTCGAAACCGGAACAACCTCTCTTGAAATAAGGAGGTCATGAACTTGACAGTCTCATCTGACCTCAGAACCATGAAGGAACCCGGGACCGGTACGGATTCTTCGAAGGTCCCCGCAGGTCTTGATGCCAAAGTAGAGGCTCGCCTCCGCGGGATGAGCCTGGAAGACAAGGTTGGACAGGTGTTCATGTTCGGGTTTCCCGGGAAGGACCCGGAAAACGCCCGACCGCTCATAGAAGACCTCCGGGCGGGAGGCATCATCTACTTCGCTCGCAACACGGGACCTGTGGGCGAAGTGGCCGCACTTTCCGCGACTCTCCAGGAGATTGCCTTGAGGTCGGGACCGGGAATTCCCCTCTTTATCTCCGCCGACCAGGAAGGAGGGATCGTCTGCCGGCTGACGGAAGGTTTCCCCGTGATGCCCGGCCACATGGCGCTGGCGGCGGCCGGCGGCCCCGGGCTCGTCGAGAAAGTAGCGGAGGCAATCGGGACAGGTTTGAGAGCTGCTGGGATAAACATGAACCTCGCGCCGGTCCTGGACGTTAACGACAACCCCGACAACCCGGTCATCGGGATAAGGTCTTTCGGCTCAAGCCCGGAAAGGGTGGCGGAACTGGGTGCAGCGTACGCTCGGGGATTGCGCGAAAGCGGGGTCATACCCGTGGGCAAGCACTTTCCGGGTCATGGCAACACCTCTGTGGACTCCCATCTGAACCTGCCCGTCCTTCCTCATTCGTGGGATAGGCTCGAAAGGGTGGAGCTCTTCCCGTTCCGCAGGGTGATTTCCGGGGGTCTCGAGTGCATCATGTCAGCTCACGTGCTATTCGAAGCCCTCGACCCTGACCGTCCGGCAACCCTTTCGCCCAAAGTCCTCGTGGGCCTGCTGAGGGAAAAGATCGGGTTTTCCGGGCTTATCATGACCGACTGTCTTGAGATGGACGCCATATCCGAATATTATTCCGGAACGGTCAGAGGAGCCGTTGAAGCCTTTAAAGCTGGGGCGGATGTGCTCCTCATATCCCACACCTTTGAGATGCAAAAAGAAGCTTATATGGCCCTTTGCAGCGCGGTCAGAAGCGGGGAAGTACCCCAGTCGCGCCTGGACGAATCGGTCTCAAGGATACTGAAGCTCAAGTACCTTTTCTCAATTCCAAACCCGCTCGAGCCCGAAGCTTTCCCCTTGAACAATTGGGATGAATACCGGAATCTTTCCGCTCAGGCGCACCGTGATTCGATAACAGTGGTGAAGGACGAACGCGGCGTCGTGCCCCTCAAACCCGGAGCCCGGATCCTCCTGGTGACTCCCGACGGTGCGCAAAGGTTACAGATGGAGGACCCGGCGAGACCGGGGACGACCGCGGGTACGCCGTTGGGTAACGCTCTCCGGTCCAAAGGCTTCGTGGTGAGGGAACGTACCTATTCCACCTGCGAGATCCCGGGAGCCGTTGACGAGCACTACATGATCGTCGTCACCGAGGGAGCCACCCGGAACCCGGCGCAAGCTGCCTTCGTTGGGAGAGTGCGTGGCCTTTCCCTGCAGAGCCCTGCCCCTGGAACGGTCTCCGGGTCGCGGGGGCAAGCTATCTCGGTCATTCTGGTGGCAGCTCGCGAGCCTTACGATATATCCCTGTTCCCCGAGGTGGGGACCTACATATGCACTTATGGTTCAAGACCCGAGTCGATGGAAGCGCTCAGCCAGATCTTGGCCGGAAAGTGCGTCGCGAGGGGTAAACTCCCCGTGGAACTGGAATGACGTGCCCTCCGCAACGGGGGCGCGTTTTCCGGTGTGCATGGGGAAAATGTGTTTTTCGCCGCAGCACAGTGCAAAGGGAAGGCAACGGGAGCCAGCCAGCTGAGTTGGTGCGGCAGCTTGCCACGTACACCGTACGAATATATTCGCCGGGAGGGTTACCGTTTATGTCATCCAACAGCTATGCCGAGGAAATTCAGCACCACCTGGTTTCCCGCCGCCGGGACGTGACCGTCCTCGCTCTGGAGGAAACGGACTCCACCAACGATGAGGCCCGCGACCTGGCGGAAAAAGGTTTTCCCGAGGGTACACTGGTTGTGGCGAAGAGACAACGCCGGGGTAGAGGGCGCATGGGTCGGAGATGGACATCGCCCGAAGGCGGCGTATTCATGTCGATAGTACTGCGCCCACCGCGACATCTACCAGGCCTTTCAGCTCTTCCCCTCGTCGTGGGATACGGCGTAGCTAGGGCGCTTCGGGAGGAATATGACGTCCCCGCCATGATAAAATGGCCCAACGATGTCCTTGTTCGGGGAAGGAAAATCGCGGGGATCCTTTGCGAGTCAGCGCTCGGGCAGACGAATTGCTGGGTCGTAGCGGGGATCGGCATTAACGCCACCATGACCAGTCAGGACTTTCCCCAAGAGATACAGGGCCTGGCTACATCGCTTTTCCTGGAAACGGGAATTCCTGTCTCGATTCCCGCCCTTATAGCTTCAGTGCACGACCGCGTAATGCAATCTTATTCCGCTTTCCTTGACCGGGGGTTTGCCGCACTTTTGCCCACTATTTTGCAAATCTCGGCCTACGTCGGGGGAAGCGTGACCGTCAGCACTCCGGCAGGACCCCTTGTCGGAAAGATGCTGGGCATCGACCAGGAGGGTCTGCTCCTTTTGGAACTCCCCAACAACGACGTCCGGCGCATACCCGCTGGGGACGTGTCGCTGAGAAAAAGCTGACTTACCCTGAGCCAGCAGGCCGAAGTTTCTTTACGATGTCAGGCAGGATATCCAGAACGTAGTCTACTTCTTCCCCGGTGTTTTCCTCGTCCAACGTCAGCCTGAGAGAACCCTGGGCCATCTCGTGGGGAAGGCCGAGCGCCAGGAGGACGTGAGACGGCTCAAGGGAACCAGAGGTACAAGCCGAACCGCTGGAGGCCGAAACTCCCTTTACATCCAGGTTCAACAGCAGCGACTCGCCTTCGATGAACCGGAAGCAGAAATGTGCATTCCCCGGAAGCCTCATAATCCTGTGGCCGTTCAGCTTGACATCGGGCACCCTCTCGAGAACCCCGTCGATGAGCTTATCCCTCAACGCAGCGATCCTCGCAGCTCTCTCCTCCAGCGAAGACGTAGCAAGTTCGATTGCCGCCCCAAGCCCAACTATTCCTGCAACGTTCTCGGTGCCGGCCCGTCTGTTCCGCTCCTGACCGCCTCCGTGAATGAACGGATCGAGCCGCACCCCTTTGCGCACGTACAAGGCTCCAATCCCTTTGGGACCGTGGAACTTATGAGCCGACAAAGACAGGAGATCCACCCCGAGCTTCTCCACGTCCACCGGCACATGGCCCACCGCCTGAACCGCGTCGGTGTGAAACAGCACACCCTTTTCCCTGCAAATCCTGGCAATTTCGGCAACCGGCTCTATCGTTCCGATCTCGTTGTTGGCGAACATGATGGACACGAGCACGGTATTTTGTTCTATGGCTCTGGATACATCACCGGGATCTACCAGCCCATCGGAATCCACCGGCAGGTATGTCACGTGGAAACCGTGCTTCTCCAGGTACTCACAGGGTTGAAGCACGGCGTGATGTTCGATTTGGCTCGTGATTATGTGATTTCCCTTTTCGCGGCGGGCAAACGCCACACCTTTGATCGCCCAGTTGTCCGCCTCTGTTCCACCAGATGTAAAATAGATTTCCTCCGGTTGGGCGCCGAGGGCTCGCGCCGTCCGCTCTCTAGCCTGCTCGACAGCCTCCCTCGCCTCCCTACCTTCCAAATACAGAGTGGAAGCATTGCCGTATTTCCCGGTCAGATATGGCATCATGGCCTCAAGGACTTCCGGTTTGAGGCTCGTCGTGGCCGCATTATCCATGTATATCCTCTTCATGACGTTCCCTGGTAACGGTTGACCGTTTCCGTCCCCGGTCAGACTGGCCCGTAGACCGGGTCCGACCTGGTTTAGCAAGCTTGACCGTTCTTAACTCCGGTCAAGCCTGCCTCTAGACCAGGTCTTCGCCTCCTTTCGGAACAGTTAATTTGCCCCTAGCACAAGGGGACGATTGGGCTTTGCGCGCCAGCTCAATTACATAGTACATCGATTCGGGTGGCTGATGTGCCCCGCGCCGTTGGGGAATGCGGCAGCTCGTAACGAGCTCGGGCAAGCTCGCATACTGCTGGTCGCAAAGCGCGCTTGATCCACCATGCGGGGACGATCCATTTCGCCGTGGTCTCTCTGCCCGGTAGAGGCACCGGTGGAGGCAAAAGTAAGTAACAGCTCTAACCGACCCCTTCGCGCCTACGATTACGAGTAGATAAGGCACCTACACTTTCCGTGGAAGAGGAAATCAAGCGGGTGGATTGCCGGAGAAAGCGCCAGGGAATTGGGATTTCGGGGTAGTTTTTGGCGATCTCCCAGGCGACCTGGGGAGGCACTCCTTCTTTAACAAGAGCTTTCCTGAACCGTCCCATGGCCTTCCTCCGGCCGGCGAGAGCTTTCAAATATGACGAGAGGAGGGAAACGCACAGTCCAGCTGACCGCATAATCGCGAGCAGTACAAACTTTACCATTACGTTCCCCTCCTCCGAGGAAGGCTCGCGAAACACTGCAAATTCGCGGGTCCGCTAAACCCCGTTTCTGGCGGTCCGGTCAACAGCAGCCTTCTATATCCTCGCCATGCTCGTGCTTCGAGCCTCCGCGCACACCGATGGAGCTCAACGCGTTTGCGAGACTCGACATGTATGCCTTGGCCATCGCAAGCGCCTCCGTCTCGGGGATTCCGTTATTGACGAGCTCCCTGTAAAACAGGCCTACAGATTTCCCCAGCTGGGTCCCGGCCTGCTCCGAAAACAAGGTACCCAGCAGGTCGCTGATGAGTTTTGGAACCTTCTGTCCTACTGCGTCAAGGAGTTCTGTGATTTCCTTGACCGGGATATCACTGGAATGTTCGCCCGACACGATCGTCCCTCCTTCCATCTGCTCGAACCCTTGTCCGCCTCGGGCACCGGACAACGGAACGGTCATGCTCCGTTACAGCGCAGCTAATCCCCCCTCCAGGACCCTCACAAGGCGCCTTACTGACTTACGTTCCCATCGCTCCACCACGGCCCTCAGATCTACGAAAGATTCCGGTAACCGCAGCAGCCGGACGATGGGCTTGAGGATCCCTACGAAGTTCGAAGCGGCATCGATGATCTGGACGGCTGCAGACCATGCCTCGTATCGAGGAGCTCGCGGCACAACCGCTTCGCCTGTTCGAGCACCGGTCCAGGCAGCTTTTGCGAGGTTGTCTTCGCTCAAATCTTGAACCGTTTCAAACGTTGAAGATGAGCTTATACCGGGCTCCGAAGTTCCGGCGGACTCCCGTCGCTTCTGGATCTTCTGAGCGTCAAGCTTCCTCACTTCTCGCCTGACCGCCGTGCTGATCGCCAAGCACTCCTTCAGCTCGGCGACGCACGAAGGACAGGTCATAAGGTGACGAGCGACGTAAATCCGGTCCTCGTCGGGCAGGTTACCCTGGATGAACCAGGGAAGGAGCTCAGCGACTCTTATGCAATCCGGGCACTCCCTATCGTTTTTGAACTCTCCAGTCATATTCGTCACCGTCTCTTTTCTTCGTGATCTGACTGCGACCCGGCTTGCCGCTCCTCTTCCTGGAGGAACCTCGCCAGCTGCTTTCTCGCGTGGTAAACCCGGGAACGAACTGTATCTACGGGAATCCCCAGGATCGCGCCGGTTTCGACCTGGCTGAAACCCCCGTGGAAGACGAGCAGAATCGCCTCCTGATGACTGACGGACAGCCGCCGAAAAGCTTTCCAGAACGAGGACCTTTCGACGAGCTCATCTTCGAAACTGACTGCCGCTCGATTTTTCGGGTGACCGGCGGTTCCACCTAAACCCGGTAACTCTCCCTCTGCCGTGGTAACCTGCGACTGGAACCGGTCTTCGTGCCGTCTTTCAACGGCCCGGAAATGGTCCTTCACCTTGTTTCTGCAGATCCCATACAACCAGGTTCGCAAGGAAGAGTCACCCCTGAACGAATCCGTCCGTAGCCAGGCGCCGAGCATCGTTTCCTGTACGATATCCTTGGCCGCTTCCGCGTCACCTGTGACCACCCGTGCGTAACGGTATAGCTCCGCACCGTAACGGCGGTATAACTCGTCCACATCGATGCGGATTGCGCCTTCTCTGTTACCGCGTTCTGGGAAGGTACCAGGCTCCTGGTTTTCGGGTCCCACGCCGCTCACATCTCGCTCCCGAACAGTTACGGTTATAGCTCTTCTTTCACGCAAATAGTCGCTCAGGGGAACACCAACAGCTCAATCGGGCGAAGGATCTCGAAAATCGCGGGAAAAGTCGCGGAGCAGGTCCGAGGGCGTTATAATTCCCAGGAGATTTTCTTCGGGTTTTCCGTTGTCCGTAATGAGAACGGCGAGCACCTGTCTCTCGGTTTCGGGAGGGCCTTCTCTGAAAATCTCCTGCGCTTCGTATATGGTAGCGTTACGTGGGAGAAACCGGGCCCTGTTACCTCGTTCGTAACCGATAATCTCTTTAACCGTCGCGGAAAGGATTTCGTCGAGACCGGCACATCCTTTTCCGCACCCACCGTGGATGCGGTCCGCCATCCAGCGGGCGACCGCGCCGTCCGTTAAAAGTCCTATATACCTTGACTCCTCATACACGGGAAACTGTGAGAAACTGGTCTTTTTGATCGTTTGCAGTACCCGGTCGGCCCGGTCGCCGATGTCGAACGATATAACCTCCCTGGAGAAACGAGGGTACACGAGCGGCGGCTTTCTCATGAGCTGCGCTATTTCCTCTATACGCCGCACTGTCTCCTCGAGAGGAACGGCGATGAGATAATCAGGACTAATCCTTTCATGTACTATGGCATTGCGCAAGTCCGCGAACTCTTCCAGGTCGTCTTTGAATCGTCTGACTACGCTATCCCGGCTCTTCAGTACATCGACCATACGGCGAAAGCTTTCCCTACTACCGGGGTCGCCCCAGCGCCGGCGAAGCTCGTGCTCGATGACGTTGTAAGCGGCAAGAAACCTCTCTCCGCGCTCACGTTCGTTCTTAACAAGGGCAATTACCGACTCGGGCTTAGTCCTCAGAGGACGCACCTCCCAACCTTGAGAGCCGGAATGACTGTATAGGCCGAAACCCGCAGGAGCCGGGTTGCCTCTTCGGGAGTTACCAAACGCTCCATGGAAACATACCTCCCGTAGACACTCTATCAGACCAGCTTATGTTTGGAAATAAATAACCGTAAGAAGCAACAAGTAACCGCCGGGCTTCTGTCGCATTGCCGTATTCCGGTGTTAAGATACTCATGTTAATGACCGGAGGAGGCGATGACGGTGACCGTATTCAAAGGCACGCTCACCGGAAAGGTTGTCGCAGCGCGGATTCGACCGGGCAGAGATTTGCTCGACGCCCTCGAGGAACTGGTACGCGATTCGGGCTTTAGGAACGGAGTTATCGAACTCGTAGGCTCGGTGAGAAAAGCTCGTCTTTCCTGTTACGACCAGGCAAGAAAGGAGTATATCGAGTTTTCCGTGGATGAACCTCTTGAGATCGTCACGGGGCTCGGCAATGTCTCCCTCAAGGACGGCAAGCCCTTCGTCCACATCCACCTCACTCTCTCCGACGAGTCGGGCAAATGCTACGGTGGGCACCTGGTTCGCGGAACGGAAACCTTCGTGGCGGAGGTCTTCGTCAGTGAGCTGGTCATGGACCCGCCGATGAACAGGACAAGAGACGAAGAAACCGGCCTTATGCTGTGGCTTCCCTACTGACCTTCCAGTTGACGGTGTTGAACGAAACAGGCTTAGAGAGGCGGGAGGTGAACGAGGTTGTTCAACATCATCATGGCTGGCTTAACCAGTCTTTTCACCGATATCTCTACCGAAATGGTCTACCCTCTTTTACCCATGTTCCTCACTACAACGCTGGGAGCAACCCCGGCCATCGTGGGAATCATCGAGGGTATTGCCGAGAGCGTCGCCAGCATTTTGAAGGTATTTTCCGGAGCCCTGTCTGACAAACTCGGAAGACGCAAACCCCTTGCCATCGGCGGTTACTCCTTATCCGTTTTGGGAAAGATTTTGCTTTTCCTGGCCGGGTCGTGGCCCGTTGTACTCATCGGGCGCGTGGTCGACAGGTTGGGAAAGGGCATCCGCACCGCACCCCGGGACGCTCTCATAGCCGAGTCTTCGGAGGAAGGGAAGAGAGGCGCTGCCTTCGGGTTGCACCGGTTCATGGACACTTTCGGCGCCAGCGCTGGAATCATCCTCGCTTACTACTTTCTCACCGCATATAAAGGTGACTACAAGAGCGTTTTCCTCTACTCGATCGTCCCTGCAGTGCTCGGGGTGGCATTTCTCTTCTTCGTCCAGGAAAGAGCGCAAGGTCGCTCCAGTGAGCCTTCTGCCGCGCGAACCGGTGATTTCTCGGCCGCCAGACCTCGTCGCCACGTCAATCTCCTCGATTGGTCCAAACTTGATCCGCGGCTGAAATCTTTTCTCCTGGTGGTGTTCTTGTTCACGCTCGGGAATTCGTCGAACCAGTTTCTACTGTTAAGAGCCGGGAACCTCGGGTTTGAGCCAGCAGCGGTGATCCTCCTGTACCTCACCTACAACTTAGTCTACACCTTGGTTTCCTACCCGGCGGGCAGACTTTCTGACCGCATTGGACGACGCACCCTTCTCGTTCTGGGATACCTGGCTTACGGCATTGTGTATCTCGGATTTGCGCTGGCCACCAAAGCCTCGACGTTGTGGTATCTGTTTGCAGCTTACGGAATCTACATCGGGTTTACGGAGGGCGTGGAAAAGGCGCTGGTCGCCGACATAGCACCGCCAGATCAACGGGCAACGGTTATCGGGCTCCATGCCACCCTGGTGGGCATAGGCTTGCTTCCCGCTTCGGCGCTGGCCGGATTCCTCTGGAATACGCTGGGTCCGCGTGCTCCTTTCTTCTTCGGAGGCGCTACCGGCGTAGCAGCTGCGCTCGGGCTCAGCTGGGTGCTGCGGGAAAACAGGCCGTAGTCCGCGACCTGGCGCCACAAGCAGGGCAGTGCTGAACTTGCTGCGGGCGAAATAAGCCATAACCCCACCCGTCTCACCGGGCTACGAAACGGCCCACCCTAGGCATTCGTGGGAGCCTCTCCGCGTATGTTTCATTGACCCCGTGGGGTGACTTCCGGACTTGGGCCAGCGTGCGGCGAGACACCAAACGTTTGATACTATCGGCGGGAAAAACAGGAGAACTTCCCGGAGCTTCCCGCTTCTCTTCATCGTTGTAGCAGCGCGACAGTGGAAGCCGGTTGTTTTGCTACTCGCCGCTCTATTAGTCATCCTTGCGCTGGCCGATTTAGTAGTCATTTCGATCCCCGATCCCCAAGTATCGAAGCCTCTTGATGACCCTGGGAATTCCCCACCGACGGAAGTACGCCTCGCCGAGTTCGCCCGGTCCCTGATAGAGTCCAGACATCGAGCGCTCCTGTCCGGGGACGTAACCCCGCTGGAGATTTTCTATGACCTCGATTCTACCGGCGGGATATACGCCTGGGAAAACGATCGCAGGCGGACCGCCTATCTCCAGAAGTGGGCCCAAGAAAGAGGAATAGAAATCGTCCAGGTCAGCGGGTTTGTTGAAATCGACCACATTTCCCCTGAAGAACCCGGAGGGAAGCGCTACTGGATGGAAATCACCGAGCACGTGCGATTCGAGTATCGATACTCTCGCAGTTCTCAGACGGCGGAAATGACATCCACCCTCGGACCGATGGGTAGCGGGGCAACAGAACCCGGTCTCACGATGGTCGAAAAAACCTTTAATCCAGCCGGTTCTGACACTTCCGAACCAGGCGAAGGTAAATATGCTGGCGGAGAGTTCGGAGCCAGAGCTATTCAGGTCCTGGAGGTGGTAGCTGACGGGCAGAGCTGGAAGGTGATAACCAACTGGTACTGCGACCCACTGGGTACGTATTGGGACCCTCCGGCGTTCCCGACCCGGGCAGATGCAACTTTCCGGAACCCAAGCTGGCGCTCAGGAAAAGGCCAGCAGGCAGCCCCAGCACCAACGATAAGGTCAACTACGGGTTCTGCGAGCGATCCGTCCCATCTTTCAAGCAAACCATCTGCCTCCCTTGCGACGGGTAGCTCGTCTCCGGCCGGCTACGATCGGAAAAAAGCTGTTGAATACGCCGTTCACCATTCGGGCGTGCGATCCCTACAACAAGGCGGGCGCTATAATCTGGAGTACAACGTTTATTCGTTTCCCGGAGGAGATTGCGCGAACTTCGCATCGCAAGTCCTGGCCGCCGGGGGCTTGCCACAGGAAGGCGGCTGGCGTTACGACCGGAGACGGGATGAAGGCAGCACTGCCTGGGTGCGCAGCGATAGTCTGGTGTGGCATCTTTTATCGTCCGGAAGAGCTGAGTGCACGTTTAAAGGTGACTTTCGCGACCTGTTTGAAAAGCGTTGGCCGGAGAAAGAGGACACCCCACTTTTCGCCTTCACCAGATCTCTCATATCCGAGGGTGACATCATCGCCTACACAAAAGAAGGGGAAATCTGCCATGTAGCCGTCGTAGTGGGCTTCGATCCCCTCGGCTATCCTCTCATAGCTAGTCACACTTCGGACCGTTTGTTCTTCCCCTTCGACCTAGGCTGGACCGATACTACGCTGTTCTGGTTTGTTCACGTCACTTATTGATTTCGGTTATTGATACAACCGGCTCAGAACCGGCCTGACGGTTGCGCGTATCCCCTCTTTGCCGGAGGCTCGTCGGTATACGGTGGCTCGCTAAGGAGGGACCCAGCCGGCGTATGCGGTGATCTGACCGGGGATTTCCGAGGTTTGCATATGCTATGATGGTCTCGCCCGGTCTGCCGGGGAGAAACCTCGGGGATTTGGAGGAAAACTGCGGGAGGTAGAAAAGGTGAAGGTATTCATCTCCGTAGACATGGAAGGCATTTCGGGAGTGGTCAACTGGAAGCAAACGGAGTATGGAAAAGAAGATTACGAACGGTTCCGAAAGCTTATGACTCAGGAAGCCAACGCCGCAATTGAGGGAGCGTTCACCGCGGGCGCCCGCGAGATACTGGTGAACGACTCCCACGGGAGTATGCGTAACCTTATCATCGAAGACCTCAATCCCGAGGTCCGCCTGATCACGGGGTCCACGAAGTTCATGTCGATGATGGAAGGGATCGGTCCCGATTTCAACGCAGCTATCTTTATTGGCTATCACTCACGGGCATCTTCCTTAGGTGTGCTAAATCATACTTATTCCGGAAGAGTCACCCACTACCGGGTGAACGGAAAGATAATGGGCGAGACCGGTATGAACGCGCTCGTAGCCGGATACTATCACGTCCCTGTCGTAGTCGTTACCGGCGACTCCGAGGTCACCAGGGAAGCCAAGGAGCTCCTCCCCACCGTGGAGACGGTCACCGTAAAAGAGCCCCGCAGCCAGTTTTCGGCCTTGTGTCTGCATCCCAAGAAAGCACAGGCGCTCATCAAGGAAGCCGTCACGAAGGCCTTGTCCAATCTGGGGAACTATAGGCCGCTGGAACCGCCCGCACCGGCCACCGTTCAGGTCGAGTTCCATACATCGGGCGAGGCCGATGCGGCTTCTCTGATGCCGGGAGCCAGGCGCATCGATCCGGTGACTATGGAGTTCACGGGAAAGGATTATCTCGAAGCTTACCGGGGCGCGAGAACCATGATCAGTCTCGCATACAGCTAAACGCCGGTACGACATCCATGGCCTTTCTAGCTTTTGGCAAGACGTAGTTGCTGCTGGCGGGCCTGGCGGGTAACCGGCGGTCCGCACCACTAAGGAGGCATGTTGTATGGCTCTCTCGAATCCGGCACCTTTCCACTCCCGGTACCACCACGCTTCTCTGGCCAAGCACGGAATGGTCGCAGCCGCTCATCCCCTTGCCGTCATCGCCGGCCTTGATGTGCTCCGGGAGGGCGGGACCGCCATGGACGCCTGCATAGCTATGTCCGGCGTCACCTCGGTGGTTCTGCCCCACCTATGTGGGCTAGGAGGCGACGCGTTCCTCATCTACTACGAGGCATCGACGGGACAAGCAGTGGCCCTAAACGCCAGCGGGCCGCCGGGAGACAGATCGACCGTCGATCACCTTCTGAAGGATGAAAGGGTGACGAGAGGAAGATCGGGTACGATGCCAGGGGAAGTACATGCGGGCAAAACTGGCAAGCTTCCCTGCATCCTGCCTCAGCATGGAATCCTCTCGGTGGCCGTCCCCGGTCTCCCCTACGCTCTCGAAGCGGCCTCAAAGCGTTTCGGGGTGCTCGGTCTCAAAAGATGCCTCGAGCCAGCTATCCGCATTGCAGAAGAAGGTTTTGTGGTCTTTCCCTCTCTTGAAAAGGCAGTATATTTGGAGCGCGAGAAGATCGCTTCTTATCCCGAGTGCTCCCGCATCTATCTTCCGGGCGGGAATCCGCCCCGAGCAGGGGAAATCTTTCGCCAGCCTGATCTCGCGCAGACGCTTCGGGAATTCATAGACGGCGGCGCTGAATGGTTCTACCGTGGTCCATTCGCTGCCGCGTTTATGCGAATGAACGATGAGCTCCAGGGGACTTTTACGGGCGAGGAGTTTCAGCGATACCTCGGGGAGCAGGCCGGGTTTTACCAGCCACTAGCCGGAACATATCGCGGATACACCGTACTGGAAACCGCCCCGGTGTCGCAGGGTTTTCTCGTAATCGAGATGCTCAATGTCCTCGAAGGCTTCGACATGCCTTCCCTGAACCCGCTAAGCTCGACGTCGTTACACTTAATCGCCGAGGCGAAGAAACTCGCCTTTTCCGACAGAAACGCATACGCGGGTGACCCAACCTTTTCCGGCTTCGATGTAAAGCGATACATTTCGAAGGAGAGGGCAGATGAGCTCCGGTCGAAGATCCACCCGGAAAGGGCCTCTGTTTCGTGTGAGCCCGGTCCCGCAACAGCGGGCGACACCACTTCCTTCGTAGCCGTAGACTCCTGGGGAAACGCATGTTCATTCATTCAAAGTATAGCGTTTTCCTTCGGTTCGGGCCTGGTGGTACCCGGCACAGGTGTCATCCTTAACAATCGGGCGGGTCGTTCTTTCTTACTGCTCGACGGACATCCCAACTGCATCGCACCTGGGAAAAAGCCCATGCATACCCTCAACTGCTACGTCGTCCTCAAAGACGGACGGTTCTTCATCGCAGGTGGGACGCCCGGCGGCGATGGGCAGCCTCAGTGGAACGTCCAGATGCTCCATCTCATGCTGGACCACGGTGCCGGACCCCAGGACGCGGCGGATTTTCCAAGGTGGATATCGTTTCCCGGAACCGACGTGAAGGACCTCTGGGAGGCGCCCGAACTCAGGTTGGAGTCGAGGTTCCCGGAGGAAGCTTTTGAAGGTCTAACTAAGCGGGGCCATAAGATCCGCAGGCTCAGCCCGTGGAGTTCCCAGGGCGCGGCTCAGATCATAATGAGAGACCCCGATAGCGGCCTTCTCCTGGGAGGTTCGGACAAAAGGGCAAACGGTCTCGCTTTAGGCTATTAGATCGGTTGCACTCTGACGGACAACTGGCCTTGTCGACGCAGCAACTCCCATGTCAACTACGGGCTGGTGAGGAAAATAGAGTGGTGGCCCCAACGGGAGTCGAACCCGTGTTACCGCCTTGAAAGGGCGATGTCTTAACCACTTGACCATGGGGCCACCTGGTGCGCCCGGTGTGCATCGAACACACGACCAACCGGTTATGAGCCGGCCGCTCTGCCGCTGAGCTACGGGCGCAATTAATGGCTCCTCGAGCAGGACTCGAACCTGCAACCCTCCGGTTAACAGCCGGATGCTCTGCCATTGAGCTATCGAGGAGCGTCACTTGTAGTATACGCATCGATACGCGGTGAGTCAAGGAAATGTTGGTTCTAAGCCGCGTCTATTCTTACTAAGGGTACCGCTTCCGGCGCGCCGGCCTGCGCCGGCGCGGCCACCGCAATTGTAGCCGCTTCCCAGCGACCCGCACCCCCCGGTTCACCTTCCAACTCGACCCCCGGGACTTCCCCGGCGCCGGCTCGCAGCTTGTTTCGCTTGCCTTCCCCGCTCAATACCGCTTTTTCCGCGAAAAAAGTATCTCGCCCAGCAGAGCTATAAGGGTACCCCCCCCCCCGTTTGGCAATATCTGCCATCTCTTCAGCCGGTATCCTCAAAAACGCCTCAACCACCCGCGGATCAAATTGCCTACCGGCACACCGCCGCAACTCTTGTCTGGCCGCCTTGGCAGTAAGAGCCCGCCGGTACGGCCTGGCCGACGTCATCGCATCGTAAGCATCCGCTACCCGGATGATCCGCGCCAGGAGCGGGATCTCTTCCCCCACCAGGCCCGCCGGATAACCGCCACCACAGTAATCTTCGTGGTGGTGCCGCACCGCTTCGATCACCGCCCCCGGAAACCTGGCCGGCTCGAGAATCCTCGCCCCCACCACAGGGTGACCCCGCACCTCCTTCCGTTCTTCATCGTCGAGATACCCCGGCTTGAGCAAGATGCTTTCCCGCACGCCAATCTTTCCCAAATCGTGCAACAGTCCGGCCAGGTACACCTGCTCCTGCTCATCGGCACTAAGCCCCAGCAGCCTGGCGCACGACCGCGCCCACCGCGCCACTCGCAGGGAGTGCCCCCGCGTGTAAACATCCCTAGCCTCCAGGGCCGCCGCCAGTGCCCGCACGGCACTCAGGTAGTATTCCCGAAGCGACGAGTACAGCCGGGCGTTTTCCAGCGCCAGCCCGGTCTGGCACGCAACGATCGCCAGGTACCCGACATCTTCCTCGCTCCACCGCCGCGGTGCGGGGGAGTAAATCTTAAGCGTGCCGAGAATCTTTTCACCCGCCCGTACCGGCACCACGGCCACCGCACGCACTTCAGCCGAGTAGTATGGGAGGTGCATGCCCGGCTCGCTGTCGCTCACGTCTTCTACGACCACCGGTTCTCCCGACTCCAGCACCTTCCCCAGCAGGGTGCCCTCAGGCCGGACGCGCCCGGCCCTGGCCCGCAGCTCCGCACCCATACCCAGGCTCCCTCTCAGGACCAGCTCGCCCGTCTCCTCATCAAGTAGCCGCAGGGCACACCTCTCTGCCCCCAGGACATCCCGGACGCTCGCCAGGGCCGACTCCACCACAACATCCACGTTCAGGCTGCCCGACACCACCCGCCCCACTTCGATCAGCCGTTCCAGCATGGCCGCCCTTAGCTGCAGCTCGCGGAAAAGGCGGGCATTCTCAAGCGCAAGCCCCAGGCTCGTGCCCAACGTGGTAAGGAAAGCGGTCTCGTCTTCGGCAAAACCCGCCCCTTCCGGTCTGCCCGCTATGGTCAGCACCCCTGTTACCCTGGCCCCAACCATCAGGGGTAAGACTACCGCAGGCCGCCTCTCTTCGGGCGTGCCACTTCCGGGCCGGCCGTCAAAATGAGCGGCGCGCGCCTCCCGCTCAACCGCGGCAACCACTTCGCCCGGCGGTACCACGCGGAACTCGTCACGGGACTCCACAGCGGCCGCCACTTCGGCGCCCGAGAGCCCCAACGCCTGAGGAAGCATCACCACCGATCCGCTGGTGGCACCCGTCAACTCCAACACCGACTGCAGGGCCCGCCGGGCCACTTCAGCTATCTCGAGGCTACCGGAAACGGTCTGGCCGAACTCAAACAGAGCGGCAAGCTCACCCACCTTCCTGCCGAGTTCCTGCTTCGCGTAAAGCAGCTGAGCCACCATCTCCGTTAGGTTCCGTACCACCGCCATAACCGCCCGGAGCCGCTCTTCCGTCCAGACCGGCACCACCCCGGCCGCCTCAAGGAGCTTTTCCGGATCTATGCCCGTTTCCCGGGCCAGTTGCATCACCGTCTCCTCCGGGAGCGGTCGCACGGCCACGTTGCCTCCCAGCACGACCGCTACCGTTTCTCCGGACACCCGCAGGGGAACCGCCAGATGCATCAGCCCAGCATGGCAGGTATGAAGGATCTCCTCCCCGACAGCCGCAGCAGCCTCCGCAGAGGCCACGCGAGAAGCCGCGCACCTGGCCCGCGCTTCGGGATTGGCACCGAGCATGGCGCAGAAGGGACACAGGTTGGACGGCTCGGTCAGGGGACGGCCGTCCGGGTATGCGAGCATAACCGCCAGTCCCAGGGCCCGGCTCATGCTCTCCTGAAGTTCGTGTAAACCTATCTGTCTGAGCTCTTCGTAGAACGCGGACTTTTCCTTAAGCATCGTTGACTTTTACGCACTAATCCACCCCTTCTCACCAACCGCCCCCGCCGGCACCCGCCGTCACGCCACCGCGCCCCGGGGGTTGCTCCGCCTCCCGCTCACGCTTGCCTCCCATTTTACCCAATCCTGTTTTCCATCTTAAGCCGTCCCTGAATCCCGGGCTTACGCGAGCCCTCTTGGAGAATAGAAACATCTCCCCGGGCCATCGCCCGATGCTCGGCCCACAGAAACCCCGCGGCAGCCCGCCAGCCGCCGGAGGTCCGGCCTGTCCGCAGCCGGAGCAGTTCCGGCGACCCTGCCTGTACCAAGTCGGCTCTCAGGAGTTCTCTCAAGCGCGGGTCTCTTAGACTCAGTGGTATGTTGGGACGAACCTCAACGCACGAAGCATCTCGGGCGATCCTTTCGACCAGTTCCCGAACAGACCCCAGTTCACCGGCGGGCACGAACGTCGGACTCGTCGCCAGCGTGGTCAGGGCTACCGTGCTGTTGGGCATGTTGAAATACCCCAGGGGCACGGCCTGAAACCGCACTTTACGCCGGCGGACTGCGATACCGCGTCCCGCCTCAAACCGACCGGGGTGCCCATCCGCGGTACCAACTACGTTTTCTTCACCCCGTAAGACCGCGTTGCATTCTGGAGCTCGACTGCGTCGAACACGAACTTCGTAGCTTTCTCCACCGAAAAAGGGGATGTCCCACTTCGTCCACTCGCCGCTTCCCGGAAGCCAGTCGGGCATCACCCACACAACCTTCGAGAACATGCGCTCCTCCAGCGCCCTTCTGAGATAGTTCCCGCAGTGCAAAGACCAGGAAAAAGTATCGTAGAGATCGGAGTGAGCATCTACGTGAATCAGGGTATCCGAATGCGCCCCCCACTCCTTCCACACGAAGTAGGCTTCCTTGTGGTCGGTGAAGAGCGCAACAGGGCTTCCTTTCCATTTCAAGCCGGCTGCTTTGAGGTTTTTCAGGAGATCCTCCGGCCTTATCCAGAGCCTTTGTTTTATCAGCGTATTTCCGCTGGTTCTGGGTTTGAACAT
This sequence comes from Candidatus Fermentithermobacillaceae bacterium, assembly GCA_012842495.1. Taxonomy (GTDB): domain Bacteria; phylum Bacillota; class Sulfobacillia; order Fermentithermobacillales; family DUSS01; genus DUSS01. Next base: position 154,303 of record DUSS01000009.1, read on the forward strand.
GAAATCCGCGTCGATATCGAGGAATACGGCCATTTAAACCACCCTCGATATATCCAGCACCGCCTCTCCCTGAATTTAACCTCTCTTCAACCGTAAAAGAGCTTCGTTGGCTTCCTCAAGGGGAAATACCTCCGTCGAAACCTTTACGGGTATTTCCGCCGCCAACCGTATAAATTCCCGGAACCGCCTAATGGAAAAATGGTTCTATCGGGAAAACCTCGCGGACCTTGGCACTGTCCTGCCGTTTATGCGCGATCACTCGTTCTTGACCCAAGACCTTCGCCTTCGGCGGCTGCGCGCAGCCTTTCATCGAACGTAAGGATCTTCAACTCCGGGATCTCCTTTTGGAGAGTCTTGGCTGCCGCCAAATGCCACAAGTCCGCACCTCGAAGGGGCCACGCACCGGCCAAGTCCTTGAACCTACCGTAGTCAGGCAACACGTAAATCCGCCGCCAGGGGCCTTCTTCCAGAGTCTCGTATGCCGCCTTCAACAGCACCTCTCCCAGGCATCCCTCCCGCTTCATTCTGGATATCACCGCACAAGTTTCAGCCCAGCCCAACGAAGACACGAGATGAACACCGGGTAGCTCTAGTTGTGCACGCGCCTCTTCGCTGTGAGAATCCCTAAACAGCACGGACAGGATTGCTGAAGCATCCCAGTAGATAGCTGCAGGTTGCTTTTGACTCATCCCTCGCGATCCTCCCGTAAGAACCGTTGCGCCAGGTCGCCTTCCACGGGAAACGGAGGCGGGATCCTGCTGGCTTTGTCGCCTTTGGCAGGCTCGATCCACCCTCTCCGCTCGAGCGCGGCAAGCCTATCCTCCAGTGACAGAGCCGAGGGAGATACTCTGGTAATCTTGGCGACAGGGCGTCCTCTATCGGTTATGATGACCTCGGCGCCAGCTGCAACTTGGTCCAGAATCCGGCTCAAGTTAATCTTGGCTTCCTTGATCCCAACTGTGATATCGTGCATACCCGCACCTCCCGGTTTGGGTACTATTATGATTACATTAAGATGTTACTACAGTGGTCACATAGAGTCAAGTTGTTGTACTGGGTCGGTCTTGTTAGTAGTCTTTCGGCCCGATGGTCTCCTTCGACTAGACCAGCGTTAGGGGCGGCGTCATCCTGTGCTACTCGCGGGAAGGCAGCACCGGCCCAGCTTTCACGGACCTCCAGGGCTACGACTGGGCCCGCGACTCTATCGAGCTTCTCGCTTCGCAGGGCATTCTGAAGGGTGTAGGGGAAGGCCGTTTTGAACCCGGAGGTGTCGTTACGCGCGAGCAGTTTGCGGCACTCGTGGAGCGCCTATTCACGCTCAGGCCGCAGTGCTGCTCGACCAGGTGCGGGCGAGATTCCAAGACTACCTGTCAGTCAAGCAACCCGAGGCCTTTGTAGTCCCTGCCGAATACCTTGGTAAAGGAATCGCTTCGGCCCCTCCGTCCGTTTTCGATAATGAATTGGTTTTGACTACCTGGTGGAATGTGCACCGATGCAGATGCTGAAGGCGGGTTTGCGTTTTGCTCCCTTCGAGGCATTCATCGCGCCATCTCTCTATACTACTCGTGCTACCTCCAGCACCGCCTCTCCCTGAATTTGAGCTCTCTTCAATCGTAAAAGAGCTTCGTTGGCTTCCTCAAGGGGAAATACCTCCGTCGAAACCTTTACGGGTATTTCCGCCGCCAACCGTATAAATTCCCGGGCATCTTCTCGTGTGGCGTTGGCCACGCTTTTCACGGACTTTTCCCAATACAGAAGGGAGTAATCGAACGCAGGAACCCCATCGAGGTGTACCGCGTTTACCGCGAGCGTACCGCCTTTTTTCAAAGCCCTGAGAGCTGCGGGGATGACTGAACCCGCAGGCGCAAAACTCACCGCCGCATCGCACGAACCCGCCGGTCCGTCCTCTGCTCTGCCCGCCCAGCTAGCGCCGAGTTCGCGGGCTAGATTCTGGTGCGCTACGCTCCTGGTGAAAACGAGGACGTCACATCCCCAGTGACGTGCCACCTGAATCGCCAGGTGCGCCGAGGCTCCAAATCCGAACAGCCCCACCGTATCCCCGGGTTTCACCCCGGCTATTTTCAACGACCGGTATCCGATGATCCCGGCGCACAGAAGGGGTGCCGCATCCAGGTCGGAAAAGGCTGGAGGCAGCTGGATCACAAAGTCCTTTCTGGCAATGACGTACTCGGCGTAGCCCCCATTGTAGGAATAGCCCGTAAACTGTATTCTCTCGCACAGGTTCTCTTGGCCTTTTAGGCAAAATGAGCACTGGCCGCAAGCGCTGTAAAGCCAGGGCAAGCCTACCCGGTCACCAACCCTGACCCCGGAGTCTGCGTTATTCGGGGCGTCACCCACGGCGTCAACCACGCCTACGATCTGGTGCCCCGGTACGAGGGGTAAACGGACCGGGGGTAGCTCACCCTCGACGATATGGAGATCGGTGCGGCATACGCCGCAAAACCGCACTTTGATGCGGACTTCTCCCGGCCCTGGGACGGGCTCGGGGAGGTCTTCGAGGGAAAGAGGCCGGCTTTCCACCGGCGCCGGCCTACGCAAAACCATCGCTTTCATTCGGCATCACAAACCCCACTTTAAGGGCAGTCCGCTGCGGCGCTGGTCTCGGATTGCCCCCGTTTTTCCCGGGACACCCGGCCCCGTAAAATCTCCAGGATGAACCTGGCAGGCCCATCGTCGTCGTTAGAAAGCACGATATCCGATGCTTCCAGGCACAATTTAGGACTGCCATTGGCCACCGCCACCCCAATACCGGCCTTGTTCACCATCTCGATATCATTGTCTCCATCTCCGATGGCAGCCACCTGACCCATCGAGAGATCCATCCGCGAAGCGACGGTGGCCAGCGCTTCCCCCTTGTTCACCTTAACGCTCATGATCTCGAGAAACGTCCTGTCAGTCCTCACGCACTGAAGCCGGCCGGGAAAGCGCTTCAGCACCCTCGACTCCACCTCAGCGATGACGTCTTCGGGTCCGTCGGCGCAAATCTTGGGGATCAAAGATGAGTATTTCTCGATGGTTCCGTCCTGCAATACCTTCGGACGAACCATCGAGTATCCCCCGAACCTGGCCCAGAGAAACCGCCTGATAGAAAAGTGATTCCTAGGAAGCCTTCGGAGATTTCTCACCTCGAGGGCCAGCGTATCCTCGATGTGGACGTGGAAGTAGACATCCATGTCGCGAAGAATAGACGTGACGCCGAGCACCTCTTCTTCCCCCATGGGCACGAATCCCCAGAGTTCGCGCTCCGTCGACCTGGGCGGCCTCCCCGAAAACACCCTCGCTCCGTTGCAGCAAATGAGAGGAGTCGTAAGACCAAGCCATCCGGCGATCCGCTCCGCCATGTCCCTCGACCTCCCCGTGGCGATCACCACGGAAAGCCCCGCTTGAGTAGCCTCCCGTATCACCCTGCGAGTAAAGAGCGATATGGTCCCGTCGCTTCTTAACAGCGTACCATCGAGGTCCACCGCCACCAGCCGGATATCCTGTTTCACCCCGGTCTCTCCTCTCCAACCGCATAAACCCGGCTCCATTTTACCGCAGATCGAGGCGACGCCGCGCACCCTCACACCGTTCCGCAGGTTTATACGCGACCAGTCGCCCGCAGCTGGTATGGGGTTTTAGCTATGGCATTTGCCGGCCGCCAAAGCGACTTGCCAGCCTGGCGCCTTCCGGTTGGCAACTTATCTGCCCGAAGCGGATGCACGAAGTCCCGCAAGCAATCACATGCTCATGATAGGACAAGCGCTCGTAACCATGTGTCTCTAAGGGCACGCGTTTCGATGTCGAGAAGCGTCCTCACCTGCGCTCCTTCGCGAGCCCGGACCATAATGCGGCCTCCTTTGACCCGGCCCAACACGGTCAGAGGCAAATCGAGCGACCGGGCAAGGGCCGTGAGTTCCGGAAGGTTTGACTCGGGAAACGACACGACCGCAGCCACAACCGCTTCTCCGAAAAGCACCGCGTCAAGGCGATGATTTTCGCCTGGCGAAATCTCGATTTCCGCTCCGCTAACGGGGGAAAACGACGTGAGGTCGCTCGACGGCCCAAAGGAGCTCTCGGCCAACGCCGCCAGGATCCCTCCGTGAGACACGTCCGTAGCTGACGAATAGAGCCCCTTCTCCGCCCCGCGCACCAGCGCCTCTACAAGGTTTCTCGCGAGTCCGAGGTCGGGTTCAGCGGGCTTTCCCCCGACCAGCCCGAAGCATCGCTCCAGGTACTCGCTTCCGGCCAGGTGCGACGGTTCTCCCGGCATCTCTCCAATGACGGCCACTATGTCTCCTTCCCGGTTAAACCAGGGCGACACTCGCTTTTTGATATCGTCTAGGAGTCCAACCATTCCCACGACGGGTGTGGGATATATGGCTTCTCCCTCGGTTTCGTTATAAAAGCTGACGTTCCCTCCGGTGATGGGCGTCCCCAGCTGCCGGCACGCCTCGGCCATTCCGGCCACGGCCTCTTCGAACTGCCAGAAAACTTCGGGGTCCTCCGGGTTTCCGAAATTCAAGCAGTTGGTTATGCCGATGGGCCTTGCACCGGTAACCGCGACGTTCAGAGCTGACTCAACAACCGCCCACATTCCGCCGGCCCGGGGGTTCAGGTAAGTGATTCGTCCGTTGCCATCCGTGGAGACGACAACCCCTTTGCGGGTTCCTTTGACTCTGAGGACCGCCGCACCCGAACCCGGTCCCGCCACCGTATCAGTCCTTACCATGTAATCGTACTGCCTCCAGACAGGAGCTTTTGAAGCTACCGTCGGTGCGCTGATCACCTTGAACGCAGCATCGGGCAGGGGTGGCACGGGTAGAGATTCCAGTTCAAAACAAGAAGTCTCGCGAAGGTACCGCGGTTCGCTCGAAGGCGGTTGGTAAACGGGAGCACCCTCCGCCAGCAGTTTCGCGGGAATCCTCGCCACTTCTATACCGTTTTCTTTCACTACGAGATCCCCCGTGTCGGTAACTTTGCCTATCACCGCCGCGCAAAGCCCCCATTTCCTGGCGATCTCTCCCACAACCGGCGCTTTATCAGGCGCAACTATCAGGAGCATCCTTTCCTGACTCTCGGACAGCATCACTTCGTAAGGGGTCATCCCTTCTTCCCTGGTAGGAACCTGCCGGATTTCGATCTCCATGCCGGTGCCGGCCCTCGCAGCTGTTTCCGCACACGAAGAGGTAATCCCGGCGGCACCCATATCCTGAATACCGATGACCGCGCCGGTCCTCATCATCTCAAGGCAGGCTTCTATCAAAAGCTTTTCCATGAACGGGTCCCCCACCTGGACGTTGGGCCTCTTGGACTCGGAGTCTTCAGCGAGCTCCTCGGATGCGAACGTGCATCCGTGGATGCCGTCACGCCCGGTGGAATGGCCGACGATCATCACCAGGTTGCCCGGCCCCGAGGCGCGTCCCCGGAAGATCTCGTCGTGCCTCAGTATGCCGAGACACATCACGTTACAGAGGGGATTGGAGCGGTAGCACCTAGAAAATTCCACTTCGCCTCCGACCGTGGGTATCCCCAGGCAATTACCGTAAAACGATATTCCCGAAACCACTCCCTGGAACAAAAAGGCCGAACGGGGGTCGTCAGGGGGCCCAAACCTCAGTGGATCGAAAAGAGCCATGGGTCTTGCTCCCATGGCGAGAATGTCCCGCACTATGCCTCCGACGCCCGTGGCGGCGCCCTGAAACGGCTCCACTGCGCACGGGTGGTTGTGAGATTCCATCTTGAAGGCGACCGCGAGACCGTCACCGATATCCAGGACACCGGCGTTTTCTCCGGGACCCACGAGAACGCGGGGGCCTTCGGTGGGAAGCCTTCTCAGTACCGCTCTGGAATGCTTGTAGGCGCAGTGCTCAGACCACAAAACTGCGAACATCCCGAGTTCCGTATAGTTAGGCTCGCGACCGAGTTTTTCCACGATCATCCGGTACTCGTGGTCCTTGAGGCCCATTTCCCTCCAGGGACACGAAGCCACAGTGGATTCGCTCTTCAACGCAAATCCCTCCATCGCATGGGACACCGCCCCAGAGATTCGAGCGGATGCGGGTTAACTGTAGTACCTGACTACCGACTGGAACACCCTAAGGCCGTCCTCTCCCCCGAGAATGCGTTCGGAACAGCGTTCCGGGTGCGGCATCATGCCCAGGACGTTCCCTCGTTCGTTAACGATGCCGGCTATGTTGAGGAGGGCGCCGTTAGGATTGGACTCCTTGCCAGGCCGGCCGGACTCGTCGACGTACGTGAAGGTTATCCCCCCGCGCTTTTTGAGCGCTTCGAGGGACTCTTTCTCCAGCACGTAATTGCCTTCGTGGTGCGCGACGGGCATCCTCACCACCTCACCCCGGCGGTATTCCAGGGTGAACGGCGTACCGGCGTTGTCAACCCTCAGGTTGACCCATCCGCACCGGAACTCGAGACAATCGTTGGGCAGCATAGCTCCGGGAAGAAGCCCGGATTCAAGCAGAATCTGAAAGCCGTTGCATATCCCGAGAACCAGGCCTCCGTCGTGGGCATACTCTTCCACCCCGCGCATGACCGGGGAAAAGCGGGCGAGCGCCCCCGCCCTAAGGTAGTCACCGTAAGAAAAGCCACCCGGCAAAACGATGCACTGGTATCTAGAGACATCGGTTTCTTCGTGCCATACGTAATCCACCGGCTGGCCGAGCACGTCGCGGATGACGTGGTAGACGTCGGAATCGCAATTGGACCCGGGAAAAACCACTACACCGAACCTTACAGTCACCGCGAAATCGGCACCTCCACCAGGGAAATCTCGTAGGTCTCCGTAACAGGATTGGCCAGAAGCCGCCGGGCCATATCCGTAAGTTTCTCCCGGGCTTCTCTCTCGTCTTGAGCTTCGACGTAAACGACGATGTGCTTACCCATACGCACTTTGCTCACAGACGAAAATCCCATGGCCACAAGGGAGTTTTTGACGGCCTCACCCTGGGGGTCGAAGATGCTTTCCTTTAAGGTCACGACCACGGTACCCCTGTACCTCACCAGCAACACCCCCTGTACCTCGCCGAGCGGCGTCTCCCGTATCTCACGGGCAGCACCCCATGCACCTGACGGGCGGCATCTCCTGTATCTCTTGAGCAGCGGCTTGTATGCCTCACGAGCAGTCCTGTCCCCTCAGGCGGTTTGACAAACTCTTCGATAGACTTCCGCGTAAGCTTCCTCTACCTTCCCCAGGTCCCTCCGGAACCTATCCTTGTCAAGCTTCTCATGGGTGCCCACGTCCCAAAGACGGCATGTGTCCGGAGAAATCTCGTCTCCCAGGATGATCCGGGAACCGGCGGGGTACTGCTTCTCCCCCTCGACATGCGAAGCTCCGGCCGCCTTGAACTTCCCGAATTCCAGTTTAGAGTCGACTAGCTCGAGACCGCGTTCGAGAAAATATGACCTTAAAACCGAATTGACCTCAAGCGCGAGCTCCCTCAAAGCGATACACTCGTGCGGGGTAGCGAAGCCGAACGCTATGGCGTGGTCCGCACATATCATAGGATCACCCAGCTCGTCCGATTTGTAGTAAAACTCGACTATGGGCGAAGGCAATCTCTCTCCTTCGGGTCTTCCCAACCTCTTTGAAAGGCTTCCGGCGACTATGTTCCGCACGACCACTTCCACCGGGATTATATCCAGGGCCCGGACAAGCATTGTCCTGTCATTTACGAGCTTCACAAAGTGCGTGGGGATGCCTTGCCTCTGTAGAACCTGAAAAAGCTTCGCTGAAATTTGAGCGTTATAAAACCCTTTATCCCGGATGAGCCCCTTTTTCTTCCCATCAAACGCGGTGGCGGTGTCTTTGAAAACCATCAAGTACTCGTCGGGCTTGTCCGTTGCAAGCACGATTTTTGCTTTACCCTCGTACAGTTTTTGAGCGTCCGTGCTCAAAAGACTCACCCCCATGGATGCTCCCTGTTATCCACGCTCGGCGGTGTTCCCACCACGCCGCCCGGCCACGCCAATAGCGTCCGACGCTTCTCTCTGTTTGAGCAGTACCCGCCTACTTGAACTGGGTCGAGCCGTTCAAACCAGTCTCAGTTGCTTAACTACACGCGGTTGTCAGTTGCCACACTATACCTGACTGTTCAGCTAAGGCCCAGCCGCCTGAAGATCTCCTCCGCCCTGGAAGTTGCCTTTTTCAGGTCAAAACATTTCTGGATCGATTCGAAGGAAAGGCGTTCCCTGATCTCCGGAGACTGGAAAACTCTTTCCATGAAAGAGGGTGGTCCTTCCCACGCTTTCATGGCAAGGTCCTGTACGATCCGGTAGGCATGTTCTCTCGCCATGCCCGTTTCGACCAGAGCCAGCAGGACCTCCTCGGAGAAAATCAGTCCTCCGGTGAGGCGCAGGTTTTCCGCCATTCGTTCCGGGTAAACCTTGAGCCCTCGCAAAATCCCGTTCATCCTGTCGAGGGCGTAGTCCGTAAGGACCGTGGCGTCGGGGAGGACAACTCTTTCCACCGATGAGTTGGAAATGTCCCTTTCGTGCCACAGGGCGTTATTCTCCAGGGCTGACAGGGCATATCCCCTCAAAAGCCTTGCGAGGCCGCAGATCTGTTCGAGCCCCACCGGGTTTCTCTTGTGGGGCATCGCCGAGGAACCCTTCTGCCCCCTGGCAAACGGCTCCTCGATTTCCCTTACCTCCGTTCTGGCCAGCCCCCGCAGACTCAGGGCCATCTTTTCGAGGGTGCCGAGCACCACAGCTAAAGTAACGATGCACCACGCATGCCGGTCCCTCTGCACGATTTGATTGGAAACAGGGTCGGGCCTAAGACCCAGCTTCGAGCAAACGTACTCTTCCACGAACGGGTCAACGTGAGCGTACGTCCCAACGGCACCCGAAAGCTTTCCTACCGAGACGTCTTCCCTGGTTTCCACCACCCTCCGCCGGTTCCTCTTCATTTCCTCATACCAGACGGCCAGCACCAGACCGAAAGTCGTCGGCTCGGCGTGCACCCCATGAGTCCTCCCTACGATGGGGGTATCCCTGTATTTGACCGCCAGCCTCTTGAGGGTATCCAAGAGCGCGTCGATGTCACCGATAATGTAACCAAGCGCCTCGCTTAACAGCGAGGACAAGGCCGTATCCACCACGTCGTAGGAGGTTAAGCCGAAGTGGATATACTTTCCTTCCTCGCCTACGGTTTCGGCGACCTGGGTAACGAAAGCTATCACATCGTGACGAACCTCGTTTTCTATCTCACGGATCCTCGCCGGGTCGATCCTCGCTTTTTCCCTGACCTTGCTCGCAACGCCGGCGGGAACCTTACCTAATCTTTCCCAGGCCTCCAGTGCCAGGATCTCGACTTCCAGCCAACGCTTGAAACGGTTCTCCTCGCTCCACAGCTCCCCCATGACGCGTCTCGTGTACCGGGGTATCATCCGCCAGCACCTCCGTTTCCCCAGCCCGCTCCCGGGAAAATACCGTCCCTACTCCCACTCGATGGTCGCCGGCGGCTTGGATGTGATGTCATATACCACCCTATTCACGCCGGGAACCTCATTGACGATCCTCGAAGATATGCGCTCCAGAAGCTCGTAGGGTAACCTTGACCAATCAGCTGTCATCGCGTCCTCCGATTCAACGGCTCGCAAAGCTACGAGTTCGCCGTAGGTTCTGGAATCGCCCATCACTCCCACCGTTCGGACTCCAGGGAGAACGGCAAAGCACTGCCAGAGCTTTTCATAAAGGCCGGCCCCGCTCACCTCTTCGTCGATGATGCTCTGGGCATGCCTAAGAATATCTAGCTTTTCCTGGGTCACTTCTCCGAGAACTCTCACGGCAAGCCCCGGACCTGGGAAAGGATGTCGAGTGAGCAGCTCGTCGGGAAGCCCCAGCTCCTTCCCCACCTTCCTTACTTCGTCCTTGAAAAGCATCCTGAGGGGTTCCACCAGCTCCAGCTTCATTCGGCGGGGTAGTCCTCCCACGTTGTGGTGGGTCTTGATCTTCGCCGCGACCTTCGAACCCGACTCGATGACGTCGGGATAAATCGTCCCCTGGACCAGGTACCGCACCTCCGGGAATCCCAGAGCTTCTTCCTCGAAAACCCGGATAAACTCGCGACCGATGATCTTTCGCTTCTTTTCGGGGTCGCGGACTCCCCGCAGTCTATCGAGAAAACGCCCGGACGCATCCACAAGATGCACGTTTATCCCGAGTCTCCCGAGGGTCTCCACGGTGTTCTTGGCTTCATCCTTTCTCAAGAGACCGTGGTCGACGAAGATGGGGTGGAGCCGGTCCCCGATGGCGCGGTGAACCAGGACAGCAGATACCGTCGAATCAACTCCACCTGAGACAGCTGCCACAGCGTGCCCCCGGCCGACTTTAGCGCGGATTTCTTCGACCGCGCCCTCGATGAACCGTTCCACCGTCCAGCGGGGTAGCAATCCCGCGATGTCGAAGAGGAAGTTCCGAAGGATTTGATCCCCGTGGGGTGTGTGTTTCACTTCCGGATGAAATTGAACGCCGTAAAACCTTCGAACGGGGTCACCCATCACCGCCACCGGTGTTTTGGCGGTTTTGGCCATAACTCGAAAACCCGGTGGAAGCTTCGCTACGGAATCGCCGTGGCTCATCCATACCGGGACTTCTTCGGGAAGCCCATGGAATAAACTGCTGGGCTCGGTTATATGAAGCGTTGCCGGACCGAACTCGCGCCCTCCCGCCTGTTCGCCCGGCACCACCTCGCCCCCGAGCACCTTGGCCATAGCTTGCATTCCATAACAGATACCCAGACAGGGTACACCGATCTCAAAAACCCCCGGGTTCGGCAAGAGAGCTCCGGGTTCGTACACGCTTCCCGGACCACCCGACAGTATCACCGCCCCAGGCGCCAGAGACATGAGCTTCTTTTTGCTTATGTCACCGGAAACCACGGTAGAGTAGACTTTTTCTTCTCTTACTCGCCGGGCGATGAGTTGAGTATACTGTGCGCCGAAATCAAGTATGACCACATGATCGGATCTCTTAGCAGGGGCGATGCGCGTGCTCATTAACCTCACTCCTGTCGAGGCGTCAAACATGGAACCGAAATTTCCCGATTGTTTAGAATTTGATGCCGGGCATAGTTATGTTAAACAATTTCCAAAGCGAGTATATCAATCTGCTAGAAAGGTCGCAAGATCAGTGGCAAGGGCGGAGAGCCACCGCCCCCGCCGTCGTTAAACCCTTTCACCGGTGTTCGGTTCCTCATATTGACAGTCTGCATTTCAAGATGATTATCGCCAGCGCGACGAACTCCTGTTGATGCGGGGTTCTGTTCCTTCCTTCGATAGTCCGGACTTCTTCGACAGTCTGGATTTCAGGAATTTCTCAGCTTCGGACAGCAAAGCGGGTACTAAAGAGAGACCTATTACTTTAAACCACATTTCCAATGTCAGGAGGGCCGTCCCAAAGATCGCTCGAAGAGTGGGGATGTATATCACCGCTAAGAGCAGCGCCACCGATCCCATACATGCAAAAAAAGCTGCCCGGTTGGTGAAAAACCCGATCTCGTAGAGCGGTCTGGACATCGATCTGCTGGTCTGAGCTCTCCATACCTCCGCCAAGACTATGCAGGAAAACGCCATCGTCCTCGCCACATCGAGCCCGTGGCTCGACCCCAGAGAGAAGGCCAACAACGTCACCAGAGCTATCCCGGCGCTCTGAAGAGCTATGGAAACGGCCATCCTTCGGGTGATCACGGGTTCGCCGGGCTCTCGAGGTGGTCTCTCCATGATGGCGGGATCTCCCTTTTCCAGCCCCAGGGCAACCGCGGGGAACGTGTCGGAAATCTGGTTCAACCAGAGGATCTGCACGGGTTTGAGAGGAGAGGGAAATCCCAGGAACATGGAGGATGCCACGGCAAGCACTTCTCCTATGTTGCACGAGACCAGGTAGAAAACGAATTTCACGATGTTGTCGTATATCGTTCTGCCCTCTTCCACTGCCCGAACTATGGTGGCGAAGTTGTCATCGGTGAGGACAATGTCCGACGCCTCTTTGGCCACATCCGTGCCGGTGATGCCCATGGCCACGCCAATATCTGCCTTCTTGAGGGCAGGAGCGTCGTTGACGCCATCTCCCGTCATGGCCACGACGTGACCGTGACGTTTCAACGACTCCACGATCCTCGCCTTGTGCCGGGGGGAAACGCGTGCGTAAACCCGGCATCGCCGCGTAAGCTCATCCAAAGCGCGGTCGTCTCGAGCGTCGATCTCGGCCCCGGCCACAGCCTCGTCACCAGGTCCGGCGATTCCGACATCCCTCGCTATGGCCAGAGCCGTTTCCTTGCTGTCTCCCGTTATCATCACCGGCGTGATTCCCGCCCGTCTGCACGTTTGGACAGCCGGGAGGCTCTCCGGCCTCGGGGGGTCCACCATACCTAAAAGCCCGAGAAACGTCAGGCCCGATTCGGTCCAAGCCTGCTCGGGGGGCTCGTAGCCCTCCGCTGGCCCATCAAAGGTTCGGACGGCGACTGCGAGAACCCTCAAAGCTCTTTGCGCCATTTGCCGGGCTTCTTCCAAGACTTGCGCTCTAGCCTCATCGTCTATATCGCACACTTGAAGGACGGATTCCGGGGCGCCTTTGGATATCACAACGGTACCGGTGCTGCCCAAAAGTTCGGACCCGGCGGGGCGCCGGCTCCGGTGTACCGTGGTCATGATCTTCCGCTCGGAGTCAAAGGGAATTTCGTCCACTCGCGGCCACTCTTGCCTTACCGAATCGAGATCGATCCCGGCCTTTAATGCCGCCACCAGCATACTTATTTCCGTCGGGTCTCCCGTGCTTCGCAAATCGCCCCCTTCCGCGACGACCAGGGAAGCATCGTTGTTGAGGACCACCGCCTTTAACAGCGTTACTACGATATCCCTCGCCCGCCCGGAGACCGGATTCCCTTCGTGCAGAATCTCGCCGGAAGGGTCAAAACCGCTCCCCGTCAGTACGATCTTCACGCCGTGTTTTGCGGGGACGAGCCCTCCGGGAAGCCATATCTCCCTCACCGTCATTTGATTTCTCGTAAGAGTGCCAGTCTTGTCGGTGCAGATTACGGTAGTGGATCCCAGCGTTTCGACGGCTGAGAGGGTCCTCACTATTGCGTTTCGCCAAACCATCCTCCGCACTCCCAGCGTGAGCACCACCGTGATCACCGCGGGCAAGCCCTCGGGAATCGCGGCTACCGCCAGGCTTACGGAAGTCATGAACATTTCAAGCAAAGGAATCTTGCGAGCTATTCCCAAGGCGAAAATCAGCGCCGAGGCGGCAATCGCGATTAAAGACAGGGTTTTGCCGAGCTTGTCGAGTTTGCGCTGGAGGAGTGTCTTCTCCTCAGTAGTGGTTTCGAGCATACCGGCGATGAGCCCCATCTCCGTATTCATCCCGGTGGCCACGACCACACCCTTGCCTCGTCCGTACACCACCGCCGTTCCCATGTGGAGCATGTTGACTCGCTCGCCAACGGGAATGTCACCGGCCAGAACCACCCCGGCCCGCTTATCGGCGGGCACGGATTCACCGGTGAGCGCAGACTCGTCGGCCCGCAAGAGGTGAGACTCCACCAGCCTCAAGTCGCATGGAACCCTATCACCGGCCTCGACCAGCACCACATCTCCTGGAACCAGGTCCCTGGCCACGATTTCGGCGGTTTTACCTTCTCTTATGACTTTGGCCTTGGATGGAGTCATACGCTTGAGAGCTTCAAGAGCTCTTTCCGTCCTGGCCTCCTGGATCGCTCCCATCAACGCGATTACCACGACGCTTCCCAGGATGACGAGCCCATCGACGATTTCTCCTAGAAACAAAGAGACTATCGCCGAAGCGATTAAAACCAGGATCAGGACGCTGGAAAGCTGTTGAATAAACCTCTGAAAGAAAGTCGGAGGTTTTCTCTGGCGCAACTCATTGGGACCGTAGTCCATGAGTCGCCTCTTGGCTTCGGAGTAAGAGAGGCCTTTCTCCAGATGGGTTTCGAATTCTGCGAGCACTTCCTCGGGCGTTAGGGAGTACCAATCTTTTGACCTGCCCGGCCTCAACAAAGACCCTCCGTTTCTGCTGATGCCCTAATGCTGCTCATCTATCAAGCTGCTTTAGCACCGCTATGGCCGTACTGCCTTACTGTTCCTCTGCTGTTCTTCTGCCGTTCTTTTCGTGTCCTCCACCGTCTCCTCTGTTGTGACTTGAGTCTGACGACCAAACACAAAGGCTCTGGCGTGCCGTTATCTCTTCTCTCTATTACGTCTTGATTACGTCTTGAGCTTTCCCTTCGTTCTATGTCCAGCATCATGTTCAGGAGGCAGTGACTCAAGCAACGGAACGGTAAAGGAAAACGCGGCGCCTCCTTCTTTGTCCCTTTCAACCCATATGCGACCACCCCATCTTTGGACGATCGCCTTGGCTATGGCAAGACCCAGACCCGAACCGCCTGTAGCCCTCGCCCTTGATGGGTCTCCCCGGTAAAACCGCTGGAAGACAAGGGTCGCCTCTTCTTCGGGAACTCCGGGACCGGAATCGGTCACCGTGATACGAGCCATCCCCTCTTCCCCCGAAGGAGCGGCCTCCACTCTTATCCAGCCTCCGTCCGGTGTATACCGCAGGGCGTTACTCAAAAGATTGGAGAGGACCTGCGTCACTCTGTCGGGGTCGGCGTACAGCAATCCAGTGCCTTCTTTGACATACCCTTTGACCGTTATGCGTCTTGACTGACATGGACCGGAAACCGAGGAGACAGCGTGCTCCACAACCTCCTCGGGCGCCAAAGCTACCGGGTTCAGCTGGTACGCTTCTGACGCTTCATCCAGATCCTTTAAACCGCGCACTAGACCTTCGAGCCTGGCAACTTCTCGCGACATGGCTTTGATCGTTTCCTCGTCAGGAGAAATCACGCCGGCCCCGATAGCTTCCAGGTTGCCGCTGAGAATGGTCAAAGGTGTCCGCAGCTCATGAGAAATATCCCTTAAAAACGCCTTCTTCCTTTCCTCTGAGGCCCTAAGCTCCCGCGACATGGAGTTGAAGGCCGCTACCAGGTCGGCCACCTCCTGAGGTGCCCCCTCCGGAGCCAGGCGGACTTCCGCCCCCAGGTCTCCTGACGAGACCCTGACCGCAGCGTCGCGGAGACCCTCAAAGGGAAGGGCAATCCTCCGCGAGAGCCTCAAAGCGATGAAACTGGCAACGCCAAGGGACACGGTTACCGTTGCCACCACTGCCGCCAATACTCTGCCCACCGCGGCCTGCTCGAGCTCTCCGAGCCCCAGGCCGGAGGGAGACGCGCCCGTCAGGGCCACGAAACCCACCCGCTCCCCTTGGGAAACCACGGGCACCGCCTGCGTCAAGGTCTCTTCCCAATTCAGCTGGTACTCGGGAAAAGTATCCGCGACGAGCCGGCCGCCGGCGTCGAAAACTACTATCCTGTCGCGCCAGTGCCGGGGTCCGTGACCGCGTCCTCCCCCGGGCCCAGAACCGGCATAGAGGAAACGGAGAACCTGCTCAACCCCCTCCCAGGAGCCACGAGTCTCATAGTACTGGGCCAAAATCGGGGCGATAACCGAAGCCCTAGCTCTCTGCTGTTCAAATGCGTATTCCCTGAAGCTTCTGACCACCGCCCAGTAGGACGCCGCCCCCAGGAGCAGCACAAGAGCGGTTGCTAAAAGCACGAACTCGACCGTGAGAAGCCGGCGAAGACTGGGGCGAGAGCGGATTTCGTTAGCGTTCACGGCTTGGACGGATCCCTTCCTTTATAGCCAACCCCGTAGACGGTCAAAACGTGTTCGGGGTTTGCCGGGTCCTTCTCTACTTTTCGTCTTATGCTCCAAATGTGAGTGTCGATAGTCCGGGCGTATCCGCGGTACGCTTCTCCCAGCGTTTCCTCGAGAAGTTCCTCCCTGCTGAACACGCGCCCTGGGTGAGACAAAAGCGCGTACAGGATTTTGAACTCGGCTCTGGTAAATTCCACTTTCTCTCCCCGCACCTGTACCGCCATCGCCTCGGGGTCGAGAAAGACGTCCCCCACGCGGATAGGCTTTCCCTTCGGGCCCGACTCTCTCCCGCACCTTCTCAGAACCGCCTTGATGCGTGCACTGAGCTCCCTGAGACTGAACGGCTTGGTTACGTAGTCGTCGGCGCCGAGACCAAGCCCCAGCAGCTTATCAGCTTCCTCGGCCCTGGCTGTCAGCATTATCACCGGTAAGGAGGGATGGGAAATCCTGATCTCCCTTAAAACGTCCAACCCGTCGATCCCCGGCAGCATGACATCTAAGAGCACAAGGTCGGGCTCCTCGTCGGCGATCTTTGTGAGCGCCTCTCTGCCATCGCGAGCTCCTTCCACCGCGAAACCTTCCGCCTGGAGGTACTTTTTCACCAAGCTCACTATGGCGTCTTCATCGTCAACGACAAGGATTTTCCGGGCTATCCCTGCCACCCCCTGCACCTTCCGAAATTATATCAGGGCACGTAGAACCCGGACATCTCGGAGAACCGGGTCCCGAAGCACGTCTCGATTCCCAAGCGGACCAACCCATTTACAAACATGGCAGCCGGGAAACCCCGGCTGCTGTGTCGGTTGCCACACTTTTGCCCGCATTGCCCGTCAATGCCCGGTGCTCATCGAGCTTTCCGAGCTCAGCTTTACCGTCCCTGCCCGGTACCCCAGGGGCAGTTAGTTCCCGCATGGGTAGGCCGGCCAGCTCTACCGGTCCCTTGGGGAGCTCCACTGCGATTTCCCGCCTGACCACCCCTGGTCTGACAACCCGAACGCCGCGAGCCTGGGTTTCCCGTGCAGTTACCCTGACAGGTCTGGTTGATCATAGCTTCGATGTTCTTCTCCATGGCCTGAAGGGCGAGGTTTGCCTGCTCTTGTGTTATCTTACCCTCCTGGACCAGGGCATCGAGTTTGGCTTTCCTCAGGGCAAGGGTCTTCTCCACCAAGACCTCTGGGGTGATGCCCTTTTCGGCAGCGATCTGAGCTACCGTCTTCCCTTGGGACTTCGCTGCGAGGATTTCGTCCACGGTCATACCCAGGGCCTCGGCAGCATCCTTGAGTCCCGCCCGCGGTCCGCCCATTCCGAAGCCTTGGATTCCCATCCCCTGGAACGGCTGTTCCCTTACCGGCTTCGCCAGGGCCGTAGCCGCCCAGAGAACGGACACAGTCATGATAACCGCGAGGGCTGCCAGACTTATGCTCATCCTTTTGAACGTCATCACTTGCACCTCCCTGTCATTTGGTGTCTTCGTTTGCTACCGGCGGCGACCTAGTTGGGGCGACGTCCACCGGGCCCGCAGGTCGAGCCGTGCCGGCGGGCGTTCATAGCATGTTCCCGACCGCGGCCTCGACCCGCACCCTTAGCCGGCTTGGGGCCGTCCACTCAATCACGTCACCGCCGGCAGAGAGTATAACGTGCGTTTGTCAAGACCGTCCCAGAAAATCGTCAAGATGCTGTCAATTTTCCCGTGCTTGCGCTGTGCTACAATATGGCGGGACGTTTAAAGAGCCCGGCCGCCCTTGCCAAGTTACAGGGTTTGAGGGAGAGGAGAATATTGGGATTCGTACGGAGAACTCTACGGGAAGTAGGGCGTCGAAAGCTTTTTGCAGGGGATATCATCCGGATACTTGGATTTCCTGTACAAAGGCTTTTTGATAGGGCGGGAAATACCCACAGATTCTTGACGTTAAAGGCTGTGGAAATCCTCGACGCCGACGGATTTTCAGCCCTTGCCTCCTGGTACCGTTCTCACTTGGAGGAGATCATGCGAGGAAATTGCTGGGCAGATAGGGCTTGGAAAAACAGCTGCCATCATTACAATCCCAGGGTCAAACGGGGGCTGTTTCTTTGGCCTTCCGCCGTCGACCAGGCGAGGTCCTGGTTTCGCAATTCGATGCGGGCGTGGGTGACCGGTGACATCGGCCGTTCAGTGTTTTTCCTTGGAGCTTGCCTGCACGTGATCCAGGACATGTGCCAACCGTATCACTCCAACTGCATCATCCTGGACGGACATCAGAGGTATGAGCGTTGGGTCGACCACACCAAGGAGATATACGCGGAGGAGTCGGAGGGAATTTACGACCTGGGTTCTTCGGTCGAAGAATGGGTGAAAAAGAACGCCGAATTCTCCCAAGAGTTTCTCCCCCTTGTCCTTCCAGGCGCTTACGGAAACGGGTATCACTCTCCCACGGCGGTCCTGCTCTCGCGAGCTCAGAGAACAACCGCCGGTTTTCTCGTATTCTTTATGGAGAAGGCCAAAGAAACCGCGTACGAGCCGGTTCAGGGGTTCTTTGAGGAGGTTCTCCAATGGAAGAGTCCAAGTTTGCGTTTCGCCGCATCTTCGCACCGGTAAGAGAATCCTTCGGTCCCCACGACATCCTGAACTTGACGGCGGACATGGGAGCTGGACACAGAAGGGCATCGGAAGCATTGGAAGGGGCTCTTAGGGAAGCTAGACCTGGAACGACCATCCTCACTTTAAACTACATTCGGTTCGTGCATCCCCTCCTAGACATCATATCCAGTTCCATTTACGTGAACACCATAAAAGTAGCCCCCGAGCTTTACCGCCGGTTTTACAGAGTTACCAAGGAGATCGAGCCTGACTCTTTGTGGCAGACTCTCCTCAATAACCTGGGCCACCGGCGGCTTCTTCGCCTGCTTCAAAAGGTAAAACCCAAGGTCATACTGGCGACTTTCCCGACACCCGCCGGTGTTGTGGGAGAGTTAAAAAGGCGAGGGCTGGTCTCGGCTCCTCTCGTTACGGTGGTTACGGATAACGCGGTGCATACCCAGTGGGTAAACCCCTGGACGGATCTTTACATCGTGGCATCAGAGAAAGTGCTGGAAGGCCTCACCCAGCGCGGCATTCCGGCAGAGCGGATTGCGGTTACGGGCATTCCGATAGATAAGAAGTTCTCGGAGAATATCCCCCGCGATGTCCTGTACGCCAAGTACCACCTGGACCCTTCTCTGCCCACCGTCCTCGTGCTGGGATCTGCATACGGAATGACTCACGACGTCCCCGAACTGTGCCGTTCCCTGGCGCACACGAAAAGGCGTCTTCAGCTCATCGTAGTGTGCGGGCACGACAAGATCCTACGGTGGAGATGTCTGGAAGCGGTCGAGCGTGCAAAAAACCCGGCCAGGGTATTCGGATTCGTCAATACGATGCACGAATTGATGCGGGTTTCGGACCTGGCCGTCACCAAAGCTGGTGGGCTTACGATGTCCGAGGCGCTGGCCTGCGGACTACCCCTTGTAATCCACAAGCCCATACCGGGCCAGGAGGAGGAAAACTCGAAATTCCTCGTATCCAGCGGGGCAGCAGTCGAATCCCGCGATGCGGAAAGAACCCGCGACCTCGTCTTTCACCTGCTGGACCATCCCGACGAGCTCGATGCCATGCGACAAAAGGCGAAAACTCTCGGGCATCCCAACTCAGCTCGAGACGCAGCACAGGAGATCATCCAGAGGTATCTGCACAAATGATACCGGTAGTATTTGCCCTCGTTCTTGTTTTCGTGGTCACCATGGTCATGCCGGTGGTCCTTTTCCACTTGCTCGGCATGGGCGTGATTAAACGAGGACGCGTCTCATCTTGGGTTTGTCTTACATTTGACGATGGTCCCGACCCTCGCTTTACCCCGGTTTTCCTGGATGTCCTGGGGGAATACGGGGCAAGAGCAACTTTCTTTTGCCTGGGCGAAAAGGTCCTCCGTTATCCCGACTTAGCCAGGCGAATTTGTGAGGAAGGACATGAAATCGGGCTCCACGGTTTCGACCACCGGCATCCCTGGGCGGACCCGCCCTGGCGGGTGGTGAGGGGCATCAGCATCTCCATATCGGCAGTTCAGAGAATCGCGGGGCAAGAACCCCGTCTTTACCGGCCCCCATGGGGTTTCTGGAGCCTGTGGAACTGGTTCGCCACTCAGGGTTTACACCGGGTCCTGTGGTCTCTCCCGGGAAAGGACTGGCTGCGGAACGCGACTCCGGAATCTATCGTCGAACACATCGCAAAGTCTCTTAAGCCTGGCGATGTAATACTGCTCCACGATGGCGGAAGGTATTCGGGGATAACGGTAGAGTCGTTGCCCGGACTCCTCGAGACTTTCAAGGAACGAGGGCTGCGGACGGTCACGGTCAGTGAAATGATAGCGGCTACAGACCGAGTTGGCACCTTTAATGCTTAATGCGGAAGTTCCTCTTCGAATAACCTAGTGATAAATCATCGGAATTAATCGATTAAGCAGGGCAGGAGTGTGACACTTAAGGATCGCAGGATGAGGGCACACCGACTTACGTTGAGGTGAAAGTGGGGAGACCCCTGGAAGATATCAAAGACGGACTCCTGAAATCCAACATAGGAGGTAACGGGGCAGCATACCGGCGTTTTTCCTATACCGGGGCAGCAATTGCAATGCTCCTTGACAGGATCTCCCACGCATGGCAGTCCCGCCTGGCCGAAGGGGGAAGGACCCTAAGACAGCTCTTGCAGGAGGCCGCTACAGAATCTATGCGATTACCGGGCAGCGTCAGTATCGAGCAGGTGCTCTTAGAATGCGGCTACGAGGAAATACTTAACGGGGAACGTTCCCGGGAGGACGAACAGCAAAAAAAGATCGATTCGATTATGGAAAACCTGAAATCGGGCTCAGGAGTTTTGGTAGAGATAGAGATTCCACACGGCTCAACCATCCTTTTTGACCCCATCAACATCCTCGTGGTCAGACCCGGGGTTCGTATACACACCAGCATATGCGGACTGAAGGCCCATAACGGTACTGAAGCCTTTGTAGAGCGCGTTTGTGTGGAAGACCAGGAACCGCACAGATTCCTGGTCCGGTTGCCCGGTCCTCCCGAAGTACGCGAAGACGACGGCTTCACAGTATCGGGCCCAGGATTGAGGGTCCGGGCACCCGCCGGTTTCGTCAAGGAGACCGGTCCCGCATCATACAGGATAAGTTTCACAGAAGTTCTGACCGAAAACCCTCCTCCGCGTCATCTCGAATGAAAACAGCGCAGTCAAGCCGGTCTCAGAAGCTCCAGGGGCGCTCCATTGTCTAAGAAACTGCTCAATGGGCATCCCGGCCGGGTGACGGAGCCAGCTTTATAGGCTCTAATTGTGGTACGCTGGTGCACAGACCCGGTCAGGAGCTTTGCTAACCGGGACCACGAGGGAGGCACAACCAGGATATGCACCATTGCGGTATATGCCAAATCTTAGAAAGATGGTTCAAGAGACTCGCTCGCTCGGCCTGGAATGGTGTGGAGGCCAGGTTTGAAACCGGGCGAGAGCTCATACGTTGCGGTAGAGCAGGGCTCATACGACTCGAGCCCAAGTCCTACAAAGGCCCTGAGGTCACCCTGGCCGACGGGACCGTGGTGAAAGTGGGAACGCCCGTAGCCGAAATGCACCTCGACAGCCGCAAAGTCGTAGAAGCGTACGGGGGCGAGCAGCAGAGCATTAAAGGCGTGTTGACCCTCGTGAGAGACCTCAAGGAGTCCCTGGACTGGATCCGGGCCTGGTTGCTGGAGGATCCTGTTGGCAGAAACGTGCGGTTTATTTTCGCCGTCACCCTCCTGGAGAAAGAGCTCAGACGACTCGGATTCGAGATCGTGCATCTTCCGGCCTGGCCGTGGCTGTCCGTGGGTATATACATGCGATGGCTCTCGTACCTCTACAGACCCGCCGGTTCGCCCCCTCCACCGGGATCATCTCTGGTGCCGAAACAAGCCTGGATGTCCCGGGAGCGATTCTTGAGCATGTCTTCTTCAGGGAACACCTGGAAGCTCGGGTTGCGTTAGAGCAAAGCTTAACGAGCGAAGCCGGAAAATCAAAAACAAGCCGCCCAGGCGAGCCTGACAGAGCCCGACAGTTTGCACAACCGAAGGCGTCAAGCCCACCCGGACAGCTCGAGCTATGGATCTGACCTGCTGCCCAGACTAACGCTCGTAGCCAATGCTGGTCGCCGATTCGGCCCCGTTGGATGCCAGAACGACAGCACCAGATGGATCAGTCCGGAGAACTTAGAACTCTCCAGACAACGACCGCTGCCTGGCGCCGGGTCACGAGACCACTGGGGTCGATCCTTCCATCGTCCGTCCCGCTCAGTATTCCGGCCTCTACCGCGACAGCTATATACCCTCTGTATCTCCACTCGATCTTGTGAGCGTCGCTGAAGGGAAGCTCATCGCCGGCGCGTTGCTCAGCTTCATTCCGCAAACCCATAGCCCTTACAGCAATGACGGCCATCTCCATCCTCGTTATCGGCTCGTCGGGTTCGAACCCGTCAGGATATTCGTCCTTCGTGATGAGGCCGATCTCGAGCGCCCTCTGAATAGACGAGTATGCCCAGTGAGACCGGCGGACATCCGGGAACATTCGAACGTCGTCTTCTTTATCTTTCTCTTCTTTATCTTTCCCATCTTTACCTTTCCCGCGCTCGAACCCTTCGTCGATCCCAGCTGCTTTGAAAAGAAGCGCGACGAACTCCGCCCGGCTCATCGTATCGTCCGGTGCGAACTTGCCCGCAGCTTTCCCTTTGACGATCCCTTTTGCATACAGTGCCAGAATAAACGGGTCACCCCATTTAACCTGCCTGGTAACGTCTTCGAACGGCGATTCGGAGGGCAGCGTGGGCAGGGGAAGCGGGCTCATCCTGAGTCCTCTGAGGCCGGAGACGCTGAACTTGGCCTCGAGCTCGCCCTGCGATGTTTGCACTTTGGCCACGTACACCCCTGGCGGAACCTGCTTTCCTGCGTTATCCTTCTGCGCCCACTCCCATGTAACGGCGTTGCCGGGCTCGAGGTTTCTTATCACCTGGAGGGCAATAGGGGCGAAGACGAGCGTGCCGTCGGCTTTTCTCACTTCCCACGGGGCGGAACTGGGCAAGGTTATCGTGGCCGAACTGCCGTTGTACAAGACGAGAATGACCTTTTCACCCGACGCGTAAATTCCCTTGTCCGTGAAGAACCTGAGTCCCTGGGATTCCTCCACGATTATTCCGGCGAACGCGGGAAGAGCACCCGGGAAAACAGCCCGCAGGATGTAGTCGCCGGGTTCGCGTATGCTGGTCTTAAGCTCACCCTCGGCATTCGTTTTCCCCAGCAATTTGCCTATGGTAACCCCGGGGGTTTTCGAGTCGGGGTCGATCGCGTCCCGCCATGGAATCCTCTTTGGCAGCAGGTAAACTTCCGCACCTGCAACAGGCTCACTCGTGCCCGTTCTCACCACCTTGATCACGAAGGTTTCTCCTACAGAAACCCTTTCGGGAACTTCGATGGTGAGCTTAAGCGGAGATCCCTTTGTTACCCTGGTTGTTAGCTTCACCGTGGCGCCGGCCGCCACCGTAATCGGACCGATCTCCTGCTGATTTTCAAGGATCGGGTAACCAGCACCGGGTACCGGGACGAGAATCACCGAACCCTGGGAACCCGGCTCGGTTTGAGGGGTCGACCCCTCCTGCCAGCGAATAGGGAGCGTGTACGCCCACCGCACCTCAACAACATAAGTGCCGGCTGGGACTTCCACTTCCCACTCGTTGTCTTGTACCGCGGCCGGATACACGAGGGACCGGCCGGTGCTCGTGACCACGGCCCAAAGACTCACGAGCTTCGCGTCATCCGGCACGATGACCGCGCCGCGGATTACAGCGTCGGTTTCCGCCAGCGCTACCTGGCTCCCTTCCGGGACGAAGCCGGTAAGAAGCAGCGCAAGCAGGAAGGCGGTACAAGCCTTCCATAAAACGGCTCGCTTCACTGTCTAATCCTCCCTTCCCTATTTGAGTATCCTCCTTGGATAAATATCGCACAAGAGTAGAGTTTTTTGTCAGGGTGACCCAACGAGTCAGACTGCAGGCCCCCGCTTCGAGTCGCAGGGGGTTCCGACCGGGAAATCAACCTTTTCGCTTGAGCTTGACCACGCTTTCCACGTGAGGCGTCATGGGAAACATGTCGACCGGGATGGCCCATTCGGCTTCATATCCGAATTCTTTGAACCGGGCGACGTCCCTGGATAATGTGGATGGGTTACAGGAGACGTAAACGATGGCCCTGGGTCTGGAACGAACGATAACCGGGACGACATCTTCTGCGAGCCCGGCTCTGGGCGGATCCAGGAGGACTACGCCGGGTCGACCGAACCTTGCTATAACCGAAGGCAACATCCTCTCCGCTTTACCCGCAACGAACGCGACATTGTTTATGCGGTTGAGGCGGGCGTTCACTTTAGCCTCCATCACGGACGTTTCTACCTCTTCAACGCCCACACAAAAACGCGCTTTCTTTGCGGCAAACAACGTCATCGTTCCGATTCCGGAGTATACGTCATAGACCACATCCGTAGGAGAAATCTCGCAAGCATCCAGAGCTATTTCATAAAGGTTTTGAGCCTGTTCGGTGTTCACCTGGTAAAACGAACCCGGCCCGATCCTGAAACGCACGGAACCGGCGCTTCCTACCGACATCACATCTTCGATGTACCACCGGCCCGCCAGAAGCTTCCATTGATTACCCAGGATGACGTTGGTCATCTCTCTGTTTACGTTCAGGATCATGCTCTTTACGCCATGGACCGATTCCATAACTTCTCTTGCCAGTTCAAGGGCACCGGGAAGCCGGGCGGTGGTGGCGACGAGCATGCCCATGCGCTCGCCGGTCCCGGGAGCAATCCGCGCCACGAGGTGACGGACAAGCCCTTTCCCGGTTTTTTCATCGTAGATGCTATAAGCTCTCTTCCTCACCTGGACAAACAGAGCTGAGACCAGCTCCCGCGCCAGCGGGTGCTCCAGTGGGCATTCGTCCGAAGGTACGACCCGGTGGGAATAAGGCTCGTAAAAGCCGGCCACCACCTTGCCTCGCTGGACCTGGAGAGGAACTTCAACTTTGTTGCGGTACCCCAGAACCTTCGGAGATGGGACTGTGGCCTTGACCTCGCATTCCGGAGACTTTCCTATGCGGTGAAGGGACTCCTTTAGGATGGTCTGTTTCCAGAGTAGCTGAACATCATACCGGAGGTGCTGCCAGGCACACCCTCCGCATCTTCCGGCCACCGGGCAGACTTCCCGGGTCCTACCAGGTCCTTCCCGAACAACCCCCAGAAGCTTTCCCCGCGCATAGTTCCGCTTCTTCTCGAGGATCTGCACTTCCACAAGGTCGCCGGGGACTGTACCGGGAACGAACACCGTTATGCCGGACAGGTCGGAGCTTGCGCCGACTACGATACCGGCACCTTCACCTCTGTGGCTGAAGCTCCGAATTTCAGCACGTACGCGCATGAAACTGTCTCCATTCGGACCGCAGGATTAAGCGCGCTCGCGGCGCTGAAGTCAAAGCACCCTGTACGGCCCCTTTCTACAACTCAGATTCAGAGATCAGAGTTCACCGGGAACTAACTGCCCTTTCCAGAAATCTAACCGCGGGGGGCTCTGTAGATACTTCGACCTCCACACCTAAAGGAAGAGTAGCTCTGTACTTACCGTGCCCGGCGGGAACATCGAGCAAACACGGTTTGCCCGTGCCCGAAAAGTAGTGGTCCAAAACCTCCCCCAGGGTTAGGGATGGTTGACCTTCCTCCGGCTCGCAGTCGGTGAAGTCCCCGACAAGGAACCCCGCGGCGTCCCGCAGCTTTCCGGCAAGCTGAAGCTGGCACAACATACGGTCCACCCGGTAGGGTTTTTCGCCTACATCTTCGATGAACAGAATCTTTCCCCTGGCATCTATCTCCCATCTGGTTCCGATGGTAGCTGCTATGAGAGACAGATTACCCCCGACCAGCTCACCCCGGGCGCGTCCGTGCTCCAGAACCCGCAAAGGCCTCTCGGCAGGCATCTCCAGGTCGCCCGGAGGCCATTCGCCTGTAAGAGCCGCCCGGAGAATCCTCCCATTGTACTCGCCGAGTCCTTGCTGCCCCATTTCCGCCACCGGGCCGTGCAATGTAACGAGACGCATTTCCTTCCAAAACGCCAGATGCAGGGCGGTAATATCTGAAAACCCCAGGAGGATCTTGCGATGCCTCTTAAGCACGGAAAAATCGAGGTGGGGCAACATACGCATAGCCCCGTAACCGCCCCGGGCCGCTACCACTGCGGAAACCTCGGGGTCGGTCCAGGCCCGGATGAAATCGAGAGCTCTCGCCCGATCTTCCCCGGCGAGGTAGCCCAAAGAAGCGAAGACCCCATCGCCGAGTTTGACGCGAAAGCCCCACTCCTTGAAAACTTCGATTCCCCTTTCCAGCGCTTCTTTATGAACCGCGCCCGATGGGGCGACGATCGCTATCAGGTCCCCTGGGCAAAGCGCAGGCGGCTTTCTTTTCATGAAAACCGTTCCTCCTTCCACCGTCTACCATCCGACCACGACGATGTCGAGGTTTTCCCTGTCCGGCCCGGCGGCGCGTATCCTGTCTCCCTTCGCCAATGCCCAGGCTGTCGTCAGTTTTCCGTTTTTATATACCACGGCGTCTTTGGAGAGGACGTAGGATTTGGAGTTCACCAGGATGTGGCGACCCTGCGCCTGCTCAACCACCCCTTCGACCTTCACTTGGGGCGTAGACCTCCGTTCCCCCCAAACGTAGTCCATGTCGTAATCCACAAGAACCCGCACCTGCTCGCCGGTGAAGAGTTTATCTACCTTGTCGTCCACCCGCAAGTTCCAATCCACAAATCTGGACTCTCTGGTCACGGGCACGGGCAGAACCCATTGCTCGTTCATGAGCAGGTTCAGACAACCCCCGGAAACCGATAAGACCGTGCCGGAGTACGAGCGTATTCCTTCCGCCAGGGAAATAGCCTCGATGTAATCGATGAGGCCGTTCTTGCCTCCGGCCACCACTCTCGAACCGGGACCCAGCTCGTCCAGTTCCGAAAACCCCACGAACACCGCCCGAGAAGACAGCGGGCCACCGACGAACCCCGTAAAGTAGAGCTGTCCGTCCTTCTGGCCCATGTAGTAGCCGTCCACCTTCATTTCGTTGAGGGAAAGGACCTCCGCCCAGAGCACGTTATCTTCTTTGTCCAGCCAGAGCTTGAGGCGATCTCCCGCCGCAAGCCGTTGAAAGGGGATGTTTGTGAGCTGGGACGGATACGCTGCGGGAACCTTGAGGTTTACGAGGATGGGGGCTGGTTCTTCCCCTGCACGTTCGGGGATCTCCCACCCGAGCCTGCCGGCTTTGGACGCTTGCCAGCTCAGCACCACTGACGTGGTCCTGTGGACTTGCATACGGTCACGGACGTAAACGAACTTCAACTGGCCTTCTTTGGTCGCGGCAACCAGAACCGTATCTCCGATGGACAGGTCGAAAAAGCGCCGCCTGTCTTTATCCCTGTAAACAGCCGTTTCCTCAGTGATGAAATACGGTCTCCAGGACGAGTTGAGGAAAACGCGATCGCCATCGAACGCGGCGATCCTCCCCTCTTCGGAAAGAGCCGCTTTGAAAACCAGATCCGCCCACACTATTTTACCCGCCATATCGAAGTACAACCGTATCCGTGAGCCGGAGGGGACAGAGGACAACGGGATGTACCCCTGGCCGTCTTCTTCCACTACTTTTAAACCAGGTTCCAGCGAAAACCACGGCAGCTCCGTCTCGTCCGAGTAGATGGTAAACCCATCCCGAGTCTTTATGACGAAAACCTCGAGCGGGTATCGTTCTCCGAGGACATCCTCGGCGGACACATACCGGATGTCCTCCGTGGAAACCCCATGGACAACCACTTTATCCCCGGGCAAGATGGCATCCCGTGAGACCTCGACGCCGTTCCGGAATATTAGAGCGTCAGGGTTCAAACGACACTGGTAAAACCTCTCGGACACCACGATGACGTCCCCCGAGGTCCACATAACCTGTCCCTCGAGGCGGAATCTGTTTACCGTGGCCCTCACGGCTTTGATGAGCCTGCCGGCCGGGTCGTAATGAAGTTCCAGTTCCTCTCCCGGAAGAACCGTGTCCCATGAAGTAGTGAAAAACCCCTGATAAAGAGGGATGTCCCGTACGTCGAGCCGTTCCCGCTGGCCGTTTTCATATCGCAGTTCGAAAGCCGGGACATCCGGCCAAGCCCGGACAACCGTGGCCATAACCCGCATCGGCGGGGCTTTAGGGTCGACCTCGAGGGTGAACTCAAGCGCCTCTGTAGCCGCATCCTCTATGAGCACCCGTTTTTGCTGTTCCAGGAACCCCTCCTTGGAAACAGCTACTTCGTGAAAGCCTGGAGAAAGCGTTACCGAAATGGGAGTTTTCCCCATCGGTTTTCCGTCCACGGAAACATCCGCATCTCGGGGTTTGGACGAGATAGTGACAACGCCACCGGGCACCCTTGGCTCGAGCGTAACAGCCACCTCTTTCCTGGGCTCCACCAGGACCGTGGCGACGGCGTCGGACCGGCCTGGAGCTCTTACGCGGATCTCGTGTTCTCCGGCGGCGATCTTGAGCTCCAGGGGAGCTTTCCCTCTGTATTTCCCATCGACGTACACTCGGGCGCCTTCCACATTGGACGAGACCTGCACCCAACCGGAAGGCGAAATGAGATCCACAGCCAGTGCCCGACCCTGCCTGGCCGAGATGCGTACGACGTCGCCTCTTTCAAGGAACGCAAAAGGAGACGAGCTCATCTTGGAACCTTCATAAGCGAAGACGGTCGAAGCGTCGACGGAAAACTCTTGACCGGACACGGTGATTCTTCCTCCGGACATCCCCTGGAATTCACCCTCCAGGTTAACCCCGTCGGGCACCACTCGAACCCACAGTACTTGCCCGTCCTTTCGCCGGGACACCTCGAGCACGGTTCCGGGAACTAGCGTCATACCGGCTGAGGCAGGGTCCATAGCACGTCCCCGGGAGTCGAGTACCTTGATTTTAGCGTTGAGGGGCAAAACGCGGTAAGCTGTACGCTCGTCCGGGGTCATACCGGGTTCAAAAAGCAGAAGCTTGTCCGGGTGAGCCGCGTAGAGAACAGCTTGAGATTTGACGGTGTTCAGTGCCAGGGCGAGTCTCATCCCGGCGGCGAATAGCAGGGTGCCGGTAACGGCTATAGCCGCAAGCCAGACGAGAGTCCTGCCGAGTGTTCTTCGGGTTTGACCCGGCCCTTTGACGCCGGAGGGACGCTGGATCCTTTGACCGCCTTTAACCGCGGATGTTTCCATGGGCTTGTCCCTCCCGCATCCGTATTCCGGCGTCTTTCAAGAAAACAAACACGGTGAAATGCTACGAGAGCCCCCTTATCTTACATCGTCGTAGCCCCGGTCTGAGTGAATACTTCCCTACCCGGCGTTCAATGACCGCCGCCGGGGCAGCCCGCCGAGACGGTGGGGCGAATATCTCTAGGCGTTCCTCTTGCCGACCATTTCGCCGAGCTTATAGTACTTTCCGTTCCAGTATGCGATGGCCCGCATCTTTTCTGCGTCGATTTCCCCCTCGGTGAGGACCGAAGGATCGACGTGAACGGCCATGACCTCGGCTATAAACAGGTCGTGACTGCCCATGGGTATCCTGTCTTTGACCTTGCACTCGATGTTTACTGGAAACTCCTTGACCAGAGGTGCCCTCACGGACTCGGGGCGATCCGGGGTTAAGCCGGCCTTTTCGAACTTATCTTCGGCTCTTCCTGAGACGTGCCCGCAATACTCCAGGATATCCACGTGCTCGTCCCTGGGAAGGTTCACTACGAAATCGCCGTATCTCTGGATGAGGCCGAATGAGTACCTCGTGGGCCGGATCCCGATCACGACTGCCGGCGGGTCTGACGCGACCGTGCCGGTCCAGGCTACTGTGAGTGCGTTCTTTTCACCCATAAAGTCCCCGCAGGATACGAGAACGACAGGTGCAGGGTATAGAACCGTGGTGGGAGCGAGGATGCGCTTTTCTGCCATTCTTTTTCACCTCCTTGTCGCGGTGTTCTCGCGAGTATAAAATTACGGGTACAGAAAGGTTATAGAAAAGAGGGAACAGTTCTTGTCCGAGCTCCAGGACGATAAGGAAATCCCCCGCCCCACGCAGGGCAGCATCCGCCGCAAAGTATGGAACCTCAGCGCACCCACCCTTGCAGAAATGTTTCTCGTGTCCCTGACCGGAATGGCCGACATGATACAGGTGGGCCGGATAGGCCCCGCCGCCATTACCGCCGTGGGTCTTACGAACCAGCCCATGTTGCTCCTCCAGTCGGTGTTCCAGGCTCTCAACGTCGGTACCACGGCACTGGTAGCAAGGCTCATTGGTCTCGGGGACGATCGTAAGGCGTCCTACGTGCTGAAGCAGACCATCGCCGTAACTCTCGTCCTGGGTATCGCAGTATCGGCGTTCGCCGGACTCTCCTCCCGACACATCCTGGTGTTTATGGGTGCCGGCCAGGATGTTCTCACAGTCGGAGTCCCTTATTTCCAGGTCGTCGGCTACGGTTTCATCTTCAATGCGCTGGCCATGGCCATCGCTTCCGGCTTGAGAGGTGCCGGCGACACCCTCACCCCAATGACGGTCAACCTCGCCGCCAACGTGATAAACGTGATGTTCAATTGGATACTTATATGGGGGAAGTTCGGTTTCCCCAGGTGGGGAGTGTTCGGCGCCGGGGTCGCAACGACTTTTTCCCGGTTTGTGGCATGCGTTTGGTTCTTCTACCTGGCGATTCAAGGGGACAAAGCTTTGAAGCTCTCCTTGCACGACGGGTACTGCCCCGACGCGGAGGTGCTGGGGAGGATTTACAACATAGGGCTGCCGGCCGCCCTCGAGCAGCTCGTCCTCAGGAGCGGACAGGTAATCTTCGCAAAGGTGGTTTCCTCCCTCGGCACTACCGTGTTCGCAGCTCACCAGGTCGGAATGAACATCCTGAGCTTGACCTTCATGCCGGGTCAAGCGTTCGCCACCGCCGCCACTACCCTGGTAGGTCAAAGCTTGGGTAGAGAGGACCCTGAAGAAGCCGAGCGTTGCGCCTTCACCTCCCGAAACATGGGACTCGTCGTAGGCGGTATCATGGCTTTCATTTTTCTTTTCTTCGGTAAATATCTTGCCATGCTCTACACCAACGATATGAGCGTGGCAGCACTTACCGCCACGATCCTCAAGATTTACGCCTTCGCACAGCCGTTCCAGTCAACCCAGTTCATCCTCGCAGGTGGGCTCCGGGGTGCCGGCGACACCCGCTACCCGCTCTACTCGACGGCAGCGGGAATGTGGGTGGGGCGGGTCTTACTGGGGTGGTTCTTCGTGAATGTGGCCCACTTGGGATTGCCCGGTGCCTGGCTGGGCATGGCAGCCGACCAGATAGGTAGAGGGTTCCTCATAACTATGAGGTTCCGGACCGGTAAATGGAAGGAAGTTGCGGTTTAGACAAAAGCGGTGGTTCTCTTCCACGGTTCCTTTCGTGCGCCCCCTGGGCTGTTTGGAACACGCCCGTTTGGCTGGTAACTGTGAGCCCTGCGCCAGCTGACGACACACGGTGCACACCCCGTTTGTGACAACCACCTGGTCAGCTCTTAACTAGTCATAATGAACGAGGCCGGCTCCCGCAGTCGTTAGACGTGGGTTACACTGGAGTTGGCATGCACGTCAGTGCAGAGCCACAAACGAAAGGGGAGCCGGTGAATGAATGGTATCACAAAGTACGTTGGTTTGGATGTATCCAAGGAAAAGATCGCTGTTGCAGTAGCGGACGAGGGGCGAGGACCGGCACGGTACTTCGGCGAGATACCCAACCAGATTGAGTACATACGGAAGGTGTTAAGGAAGATAGATGACTTCAGCCAGATGGAAGTTTGTTACGAAGCCGGCCCGTCCGGGTATATGCTCAAGCGCCAACTCGAGTCTATGGGGGTCAAGTGCATCGTAGTGGCACCGTCACTGATACCGAAACAGCCTGGGAACCGGGTTAAGACAGATAAGCGAGATGCAGTAAGGCTGGCTGAACTTCTGAGGGCTGGTGAATTGACGG
>DUSS01000059.1 GCA_012842495.1 Candidatus Fermentithermobacillaceae bacterium
CTTTGAAAAGCGACACCATACCGGGCCGGTCTCCTGTCTGAGTCTTGAATGCCTCTGTGCTCAGTTTGTAGTATGTCGAGGAGTGCGGTGGAGGATGCGGTCCCACCACCCGGCTCCCCATCCGGTCATCTTTGCGGGGATGACTCCCAGAAGAATCTCATGCACTCCGGACGCATAAGTAAGCTTCACCTGCCGATAACCACAGCTCAGCCCATTTTGTGACATCGTCTGAGCGCAATTACCTGCAGACCGCCCGCGAAACGGCAACTTAGCGGTCGCACGGTGGCATTAGAGGTGGGATCATCGTCTCCCCGCGCCTGCCAGAGACCGTTCCCTCGCTCTTTCCACCCCGTCCAGAACAAACGCCGCCGCAGCTCCAGCGAAGGCACCCAGAAGCAAACTAACCGCCACGTTGAGCGCTATCCTCGGAGAAACCGGTCGCTCCGGAAACGATGGACCTACGAATACTTGCACGAGGGGTTCATCGGATGATTTCAGTCCGATGAGGTGCGAAGTTTCCACAGTGAAACCTTCCAGCCACCTCTCCGCCCTGGTAAATGCGTCGTTGGCGGTCTCAGCCGACGCCGTCAGCGTCAGTACGCGAGCCGCCAAATCGAGTTTAACGTTAAACGAACTTCGGAGGACATCGAGAGGAATATCCTGGCTCACGGTACGAAGAACCTGGTCGCTGACGGCAAACGCAGCGAGGGTTTGCGGGGTCACGCCCGCCGTCCGGGCCTGGGGGACATCGCGAACGAGTACGGTAGCAGACACTTCGTACCGCTTCGGCATCGCCACGCTGAGGAGAGCCGAAGCACCAACCGCAGCTATGACGATGGCAACAATTATTTTCCACCGCTTCATGAGTACGCCGATTATTTCGACCAAATCTATTTCGTCCATCTGTTCTTCTCGGGGGTACCAGACGGGTACCATTGGAGACAAGGCGTTATCGCCGTCTGGACGCCCGGATTCGCCTGCGGCCGTCTCCTTGTGACGTAACCCGGCATTATCCGCGGCAACCAGTTTCACACCGCCTTCACCGGGCGCATCGTCAGCTTTCCCGGCGGTCGTAGCGCAAGCTGGAAGCGCGGGCACTGCAAGCGCACGAGGCGTTCCGTTTTGCGGCGGAAACCCATCGAAAATAGAGGAACCGGATGCGCCACCGGACCCTTCCTCGGGGAAGCTCCCAATTCGCCCGTCCGGAAGACCGGCCGCCTCTCGCAAGTCTCCGGGGCGAGCCGCGCCCAGAGCCGGGGCATCCCGGCTAGGTTCTCCTTCGCTGCCGGCCCCAGCTCTAAGCGGCGCCCCGACTGGGTCTTTCGCATCTGGGTCCTGGGAGAGGACGTCGATCGATTCTTTGAGTGGAGCGCGGGCGGGTGCAGCTTTTTCGGAGACCATCATGTACCCAACGATACTGAGGGCAAAGACCGTCACGTGGGTGAATAGACTGGTAGCCGGAGCCGCCGCCGAAAGGACAAAAAGAAGGGCGCCGAGCACCTGGTCACCCCGGGCCCTGACCCAGGAGTCGCAAAGACTCAGGAGCGCTCCCCAGAGGAGCCCCTGGAGAAGCAGGCCGAGGTATCCCAGGTTCAGCACGGACTCGACGGGTCCGCCGACGGAAAACCCTACCCCGCCTTTCTCACGAGCTTCCCCCGCAGAGGGCGCCTCCACGTCAAGTTCAGAACGCAGGGAAACGTAGTGGGCCGTGTCATGACCTTTTTCCGGCAGCACGCTTTCCGGAACGTAGGCCAAAAGCGCGTACTTCCACCCGTCCGCCGGCGGCATAACGGCGGAGTCGAGGAGAGTCACACCACCATTGTCGGCTACCCAGGCAAGACTCCAGAGCTTATCAACCGACCGGGTCCACAGGTTTACCAGGGAGCTTATCGCAGTCTGAACAAGACCAGGGTCCGTCCTGACCAGGACGATGTATCCGATGACGGAAGCTGAGATCAACACCCCCAGAACGACCCCGGCCACGACCCGCTGGTTCGCACAGGCCAGGACCATCATGACGGAGGCGACGAGCAACGCAATCCCGATTCCTCCGCCGAGAACCGCGACGAAAACCCACAGCGCGCTGACGAGAACCGTCAGTAGCACATTCCACCCGGATTTCCACCCGCGCACGAGGCGGTAGACGACAAGCCCGTTAAGCGGGTAAATGAGGAATGCCAGAGGGCCCGCCCCGGCAAGATACTCCCTGAACGCAGCAGAACCGTACCAGTAGAGGTCCTGGATAATCCGGTCGATTCCGACCTGCTGGTGAAGGTAAAATGCAAGCCCGAACGGGGCAAGCAGTATTAGAACCGTGGAGATTACCGCCGTCCAGTTCCTCCCGGATTGGTGCGCTCTCTCATCCTGACGAGCGTCGCGCTTTCGCCGCACCGGAGAAGGCGTTATACCGTATACTACGGATACATAGAAAACGTACATGAGCACAGTCACCAGGGCGGCCGTGTATCCACGGGGGTTGCTTTCGTAGAGAGAGGCGTGCCGTGTGAGGAAGGGAAGGAGATAGCTTGCCGATATACCCAGGAGGTAACCGGAAAAAACCGTCGGTATACTACTCCGGAAAAGAGCTCTTCCGGCGGGGATGAGCAGCGCGACAGCTAAAATCACATATACCGCGCACAAAAACAGACGGTATGCCCCCTGTTTCGCTTGAATGAAAGCTTTCGCTACTCTCCGCTGCGATTCCGCCGGTCGACAGCGTTCCGCCTCTCTAGACATAATTCGCAAAGAGAGACAAGTTTCCTTCTGGCGAGACCGTCCGCGCCACAGATCCGTGTCACAGAAAGGTTCGGCGGGATGAGAGATCTCCGACGGAACTCTCACCAATGTTGGGGCCGGTGAGGTTTATGGTGACCTCGATTGCGCTCGGGGACTTCGTGATGCCATCTGGGCAGAGATGAGCCGGAAATCCGTGTCAAGCAGCTCCTACCGCTTCAGGCTCGCCCTTATCTCGTCCAGCTTCGACCTGGCTTCCGGAATCCCGGCCACGAATTTCGACAACGTCTCGCAGGGATAGCCGTCACAGTGGGCGCAATTCTCGTGTTTTCTCTCAACGGCGCATGAACGCACGGGACACTCCCGACACCATGCGTTGCGACGCGTTCCGACCCCGGGGGGACAGCCATCGCATACGATCTCTTCTGGGGTTATCGGCAGTCCGAGTTCTTTCGCCCACTTCTCCGCCGTTCGCTTGATCAAGTCCTGGTCCCCGGTCTGCGTGCCGATGTACGCGGGGCAGGCAGAGCAAACTATGCCGCAAAAAGCGATGATTGCCTTGCTACTCACAATGTATTCCTCCTCTCAGTGTCTCCTTCAATGGAACCCGCGCGCAGCCGCTCGGCATCTAGCCCAGAGCACCGGGAAACCAAAGAACGATGCCGGAACGTGTCGGGGATCTGCCACCTGTGATTTCGCGGATTTCACATAAAACCCTGTCTCCCTCACGAAAGTGCTTGTGCAACCCGTTTGGCGGCAACGTCCCCGGTATCAGCTACATTGCAGGAAAACCGATAGTCGCACGGAACGGATGCTTATTCGAAGACAAGGTGCGGCTCCCGATCACGAGTAACAGGACTCTCTTCTTCGCAACTGTACACGGCTGCAAACTCTTCGGAAACTCCCGGCGCCGCAGGAGCGACGAGACCGCAACGAGCTTCTCACAGCCAACGGCGACCTCAGAAGACACTCGCAAGGCCCTACTCGGACTTGGGTACAGAGCTGGCTGACTCCCTTGTGGCCTCCTTCCCCGCATGCGCTCAACCCCTCCGGCAGAAAAACACCATTTCACGCGCATCACTACCAATGGGTATGTCTTCGACAATCGAGCCCTGCTCGTGGACGATTCTGAATCCTGCCGCGACCAGCATCATGGGGAACCAATATCCTTCCGGTCCCCGAACCGAGCTCGAGGACCTTCGGCCCGAACTTGCGTGCGTAGTCAATGTACGCTTCAACATCCCGCAGACCGGCATGCAGGATAAGCGGCGGCCTCCTCAGGGACAACATGGGCTAACTCCTGTACCCCCTATGGACCGGTTCACACGGGTACCCTTCCTGGTACTTGCCCTCATAGGCTCCATCTTACCCCGATGCCTCCAACACGACCTGCGGAACCGGTTCAACAGCCGACAACTACCGCCAAAGAGTATCCTTGCGCTAACGAAGTCCTTTCTTTCCGCTTTCAGCGCGGTCCTTGCGGAGGCACACACTAGCTGCGCCGCCATGAGCAGGCCCTGCAATTCTCCACGACCCGAGTGGATTGAAATCCGTCCTCCCCTTTGGAAAATCGCCGCCCAATCAACACTTGGCATGACGAGCACTTTCTCACTCATGCTTCTCCTCGAGAGCAACTCTGTCCTGGCAAACAAGAAGATGAACACGACTACTGAAATCAAAGCTAAGATAGGCTGAGGCTTTACACCTATGGTACTGATGTGCTTTAGGTCAGCATAGACCATCCAGGGCCAACCAATCACATCCACAGGTATACCTATCAACGGCGAAAAAACCTCCTGCTTCCCTGTGACGGCTCTATGAACATAACCTGTCAGACTATAGACCATTCCGGTCACGAAATAGGTAAGGATTGTTCCTCTGGCAAACCGTCTTAGTGTTCTCATCAAGACATTCTCACCTCAGACTAACAAGTATGGCCTTACCCGGTCCATGGAGCAGCTCTGTTTCGAATTTGCCGAGCCCTCTTACCTGGGGTCGGGAGAAGCGCTCCCCCTCCCTCGTTAAGGACCGGAGGATCCGTTCCCATCCCCAGACCTTGAAGTCCAGGGTAAGAGTTCGCGCGCCGGGACAAGTGTTATTCCCGCCCGCCTTTCAGCGACTCCCAGTCGCGGCTGGTAAACGCCCGGTACACCGCCACCAAGAGGTCAACATCAACTCTTCCTCCTGAAGATACATACTTTCGACTATGGACATGCACAGAGCGGTGAGTTCGGCGAGATCGGCCCTGCCAAGAGCCCCCGAAGATCTGCATTTTGAGGCGTAGTCTTTCCAATCCCTAACATCGAGCCCCAAGTAGCTACTGATACAACCACCCGGGAGGAGCGAACCCGTTATCGCTTCTTTAATCAAATGATATGCGTCCCAGCCGCCTGCACTCTTCATAGCGCTCAAGCCATGGGATTCCGCAAACTCTTTGTACATTCCGTGGAATGCAGCCACGTCCATCAGGTGAGCTGCTTCGTGGAGGAAAGTCTCCACAGCATGCCGCAGATCCTCAGTCTCCAGAATCTCGAGGGTTACATGGCCCGGTCCTTCGTTGGCCCCGCCCGCTGTGCCCCTGCCCCGGCTGATGAGGAGATGCACCGTGACATCGGGATTGCGTGCCTCGTTATACTCAGGCGGCAGGATATATCCCGCGGTACGCGGCAGGTTATGAGCATCTTCTCCCCCTGGCTCTTCACGTCACACCTTGTGCCTGCTTCTCTACAAACTTATTACGTTCGTCACGGTCCCGTTCCGATGCTGTAGATCCTCCACCCCGTCTCCGGCGTTTCCCGCTTCATCACAACGAAATACGGAGACAGTCCGTCCGGTCCGCCCGCCACCACCCGGCGATGCTGCTCCACCGTAACCCAGTAACACTGCGCGTCACCGTAGCCGATTTCGGCCCTTTCGAACTCCTCGGCGCGTTCCACTTCGATGAGCTTAACGGAGATGAAGTTCGCAAGACCCTCCCCACGGTCTTCGCCGAACCCGTCGTTGTAAAGACGCCTGTCATCCATGTTGGATGCGATGTAAACGAGAAGATGCGAGCGGCTCTCGCAAGCGTGGGCCGTCGCGTAATCCTTTCGATCGATGGCGGAATAGTAGGTCTCCAGGATCTGCTCCGGAGTCATCGCGGAAAGTCTCCGCTCCATGGGATCGTTGGGATCTATGAGGGTCGTCAGCCATTCGTCGACGCTCTTACCCGTCACGTCCTCAAGGGTGCGCCCCTTCAGTGAACAGGCGAAGCAGAAATGACGCCCGAGCGCAAGCCACGCTCCTATGATCTTTCCTTCCGAGCGGACCACCACCACCCTGCCGTAGCTTCTGTTGGGCCCCACGATTTCCGGCAGGTTCTCCACGGTCTTGTAAAGACGCGCTTCCACCGTCTTCCCCAGGTACGGAGTAAGGTCGAGTCCGATGTCCTTGCTGAGCTCATTGTTCCACGCCCAGTAGACCACGTCGGGAAAATCACCGGGCCTGTGGACCCAGGCGGGAGGAAGCTCCACCGTCGTCCTGCTGATGAGAAAGAAAGGTTCCCAACCGTACTCCTGGAGGAACTCCAGATCGTCCGGATCGATGTCAAACGAGCCGGGTTGGAATTGCCTTACGGCATCCGCCATGGGCCAGAAACGCCCGGGGATCTTGTACCACTTATCTCCCCAGCGCACGTACGAAGGGTTCCCCGGAGGCAGGTCAAAGTAGGAAAACGACCAGGGCTCGGACATCCACTCGTTACCCAGACGCAACGTGACCTGCCTCGTGACTCGCATATCGTCCTCCCCCGGAACCGAAACCTCGGCCTCAAGAAGACACTTCTTGAAGAGCTCCACCGCACGTGCGTCGGTCACCTCAATCGGGTCGGTGCCGTCGAACCGAAACGCGGTGATCTTCTCCACCACTGCCGTGAAGGACGAGTCCGGTGGTTCAGTTTTCTCCTCCCCCGTCTTCGGGAGACACCCACTCGAGCTCCACATGACCGCAGCAGTCACAAGTCCGCAAAGCACACAACGAAGAAGCCTGATCCTGCCCATGTTCAGCTCCTCCTCCGGTCATACTCGGGACGGGTTTCCTTCAGAGGAACCCATACTAAAGACGTTCGGAGCACCCAGCGGTTCCCGCTTCCAGGGGAGGAAAGTTGCCAAACCAGTTCGGGCTCTGCCTCTCCCACCGGAAAACGCACGAAACTCACATCCCCAGCTCGCGCCTCGAGCACTTCGTTGAGGAGTCTCGGCACCAGAGGAGCGGGTTTTACGATTGCCCCAAGCAAGAGCAAACCCGCAGTCGCAGCCCATCCCCGCTTTCTCATCATCAGCCCCTCCCTCATGCCCAGAACCTCGGTAAGAGTCCTACTTTCTTTTGTTGAACACGGACCGTGTTTCCACCTTCTTCCGTACGGACGTGATGGGCCGGGTCTCAGTTCCTGTGGGGGACCCTAGTTGTGGTCCTCCGCGTCATCGTCTCCGTAGGGCACCGCGTTTGTAGCCGTTCCCTCCTGGAGTTAGGCGACTTTTGCCGCGTACCGGTACGAGAGAAAGAGATGGGCCAGAAGGCGAGGCAACGGGAGTTACCAGCTAAATCGCCAGGAGCACCCACAGGGCCGGCCAGAAGGAGCGGCTCACCACGGCAGCCGGGACCCCCAGTGCGATGGGGCCAAGCCCCAGTGTGAAAGACGAGAGGACGGCGAGAACCGCAAAGATCACGGCCTTCCAGTTGTTCGTTTGCCCCATGGCCGATTTCGACATATGCAAGAGTCCAAGGGGACTCACGTAATGTCGTGCGAAATTCACCGGTATCGATCCTCCTCGTCGGACACGGTGCGGCCTCACCACGGGGTCTGCCCTCCATAGCGGTGTCCGGCGGTACCCTCATTCAACTATTCCGGTCCAGGAGGCCTTTTCGCTCGGGGGCCGGTCCGGCTCCAGACGGCATGTCTAAAAAACGGGTACAGTACCCGTTTCACACAACCATCCAACACCGGGAAAGCCCACGAACCCCCCGGCCTCCTTTTGGGTCTGCCCCGCTTCCCAACGATTCCCTTGCAGTACATCGTGGCTGCAGGAGTAGGTCAGACCTGC